>DAOSEM010000001.1:327682-655364 GCA_035363115.1 Syntrophales bacterium | reverse complement strand
GGTGCACTGTTCGTATGGAGGGTGCTGAAGACGAGATGGCCCGTCAGGGAGGCCTCGACGCCCGTCTTGGCCGTCTCGAAGTCGCGCATTTCCCCGACCATGATCACGTCCGGGTCTGCCCGGAGAAAGGCCCGCATGGCGGCGGCAAAGTCGAACCCGATCTTGGGCTGTACCTGGACCTGGCGGAGCCCGTACTGGGTGATTTCCACGGGGTCCTCGGCGGTCCAGATCTTGCGGTCCGGCGTGTTGATGTGCTTCAGCGCCGCGTGGAGGGTGGTGGTCTTACCGGATCCGGTGGGACCCACCACCAGGACCATCCCGTAGGGCTTCTCGCAGGAATTGACCAGCTCCTTGTAGTTCCGGGGCAGCATCCCCATGGCTTCGAGGGGAAGCGTCTCGCCCTTGGCGAGGATGCGCATGACTACGTCCTCCACTCCCCCCTGGGTCGGGATGGTGGCCACGCGGAGCTCGATCTCGTCCCCCCCGGCGCGGCGGAACTTGATCTTGCCGTCCTGGGGGATCCGCTTCACCGTGATGTCCAGGTTGGACATGATCTTGATGCGCGACACAATGGCGTTCCGGTAGCTGAAGGGAACGGTCTGGTAGAGGCCGCAGTCCCCGTCGACGCGGAGCCGTATTTCCACGTTCTTCTTGGTGACGTTCGGCTCGATGTGGATATCCGAAGTCCGGCGGGCGTAGGCGTCGTTGATGATCTTGTTCACCAGCTGCATGATGGCGCTGTCCGACTCGGTAACGACCTCCTCGCCATCCTCGTATGCCTCCTCGTCCGGCGTGTCCATTCTCCCCAGGATCTCCGAGATGGAAGTCTCGTCCACCGCGGAATGGAAGAACTGGGCGATGTATTTGATGATGTCCTCCGGCAGGGAGACGTCGTACTTGACCGCCTTCGTCTTCAGGAGGCTTTCGATGGTATCCCGCTTGAGGATGTTGTTCGGGTCGTCGACGATGACGTGGATCTGGCCGTCGATCTTTTCGATGGGCACCCACAGCTCCCGGCGCAGGTACTCGGGCTTGAGGTTCTTCAGCAGCTCTCCGGGAATGGGAAGCTTGTCGTTGAACTGGATGAAGCGGCAGCGATAAAACTCCTCATAGGATTTCCCAACGTCTTCCCGGGAAATCTTGTATTTCTTCATGAGGAAGTTTTCCATGGTCTCCTTCTGCTCCCGGGCCTCGTCCCAGGCGGAATCCAATTCCTCCTCCTTCAGGAGTCCACGGATCACAAGGTAATCGAACTTGGTTTTCCGGCGCCGGGCAAACCGCTCCTGGTTGAAGAAGGACACCCCGAGGACCTGGGCAATCTCGCGAAGGAAGTTTTCTTCGTCGTCGGAGAACCGGCCCGTCGAACCCTTGCGGTTGATGATCTGGACCACTCCCATCAGGGTGTTGTTGTACAGAACCGGCATGGCCAGGATCTGCCGGGTCCGGAACCCGGTCTTCTTGTCCCAGCTCGGGTCGAAGTTCAGGTTCTTGTCGATCTTCCGGAGCTCTTCCGCGTCGTAGGCATCGGCTATGTTCACGATCTTGCCCGTGTTGGCCACAAAACCGGCGATGCTGTTGTTGCTGATGGGGACGCGGATGTCCCTGAGCTCCGTCCCGCTCAGAAACATGGAGTAAATCTCGTTGCGGATCTTGTCCACCACGTAGATGGTGACGGAATGGGCGTCGAAAAGCGTAAGGATGCCGTCCTTCAGGTCCACCAGGATCTGCTTCAGGTTCTGCGCCGCGTGGATGCGGTTGGTGATATCCTGGAGCTGCTTGCGGAGAATCAGCTTCTCCTCGAGCTCGGATATTTTTCTGCTGCTGACGGGATCCGACGCCATTTTTCAACTCCCCCCGACCCGCCCGCCTTCCCGGCGGGACACATGCGAGCCGGCTGATTTCTTTTCTGTCGGTGCCGGCTTCTCACCCTTCGTATCCGGAAGGGACCGGCATGGCTGCTCCCCTTGTCAGGCGGGGACAAGGCGGTCCGAAATCCGCCTCAACTTCGGGGTCTTCTTTCCCCGCTTCATGATTCCGTGACAATCTTCGAGAAATCGGCCACCTGCCGGAAAAAGGAAGAGATCTCGCTGAGCAGCGACAGGCGGTTGAAACGGATCCGGTCGTCCTTCGCCATGACCAGGACCTTCTCGAAGAAGGCATCCACCGGTCCGCGGATCCCGGCCATCTCCGTGAGGGCCGCCAGATAGTCGTGCCGGGATATGTTCGACTGGGCCTTTTCCTTCATACCGAGAAATGCCGCGTGAAGCGCCTTTTCCTCTTCGCCCTCGAAAAGGGAGGGATCCACGTTCCCCCCCTGGAAGTCACGGATGATGTTCCCTGCCCGCTTGAAGGCCGTCGCCAGGGGGCGGTAGGCCTCGTGGGACTTGAAGACGTCCATGGCCTTGACCCTCTGGAGCACCTGCACGGCGTCCGTCGCCCCGGCGGCCAGGACGGCGTCGACCACGTCATAGGCGTAGCCCTGGGTGATGAGCTGGTTCTGGAAACGGGCCTGGATGAAAGCCAGGACGTCGGCCTTCACGTCCGCCCCGGGTTTCCTGACCAGCGGCCCCAGGACGGCCAGGCTCTCCTCCACGAGCTCACCGAGGTCAAGGACATATCCCCGGTCCAGGATGATGTTGAGGATGCCCAGGGCCTGCCGGCGCAGGGCATAGGGGTCCGCCGTTCCCGTGGGAACCACGCCGACCCCGAAGAATCCGACGATCGTGTCCAGTTTGTCGGCGATGCTGACGACGGCCCCTTCGTCGGTCTGTGGCAGGTCGCCGCCGGCGACCACCGGAAGGTAGTGTTCGTAGATGCCGCGCGCCACGGCGGGAGCCTCCCCCGCCAGGAGGCCGTATTCTCGCCCCATGACGCCCTGGAGCTCCGGGAACTCGCCGACCATCTGCGTGTCCAGATCCGCCTTGGCGAGCCAAGCCGTCCGGTCGACGGTCCCTTTCTTTGCGGGGCAGACCCGGCCGGCGACGGCCGCCGCCAGCGCCCGGAAACGCCCGACCTTGTCGAAGGACGTCCCCAGCAGGCTGTGGTACACGACCTTGCGAAGATCCTCCACGCGCCGGTCGAGCGGTATTTTCTGATCCTCGTCGAAGAAGAACCGGGCGTCGGAAAGGCGGGCCCGGATGACTTTTTCGTTGCCGCGGGTCACCACGGCGGGGTCCCGCGCCAGGGTATTGTTCACCGTCAGGAAATGAGCCTGGAGCTTACCTCCTGCGTCCACGACGGGAAAGTACTTCTGATGGGACATCATGGAGGTGACCAGCACCTCCCGGGGAAGGGCCAGGTAGGCCGCGTCGAAACTACCGCACACAACCGTCGGATACTCGACCAGAAACGTCACCGTCTCCAGAAGGTCGTCATTCTCCAGGGGCAGGCCGCCAACCGCCGCGGCCGCCTTGCGGCTCTCCTCCCGGATGATGCGCTTGCGCTCCTCCGGGTCGACGATCACGAATTTTCCGCGGAGGACGTTCCGGTAATCCTCAAACCCCTTTACGGGAGCAGGATCGGGACTCATGAAGCGATGCCCCCGGGTTTCCCGGCCGCTCGCGATGTTCTCGATGCAAAACGGCACCACCTCGCCTCCGAACAGGGACAGAATCCAATGGATGGGCCGCGGGAAGCGAAGGTCGAAGGAGGACCAGCGCATGGTCTTCTTGAAGGGGATGGAGACCAGGAGCTTCGTCAGGAGGACCGGGAGGATGGACACCGTCTCCACCCCGGCGATCCGTTTGCGGGCACAGAAGTACTCCCCCTTCTCCGTCACGACCGTCTCCAGTTGCGAAACATCGAGACCCTGCCCCCGGGCGAAGCCGAGGAGGGCCTTGGTGGGGTTTCCGGCCTCGTCGAAGGCGACCTTCCGGGCCGGTCCCATCTTCTCCACCAGCTGGTCCTCCTGGCGCTCGGCCACATCCGCCACGGTCAGGCAGAGGCGGCGGGGCGTCGCAAGAACCCGCACCGGTCCGTGAGAAATTCTCTCTTCGGCGAGGGCCTTCCGGACCATTTCATCCATGTCCGCGATCGCCTTCGGCAGGAAACCCGCGGGGATTTCCTCCGTTCCGATTTCCAGAAGCAACTCCTTGCCCATGTTCATCTCCCGTATCCAGCGTAGCCGTGTAACCGCTTTGTTCAGAATGCCAAAGAACGCCGAACCGCCCTAATCCCCCACCCATCGTCCTGCGGCGCGCCATCAGGCATGCCTTGAGGCTCAGGGACCGGGGAATTCGGCTTTCGTGCGTATTGGTGCAGCCTGGTTCAACGACAGGTTCAGAAGCCGCCCGCTCAGGACGTCTTCCACGTCCGGCCCAGCAGCGGGTAACCCATTTTCTCTCTCTGCTTCAGGTATCCCTCGGCGCTGAGCCGGGCAAGGTTGCGCACCCTGCCGATGTAGCTCGTCCGCTCGGCCGTGCTGATGGCTCCGCGGGCATTGAGCATGTTGAAGGTGTGCGAACACTTGAGGCAGCAGTCATATGTCGGCAGAACGAGATCCAGTCCAGCGGCCCGGACTCCCTCCGCCTCGTACATGTCGAACAGCGTCCGCAGCATGGCCGTGTCGGCCTTCTCAAAATTGTAGACGGACCATTCGACCTCCCCCCGGTGGTGAACGTCCCCGTATGTCACCGAATCGTTCCACATGAGGTCGTAGACGTTGTCCACCCCCTGGATGTACATGGCGATCCGCTCGATGCCGTACGTGATTTCAGAACAAACCGGTTTGAGGTCGAAGCCCCCGACCTGCTGGAAATAGGTGAACTGGGTGATCTCCATGCCGTCCAGCCAGACCTCCCACCCGAGGCCCCAGGCCCCGACGGTGGGCGACTCCCAGTCATCCTCGACGAAACGGATGTCGTGGTCCAGGGGATCGATGCCGAAGCTGCGGAGCGAATCCAGGTAGAGATCCTGGACATCCAGGGGGGAGGGCTTCATGATCACCTGGTACTGG
Organism: Syntrophales bacterium; assembly: GCA_035363115.1. Taxonomy (NCBI): domain Bacteria; kingdom Pseudomonadati; phylum Thermodesulfobacteriota; class Syntrophia; order Syntrophales; species Syntrophales bacterium. The sequence goes on along the minus strand of DAOSEM010000001.1, from coordinate 650,410 downwards.
TAATAATGCTGGAGTCGGTTGGGGTTTTCCCCGTAGCGCCCGTCGGTGGGCCGCCGCGACGGCTCAACATAGGCTACGTTCCACGGCTCCGGCCCCAGAGAGCGAAGGAAGGTGGCCGGATTGAAGGTCCCCGCCCCTACCTCCAGGTCGTAGGGCTGCTGGATAACGCAGCCCCGGTCGGCCCAGTAGCGGTCGAGGGCCAGGACAAGCTCTTGAAAGGTCATGAACGCCTCCTGATGTCCCTGCACAGCATCCCCGCGGGGGCTCCCCGGCAACATATCGGCATGCCACTGCATCCGCAGGTTTTCCTGGCCCGGGGCAGAGGCTCAAAACCGCGCCGTTGCGTGCTTTCCGCGAGGTCGTCATTCCTAACATGCACCAAAACCACTGTCAACAGGATTGTTCCCTCGTAATCGCTGAAAATGATTTGACATCAGGCAATCGATCCATTAGATTACGCCCTGCCCGGAGGAGGGGAATCGGGTCCTCAAAACGAGGGTTCCGGGTACCTGCTGTCTTTCTTTCGTTCCAGCCTGTTGCCGGGCATAATACAGAAAGGATCATGATCCATGCCTGCGGCCATCCGAAAATGGGTCCCGGTTATGCTCGTTCTGCTCCTGGCCGTCCCGGTCCTTGCCGCCACCGTACCCCTGAGTCGCTGGGTGACACTCCGCTCCGACGATACCGGCGCAGTCAGGGAGACTATCCGCTCGGAGGTGGACAAGCGGGAGGGCTTTTCCACGTCCCAGGAGGAAAGGGCGAACCTGAAGTCCGCGGAGGAGGAAAAGGAGCACGATGACTCCGCCTACAAGAAGGGGATTTCCAACGCAAATCGAGAGTTTGTCCGTGCCAAGAAGAAACGGGACGATCTGACAAGCCGATACCAGGCTGTTTTTTCGGAACGGGAGGAGCAGCAGAAGAACGTCCGGACCATCCGGACCGGCATCGAGAACCTGGACAGCCAAGTTGCCCGCTACAACCAGGACATCCAGGCCCAGCAGGCCTCCCTCAAGAAATGGCTCCAGACCGAGAAGCAGGGAGAGGCCGCCGTGGCGGTCCTGTTCACCCGGGGCTTCAAGGACAAGGCCCATACACTGGAGGCCTTGGCCGACCAGGCCTCCGCCCCCCTGATGGCCCAGCACATGGGCACCTACATCCAGTCCTTTTCGAAGGTCATCAATACGGTCCTGTCGGTGGACTTCATCCGCGCCATCGAGGAGGGAACGGCCAAGTGGAACAACGAGGAACCCCTCCGCTACGAGATGGAAAAGGGCACAAGGGGAACGACCTATCTCCGGCTGAAGCGCTACGAGCTCTATCCCTTCCAGGCCCCGAAGGGGGGGCGTGTCAAACCGCCGCCGGCATCCCGGGGTATCCGGGCAGTCGTTGTGACGAGCAAGAAGGACCTGGACAATTTTCTCGTCGAGAACCGCTATACCCCCACCGCCCATGATCTCGACCGCGCTTACCGGTTGATCCGCGAGACCGCACAGACAAACGCCGCCGCCGAGGAAGGACTCCAGGAGCAGGTCAAGTCCTACCAGGACCGCATCGCCTCTCTCCAGAAGAGGATTCGGGAGGCCCAGGCGGACAAGGAGAGCCAGGCGTCCATCCTGAAGCGCCGCGAGGAACAGCTCGACAAGACGACCCGCGAAGCGGCCGCCGTCCAATCTCAGAAGGAGGAAGCGGACAAGGCCTTCCGGGACGCCCAGCAAGCCCTGCACGACACCAAGCGGGTCCGCGAATCCATCATCTTCAAGACCGCCCTGGCGACGGCCCGGGGATCCCAGACGCCGGCCGAGGCCTCGGCACTTGCGATCATCGACAAGCTGGCGGAGGTGAAAAACGACGCCAAGACACAACACTCCACATCCACCACGGAGGTGACGAATTTCACCGTCACCGGTGAATCGTCCCACCAGGCCGTGACGGAGGCCCGGATCCAGTCCGTCCGCCTCATTTCCTTCATCAACGAGGGGGACAGCGTCCGGGTGAAGATGGCGTTCCGGGTGCGGACCGTCCTGGAGGAGAGCGCGGATGACGGGAAACGGGTGGCCGATTACAGGCCCGCCGAACGGAAACCCGTCGACCGCAGACCCGCCGACCGCAAATCCTCCGATCGCAAACAGGTGAATCGCAAACCGATCGAACGGAAACCCGCTGAGCACACCCCGGCTGCCAAACCTCCCGAGGAGAAGGACAAGGATGACGGCTTCTTCGCAAAGATCCTTCCGTCTCCGGAGCCGTCCCGGGATGTCGAAAAGCCCGCCGCACCGGCTCCGGCGGCGAAGACGCCGGTCCGGCGGAACCCCCATGCCATCGGCTCCCACGAGGGCAACGACGTCCTGTTCGAGCTGATCAGCGTGAAATCCGCCGGCAAGGACATCCTGGTCCGGGTGGACATCACCAACCTGACGGAGGACTCGATCCGCAGCGTGGCCCTGTACGACCATGCCTATCGCTGGACCAAGTCCCGGATTACCGATTCGGAGGGAAAGCAACACAACGTGTCGGAAGTCACGTTCTACAGCGGGAACGAGAAGACGACCATGTACAGTGCAGGAAACAGGGGGGTGCCTCTCGATGGCCGGGCGACCAAAAGCGTCCTGTTGCACTTCAAGCAGGTCCCCGGTATGAAATCCATCAGCAAGCTGACGATTCATCCCTACATTTACTTCCGCAAGGTTTTCTGGTCGTGGCAGGAGTTTGATTTCGCCTTTCAGAACGTCCGGATCTCCCGGTGATACGCAGGAAGGTCCGGGCATGATCCGGAAAATCGCGGAGCGCCTGGCCCGGACGGCCTATGTCCGGGACGCTCTCGAACACCCTCCGGACCTGCGGGAAATCCGAAGAAAACCTTCCCCCCGGGTGTGGGCGGGCCTCTTCCTCGTCGGCCTCAGCTACGTGATCGGCTGGCCCGCCGTGGCCGCATTCGGAGTGCTGGCCGCCTGGTTCCGGGAACCCCTGATCATCGCCGTCGGCGGCCCCCTGACGTACGGCCTGTCCCACCTGGTGTTCCTCGCCGGGGCATGGCTTGCGGGGGCCCGGTACATCAGGCTGCTGATGAAGCACGCCACCCGGCGGTTCATGGAGCGAATCCTGCTCCGCCCTCCCCTTTCCCGCCCGTCCGGGGAAGGGCGGAATGGAGATGGATAAAGGCCCGTGAACGGGCCCGGTTATTTTCGGCAAGGAGAAGAGAAGCAAATGGACAATCTGAAGCAGGAATTGAAAGAGAAGATTATCTCCACGCTGGGCCTGCTGGACGTGGCCCCGGAGGATATTGACGAGGAAGGAGCGCTGGTCGGTGGAGACCTCGGCCTGGACTCCATCGACGTGCTCGAGCTGGTGATGATGATCGAGAAGGATTACGGCGTCAAGATCGACAACAAGGAGCTGGGGGTGAAGGTGTTCGCCTCGCTCAACGCGCTGGCAGACTACATCCTCAACCACCGGACGAAATAGAATCCCGGAGCCGGGGCGTCCCGGTTTATCCCGGGATCATGGGCGCGGTCACCCCTTCGGCTGGAACGAGTTTTTCGCCGTCCAGAACTGGGGCAGGTGGGAGAACAGGTACCAGAGGCTCCAGCGGTGCTGCCAGGTCCGGCGGATCAGGCGGCGCCGCCAGCCCGGGTCGGTGTAAAACCGCTTCACGTGCCGGTTGTACAGCTCATCGAGGCGGTCCCGCGAGGCGATTCCCCGGGGCACGAAGACAAAGTTCAGGCAGTTCATCAGCGGCCAGTCCTCCTCGAAGGCTCCCTCCTCCCGGATAGAGCCCCAGACGGGCGCCCCCGGGAACGGGGTGAACTTGGCCATATTCATGTCGTCCAGTTCCAGGGACAGACAGAAGTCGCTGGTCTTCCGGATCGACTCCTCCGTCTCGCCGGGCAGCCCCATCATGAACAGCCCCTTCGCCCGGAGTCCACTCTCCCGGATCAGCGCCACCGTCTCCCGCATCTCCTCCAGGGTCACCCCGGCCTTGTGCCGGGCCAGCAACTCCGGCTCCCCCGATTCGATGCCCACGGAAACCATCAGGCAGCCCGCCTCCCGGAGCATCCGAAGGAGCTCGCGATCCGTATGGCCCGCCCGGACGGCGCAGTTGAACTGGATCCCCAGGGGCCGGGAACGGAGAAGCCGGCAGAGCTCGGCGATCCGCGGGCGGTGGGCCGTGAACAGGTCGTCGTAAATGTTGACATGGCGCACCCCGAAATGCCGCCGCAGGTGGCTCAGGTGCTCGTAGATGTATTCCGGGGAATTCATGCGATAGGACTGCCGGAAGACGGACCGGTCGCAGTAGCTGCAGCGGTAAGGACAGCCGCGGCTTGTCACCATGGTGGCTCCCGGCGTCCGGATATAGCTGAACAGCGGAAGGTTGTAGCCCCGCGGGAACCCCCGGAGCAGGTGGTACGCCGGGAAAGGAAGTCGATCCAGGTCGGGCAGGGTCGGTCTGGCCCGGTTGGCGACGACGCGCTCCCCGTCTCGCCAAATGAGGCCGTCGATTTCCCGCGGATCCCCGCCGCCGGCCAGCGCCGCCAGGGTGGCCTCTCCCTCCCCGGGGCAGAGATAATCAATGGCCTCGAACCGCTCCAGGAGCGACCCGCCGACGGCGGAGACATGGACGCCGCCAAAGACGGTCCGGATTCCCGGGGCGGCCTCCTTCAGGCGGACCGCCAGGGCAAGGCCGTCGAGAAAACTGGACGTGGTGGTGGAGAATCCCGCCAGGTCGGGGCGGAATCCAAGCAGGCTCCGGACGACCGACTCCACATCCGGCGCGGCGCCGGGTCCCAGGCAGTCCAGGACCGACACCTCGTGCCCCTCGCGCTCGAGCCAGGCGGCTATGGACAGGAGACCCAGCGGAGCCATCCGGTTGGCCACGGCGGCCATGTCCCGGCGGCCCCGGACCCAGTTGGACCCGGCCGGCTGGACCAGGGCGACACGCATCGACGACCTCCCCCGCGGAGACCTCAGATCCCCTTTTTCAGCAGCACGTACACGTCCCGCTCCATCTCGCCGCAGTGGCGGAGCAGCGCGGCGATTTCCCTCAGGTCCGGAGCGCCGTCGCGCTGCCGGATCATCCTCGCACAGGCCAGCGCGAAGGTCCGCCACTGATCCCCCGCCAGGGTCATTTTCCCCGACGCCTCCTGAAGAGCGGCCGAACGCAGGATCTCCGACGCCTCCTGGAGAAACGCGGCATACATGAAGCGGAACCCGCCCCCGCCCGTACCGATCTCCTCCTGCATCCGGATCATATGTCCAAGGAAGAGGCGGATGTAGCGGCCGTCCCTGCTTCGGTCCAGCCGCTCGATCTTCCGGGCCAGGTAGAAGATCCCGCGGATCCCGAAGGGGGGCGGTGAGGAGAGCATCATGAAGAGGGTCCGGGCAATCGCTTTCCGGATCAGGACCGGCAGGTCGACCGACGACGGGACCGCTTCGGGGTGGTAGACAAACCCCCTCGGGGCCATGACGCCCTTGGCGAAACGGGCATTCTCCAGGTCCGCCGCCTGGATGCGGACGGGATGCTCGAAGACGGGATCGCTCACCAGGAATTCGCCATCCTCCACCCCGAATACGATCAGGTTGTGGACATTGAACTGGAACCGCATCTCCGGCGGGAAGTACGTCAGCCAGTAGGCCGATGTCTGGAGTCCCACGATCTGCCCCTTCCGCATGAAATCGACCAGTTCCTCCATCGCCCGGCCCGGATCCCGATAGGTCCGCTTCCGGAAGGGAACCCCCAGGCGGCTCTGGATGCCGCTGATGATGGTCCGGGGGAGGATCCGGTAGGAAATGGTGGGCATGTTGTTCATCCGGAGGAACGGCACGTAGGCAAACATGATGGCGCTGGCGAGCCCGAAAACCATCGCTTCCGAAAGGTCGAGCCCGCTGTGCCGGAGGAGGCCGGATACGACTCCGCTCTCGCAGTGGCCGTAATGGCGGTGTTCAAAATCGATGACGTGCTTCAAGAAGCGCTCCTTCCATTCGTTTTTCCGTCTTCCGATTTGGGCCCGGGGATTCTTCCGGCCTCCCGGTCTTCCGTGGAGAGTCCGGGGGGCAGCTCGTAGGTCTCCCCATCCAGCACCTCTGGACGAAACGGCGCGAGGGCGTCCGGGGGAACCCGCAGGATCCTGGCATATTCCTTCCGCATCTCCTCCCCCATCCGGGCGAAGACCTTCCCCTTCAGGTGACGCTTGACCCTCCATTTCGGCAGGCCCATGGCCTGGGCCAGGACCGTGGGATCCATGCAGCGCTTGTACATGAAAAAGGCAATGGGCGAGTCTTCCCCTCGGAGGACGCGCTGCCGGCAGGCCTCCGCCAGCTCCTCGAACTCCCCGATGGCCTGGTACAGGATGACCTCCTCCACGTCCCAGCCGGTGGTCGGAACGGTCGTGTAATGTCCCTCCTCGTCCACGGCATAGGCCGCCTTGCGGGCGGTCCGGAAATGGCGGATGTCGTCCTGCGGCACTTCCCCTTTTTTCATCGTGCATCTCCTGTCATCCGGCCCCCGATTCGATCACGGAGGCATCCGTCTTCTTCCCCTTCCCGATCTCCCGGATGTTCCGCCGGTGGCCCGCCAGAATCAAAAGGACCGTCGCCGACACCGCTGCGGCGGCGCCTGCTGACGCCCCGGAAGCCAGTCCCTCTCCAGCCGTGAGGGCGGCGATCATGTAGAAGGAGGCCACGAAGGGCACCCGGACGACCGAGAAGACAACCAGCCACAGCGCCGCCGCCAGGGCCGCCGCCCACGGGGCCAGGGCCCCCGCGAAACCCAGGTAGGCGGCCACACCCTTTCCGCCCCGGAAGCCATGGAAACAGGGGAAACGGTTTCCCGCCACCAGTGCCAGGCCCAGCCAGGGGACCTGATTCGGAGGCAAAAGCATCGAGCCCAGGACCGCTGCTGCCACGGCCCGTCCCACGTCCAGAAGCAGGACCACCGCCGCCCAGAAGGGGCCGGCCATGCGGTATACGTTCGTGGTTCCCGCATTCCCGCTGAATCGGCCCCGTGGATCCCCCTTCCCCAGGACGGTGAGGATGAGGATGGCGAAGTTCACCGAGGCGGCGACATAGACGACGGCCGCCCCCAACAGGCATTCCGTCACGGTGTCCCGGCCTCCCCTCCGGACGGCTTTCCGCCGGGGCCGGCCGCCGGCGACGGATCCCGTTCCCCGTCCCGTTGCTCCCGCTCATCGTAAAGGGCCTGCACCCGGGCCATCAGCTCGTTCAGTGAAAAGTCCGGTGCATCCCAGTCAGGGTGCAGAAGTGCCAGCAGCTCGACAGACACCGGCTCCCGGATGCCCGTTCGAAAAAGAAACCGGTCCGGCGGAAACAGCAGGTGGGTATTCGTGATCCGGACCACGCCGAGGGGCGCCCGGCAGCGGGCGGCGATGCGGAAGGCACCCCGGCTGAAGGGCCGGCGGCGACCGCTCCGGCTTCTCGTCCCCTCGGGAAAGATGAAGAGATTGCCCCCCGTGGCAAGATAGCGATCCATGTCTTCCACACGCTGGATCAGCAGGGTCGAGAAACGGTCCCCGTTTGCCGAGGAGGGGAGGTATCCCGCCGTCTTCAGGACCCAGCCGAAGATCGGATAGTTGAAAAAATCGCTCCGGACGATGGTCTTCTGTCGGTCGAAAAGGGAGATCAGCAGGATCGGATCGAGAAAGGACAGGTGGTTCGAGACAATGACCGCCGAGCGCAGCGTCCGGACGTCCTCTCCGATCCGGAGGGAAAGCCCGGGGATCAGCCATTGGACGAGCCGGAAGAATCCCCGGTAGAAACGGCTGTTCATCCCCTGGAAGGACGCCTCCCGGTCGTTCGAGAACAGGCGCACCAGACCATAGAACGGCAGGATCAGCGTTCCCGCCAGGAAATAGACCCAGAGGAGGAGCGTCACCAGGAGATCGATCAGCGACCTGCATGCTGAGCGGCGGGGGATCGTGGGTCGCGTCGGATTCATCTGCACCGTCCGGGAGGCGGAATCACGGATCCTTCCGGAGGATCAGGCCCGTATTGACCCCTCCGAAGGCAAAATTCTGGACGGCGGCAGTCCGAACGGGGGTCTCCGCGAGTGAGGTGGCATGGCGGATCATGGCACACCGCGGGTCCACCTCTTCCAGGTTCAGAGTCGGCGCGACGAAGCCCTCCTGCATCATGTAGAGGACCAGGATCGTCTCGATGACCCCGCAGGAGGCCATGGTATGCCCCATGTAGCTCTTCAGGGCCGTCACTAGGGGGTGGTCTCCGTAGACGGCAGAGATGGCCTGAGCCTCGATGATGTCCCCCATCTTCGTGGCTGTCGCGTGGGCACTGACGAGATCGATCTCGCCTGGTGTCATGCCGGCGTCCCGGAGAGCCAGGCGCAGGGTTTCCCGTATGCCGGCCAGATTCGGAAGGATCAGGTCCCCTCCGTTGTTGTTGCATGCGAATCCGACGACTTCCGCCAGAATGGGAGCCCCCCGCCGGCGCGCAGAATCGTACTCCTCCAGGAGGACCGCTCCCGCTCCCTCCCCGACCACAAGACCGTCCCGGCGGACATCGAAGGGACGGGGAGTCCTCTGCGGCTCGTCGTTGAATCCGGTGGAACAGGCCAGAAGGTTGTCGAAGACGGCCACCGTGGTGGTGTCGTACTCGTCGGCTCCGCCGCAGAGCATGGCGTCCTGCATGCCGTATCGGACCGTCTCGTAGCCGAAGCCGATGGACTGGCTGCTGGTGGTGCAGGCGGTCGACGAGGCGATGACGCGCCCGGTGATGCCGAACATCTTGGTGATGTTCACCGCCGTGGTGTGCACCATCGACTTCAGGTAATCCACCGCCCCGATGGAAGCGACGCCCGCCCGGTCGGCGCTGTGGAAGACCCGGTAAATGTCCCGCTGTATCGTAGGGCTGCCGTGGGTGGACCCGAAGGCCACCCCCAGCCGGCCGGAGGTGATGAATTCCTGCTCCAGGCCGGAGGCCTCCAGGACCTCCTTCGCCACCTGGCAGGCATAGTATCCGACGGGGCCCATGGTTTTCCGGTTGACCCGCTTGAAGTCAAAGGGAATGGGATAATCGACGGTGCCGAAGACCTGGGAGTGGATGAAGGGCGCAAGGAGATCATCCCGCCGGAGGGGCTTTACGCCCGAGACTCCCTGCCGGAGGCTCCGCACGATGTTCTCCCGGCCGTGGCCGATCGGGGTAATGGCGGATGCCGCTGTGATTACGACCCTTCTTTGCATAATTCTCCGATGGGACGGCCTCCGCCGGGACGGCGGATCCGATCGAGATCCTCCACGTAAGCACAGATCTGGCGAACCGTACGGATATCCATGGCCCTCTTTTTCTCCTCCATGGTCAGCTCGGAGCCCAGGAACCGCTCGATCTCCACCAGCAGCTCGATGGCGTCGATGCTGTCGAACTGGTAGGCTTCCCGGAGATCCGCGTCCATGGCCGGGTCTTCAATCTCGAACTCCTGAAGAAAAATCCGCCGGATTTCGGCTTCGATCGCCTCGCGTGTCATGTTCCTGTTCAACGCACCTTTCTGGAATCGGAATTTGCCGGGCCCGCCGGAAAAAACAACTCCGCAGGGGATAACGGCGTTTGTTTCACACGCCTCCCGCCCCTTGTATCTTTCCCCTCCCCGAAAAGTCAAGCGGGGGGCTTCCCGCTTCCCGGCACCGGCTCTCCGGATGCCCCGTCCCGCCCGGTCCGGATCCAGGCGGGCGGCCGCAGGCGCCCCCGGCTCACATCCCGCATCCGCACCCCCCAAAGGGTCTCCCGCAGGCTGCAATCCGAGTCCAGGATCACGAGATCGAAACAAAACGTCCCCGCCGAAACGCCTCTCGCATCCATCCTCACCCGGCAGGACTCGCCGGGTGCAATCGGCCGGACGATCCTTCGGCTCGCGAATCCGACGGGAAGCGCAACCGTGTCTCCGTAACGCTGGCACCAGGCACAGGCCACGTGCAGGGCGGCATCCAGCACGAAGGGGGATCCGAGCAGCCGCAGGGAATGCCTGCCGTCGGGGGCTTCCAGGACGGCCTCCGCTCCCTCCTCCCAGATCTCGATGGGGTCCCGGGCGTTTCGAAAAGCCGGCCCGAAGGGGACCAGATCCCGGTACAGCAGGCCGGCCGGAACAGTGAACCGGTCCGTCCGCAGCGCCGCCTGCACCTCTTCCGGAGGCGCTATTGTCTCCGCTTCTCCCCCGAAGACGGCTGTCCCGTGAACCGCCAGCCGGCCGATGGCTCCCGAACGGGACCGGACCGCCGTCCCGAGGACCGCCTTCACACGGCCGCCCTCCAGCGGCTGCCATTCGATCCGGCCGTCCAGGACGGTCAACCCGGGATCGAGGACGAGAAACCGGGGGAACAGGGCCTCTTCCATGATCCGCACACCGGTGTCCGGAAAGCGGCCCTGCACGGAATCGGCGAGGATTTCCAGAATCTCCACGGCGGGCAGGATCGTCCGTCCCTCGAGGGAATGGTCCCGCAGCCAGGCCGGGACGGCGATTTTCACGGATTCGCTTTCCCGCGCCGTCATGGCGGGAAGCTCTTCCAGAGGTGGACCGTCTTGGGATCCACGGCCACGGGCCTGCCCGCCCGGTTCAGGGCACAGTGGCGGGTGTGGCCCCTGCAGACCAGGACCCCCGTCTCGGCATGCGTCACGACGTAATCGAACCGGAGGCGGACCCGCTCCAGTTCGCCGGGCCGGGTGTGGATCCACATGGGATCGTCATAGCGCAGCGGCTGGTAGAATTGCACCGCCAGATCGATAATGGGATAAACGAAGCCGCTCTCCTCGATTTCCCGGTACGGGTAGGCGGCGTCGCGCATCAGGGACGCCCGGCCCATCTCGAAATACCGGAGGTAGTTGGCGTGGTAGACCACGGCGGACCGGTCCGTGTCGGCATACAGGGTCCGGTTGGAGCAGCGGTGCCAGGCCAGGCCCGTTGTCCGGTCCCGGACGAAACGGGCATCCGCAAGGGGTTCCGGGAGAAAGGGTTTTGGTTTCATGTCAGGTTGTCCCAAGATCGATCGTTCGCATCGTCGTCTCCCGACGATTCCGCCGGGACCGCCCCGGCGCTGTTCTTCTCTTCATGCCCCCCGGAAAAGGATGCAGCAGTTGGTGCCGCCGAAACCGAAGGCGTTGGACAGGGCGATCTCCACGGCCTGCTTCCTTGTTTCGTTGGGGACGACGTCCACGTCCTCCAGGGCCGGATCGGGAATGTGGTTGATCGTGGGCAGGATCACCCCGCGCCGCATGCCCTCGATGGTGAGGACCGCCTCGATGGCCGCCGCCGCCCCGAGGGTGTGGCCGATCTGCGACTTGTTGGAGGACACGGCCATGGTCTTCAGATGACGGCCAAAGACCTCCCGGAGGCAGGCGATTTCCGCGGCGTCCCCCTTCGGCGTAGACGTCCCGTGGGCGTTGACGTACTGCACGTCCGCCGGAGAGATCCCCCCGTCTTCAATGGCCTCCCGGATCGCCCGGACAATGGTTTCCTGCCGCGGGTTTGTGAAGTGGAAGGCGTCGGAGGTCCAGCCCACCCCGAGGACCTCCGCCCGGGGTGTCAGTCCCTGCGACCCGAGACAGTCCTCCGCCGCCAGGACCAGGACAGCCCCACCCTCAGCCAGGACGAAGCCCCTCCGGTCGCGGCTGAAGGGCCGCGAGGCCTGGGACGGATCGTTCCAGGCCCGGTCCTTCGGACCGATCCTGATGGTGGCGTTCATGTTCTCAAAGCCGTGCACCAGCTCCGGCAAAATCGGCATGTCCACACCCCCGGCAAGGACGAAATCGCAGTCCCCGTCCCGGATCATCCGGGCCCCGAGGCCGATGGCGTGGTTTCCCGACGCGCAGGCCCCCTGGGGGGAAAAGACGGGACCGGTGAAACCCAGGAGAATGCCCGCCTTGCCGGAAGGGAGGTTGGCGCAGAGGTTGGGCAGCAGGTAGGGGCTCACCCGGAGGGGCCCCCTCTCCCGAAGCTGCTCGGACGCGATCCGGAAGGCGTCCGTTCCGTTGAGGGCCGACCCGACGAGGCAGGCCGTCCGGGGCGCCGTCCCGGCATCCATGGCCAGACCCGCGTCATCGAGGGCATCCTTGCAGAGGGCCATGGTGAGCAGCACGAAGGCGGCGTTCCAGTTGTAGACCTCCTTGGCGCTGGCGAAGCGGTACGCCCGGGGGTCCCAGTCGGGGATCTCGCCGACCACTTTCGACGCGGCGTCCACCGCACAGCGGGTGATGGTCCGGAAGCCCGCCTCGCCCCGAACAGCCCTCTCCCAGGTCCGGGCGAGGGTTCCCCCCAGGGGCGTGGCGGCGCCGTACCCGACAACGAAGACGCGTCTGTTCCTCGGGGGCCGCATTCTATCCGGACCTCCGGAAGACAATGCAGGCGTTGCATCCGCCGAATCCGAAGGCGTTCTTCAGGAGAAACTCCTGCTCCCCGCGGCGGGCTTCCCCGGGGACGCAGTCCAGGACGATCTCCGGGTCCGCATCGTAATTGATGGTCGGCAGAAGGGTGTCCCGGAGCATCCCCTCGATGCCGAGAATCGCCTCGATGGCGCTGGAGGCCCCCATGGCGTGGCCGATCTGGGACTTGTTGGCCGACACGGGGGGAATCCTGTCCCCGAAAAGATCTCCCAGGGCCTCCGCCTCCACCTTGTCGCCCACCCTCGTCGAGGCGGCATGCGCGTTGACGGCGTCCACGTCGCCGGGTTCGATTCCGGCGTGCTCGATCGCCTCGGTCATGCAGCGCCGGATCGTTTCCCTTTTGGGAGCCACGAAGTGGTACGCGTCCGAGGTCATTCCCCAGCCGGCCACTTCGATCCTCCAGGGCAGTCCATGGGCCCGGGCGAAGTCCTTCGTGGCGAGGATGAAGCATCCGGCCCCCTCGGAGATGACGAATCCACGCCGATTCCGGGAAAAGGGACGGCTCACGGCGCGGGGATTCTCCTCCGGCCGGCCTTCCTTGGGGCGGTAAGCCCCGTTCATCGTGGCGAAACCGGCGACGATCGGCTCGACCAGGGAAAAATCCACGGCGCCGCAGATCGCGGCATCGGCCATGCCCTGCCGAAGGAACATCGCCCCCAGGATCAGGGAGGAGGACCCGGTGGCACAGGCCGTGATGGGGGAGCAGATGGGGCCCGTGGCCCCTGTCAGGATGGACACCTTTCCGCCCACCATGTTGACGCAGGAATTGGCGTTCGTGAAGGGGTGGGGCAGCCGTCCCTCCGATACGAGGAGGCGGTCGGCGGAGATGACGGCGTCGAGGCCGCCCACGGCGGTGCTGAAGGTGACGGCCACGCGGGGCGCCAAATCCCCTGTGATCTCGACACCCGCCCGGCGAAGTGCCCGGTGGACCACAAGGAGAGCATGCCTGAAAATCGGCGACGTCCAGTGCGCCATCTCCCGCGGCTTCAGAAAGGGATAGGGGGTCTCGTCGAACCCGTCCACCTGGCCGGCCACCCGGACGGGAAACCCCTCCCGGAGGGGAAAGCGCGTCAGGGGACCGACGCCGCTGTCGCCTCCTGCGGCGCGCCGCCACTGGTCCTCCCACTCCACGCCCAAGGGGGAAACAGCATCGTATCCGAGAATGACGGGTCGCTGATCGGGGTGCATGCCGTCCTTGCGATTCGTAAAGGGGTTTGGCGGGCCGTTACCAGGGGATGAATCCGTAGAGCTTGGCGAACATCTCGTACACCTCGATCCAGTTCTTCAGATCCCCGGCCGAGCGCAGGTGCTCGCGCTTGTTCACCATGACCCAGCTCATGTGGGCTGCCCCGTCCTTGCAGATGGAGCAATCCCGGGTGGCGCTGGTACAGCAGCGGTGCATCGTCTGGAGATCCGCGGCCCAGCGGATGAAACGGATGAGCCGTTTGGGCTTCGGATCCCGGTTGTCCAGGGGCTCCGTCACGGAGGGGCACTCGCCCCATCCGAAGGGGCGGCCCATCATCTTTCCCGTACAGATGATCTCGTGATAGTACCGGCAGGAAATGACCGTCCGGGGATACCGGTCCAGCATCGCGTCCATCTCCGCCCGGACGTCCCGCAGGGCCTCCGGGGTCCAGTGGAAGCCCTCCACCTGCTCGTCGTTGGTGAGGAGCTGCATGTGTACCTTCAGCCCCGCGTCGGCGATCTTCCGGATGATCGTCTCCGTCCTGCCGATCTGTTTCGGGGTGATCGTGTACAGGTAATAGGTGTGGCTGTCCCCCTCGTAATTTTTGCGCGATATGCTGAAGACGTCCCGCCCCCGGAGGGCCTTCTCGTCCTCTTCGTCCCCCCAGAGGGAGATTCCCACCAGCATTCCGGGGAAGCGGTCCCGGGGCACGCGGATCAGGCCGTTGGTGGCACAGTAGGTCGGGAGCCGCCGATAGAAAGCCTCCACCCGGTCCAGGAAGAGGGTCGGCTCGCCGCCGATCAGGATGGCCATGTTCACGCCCCGGGCCTTCTCCCGGTCGATGAAAGACTCCCATCGATGGATATCTTCCTCGTCCTTTGCCGCCTCGTGTTCCCCGGAAGAAAAGAAAAAACACCCCTTGCAGCGCAGGTTGCACCGGTTTGTCACATCATAAATAGAGCTCCGGATGTTCAGATGTGAAATCCGCCGGTATCGCTCGTACCAGTCACTGTCGAGGAGGGAGCTGACGGTCTGCATGCCTACAGGGCCCTCTGAAAATCACGATCCCGGACCAGGGTCGTGAAGGTCTGGTCGACCAGTTCATAGGCCCGCTTCTCCAGGTCCTTCACGTCCTGTGACGCCGCCGGCGACATCGTCGCCACATAGTCCTTCCGCAATTTCTCGACGCCGTCCCGGAAGACGTAGACCTGGAATCGCACCTCCTGGTCCGTGACGGAGGTCAGAACCAGTTGGACCTCGGGAACGCCCTTCGGAGCGGTGACGCCTGCCGGCTGGGGCCCGCCCCACCACCAGGGACCGGGGCCGTGGTAGGCACCCGCCTGGTAGTCCACGATCCGGGCGCCGGCATGCCGGAAGGCCTTGCTGTAGCACTCCCAGAAGAACGACTCCAGGGGCGTCGAGGTCTCGTAGACCCGTTTCTTGTCGGGGCTGTAGAAGTTCCAGGTCTTCGTGTTTTCCGCCCGGTTGATGAAGGAGGCCAGGGCGATCCGCTTGCTCTTGAGCCGCCCCGCGTCGGAGGCACGGAATCCGGGGCTGTATTTATCCTGCTGGACGGCGACCTTGACGCCCCCGGCGGCCCCGCATCCGGCGAGAAACAGAATCGCAACGAAAAGAGCGGCTCCGGCTTTCCAGGTCTTCATGGAATTCGGTTTCATGGTCCATCCTTTCTCTCGGTCCCGGTTTTCCCGGGGTCTCTATTTCATGGAAAATCCCGGCGGGTCCACCAGGCGGTCGCAGAGATTCTCCCCTTTCTCGTAACCCATGACCCACACCGCCAGGTACGTGTCCACGTAATCCAGCCAGGAGCGGAACGTATCGGGGTCGGAGGCATGGCGGAACAGGCGGGCCGTCACCACGGCGCTGCCTGCTGCATAGTGGCGGCAGTCGTCGCAGTCCGTGTCGGGAACGCAGCAGGCCACGCTCCGGTCCCAGGTCAGATCGGCCCGGTACTGCCGGAAGGAGCGCCCGAGGCCGATGTCCGTGGAGGCGTTCCGGCGGGGATAGGAGCAGCCGTACAGGGCGTGCAGCCCCAGCCCGTGCGTATGGGCCATGGCACTGTAATTCGAAAACAGAACGGATGCCGGGTGGCGCGCCAGGATCTCCAGCATCGCCCGGCGTGTTTCCTCCAGGGAGGCGCGGTCATGCCGGAGGGGACCCTCGTAACCGACGGGAGCGGAAAAGACGTTGAAAGTAAGCTTCCCGTTCCGGCCGGCGATCCGTTCCGCCACTTCGCCGATTTCCCGGATATTCTGTTTCGTGAAGGTATAAACGAAGACCGCCCGGGGATCCCCGTCGTAGTTGTCGAGCTGCCGCTCCAGGAGGTTGGCGGCGTTGCGGACCCGCCGGCTCGTCTCGTCGTTTCCCCAGACGGAGATGTGGATTTTGTAGCCGATCGCGGGGGGGATGAGCCGGAATCCGTTGGTGGCAATGCTGCCCAGGGGCATGACCTCGAAGCAGGTTTCGAGAAGCTCGGGAACCAGGGAGGGTTCGGCTCCGGCCAGGACCACGTACGTGATTCCCCGCTCCTTCTCCTTGTGCATCCGTTCCCGCCAGGCGCCGGGATCCCGGTTTTCCGGGGCAAACTGCTTTTCCCCTTCGTAATAGTAGCAGCCGTCGCACCGGATGTTGCAGCGGTTGGTCATGTCATAGGTCGATTCCCGCAGGAAGAAGTACTTCCGGACCTTCTCCCACCGGTCCCGGACCTGCGCGTCACGAAGAAGATCGCCGAACTTCCATTTTCCTTCCGTTTTTTCCGCCGGGGCGGTTCGATTCGTCAACGGCTCCTCCATTACCGGAATCGTTGCCCATCGCCGGCATCAGGCGGCCTTTTCCTGAAGCCTGGCCAGAAGATATTCCGCAATCAGCCGAAGGGTTTTCAGCTTGGGATAATCGTCTTCATCAATGCTCACACCGTATTCGTCCTGAAGGACGAGTGCCACGGTCGCCAGGTCCATGCTGTCGATCCCCAGTTCATCCACAAGATCCAGGTCGGGATCGAAGGTCTCCTTCGTGACGTCTTCCAGCCTCAACTCGTCGATGACGATCTGGGCGATGCGTAGAATATGCTGTTCGATGTCCTTGACGTCAGACATGAATCTTCCTCCTCGACGATTCGGTATTCTCAGCAGCCATTCCCGCCCCGGACGCGGCGCGTCCCGATGGATCCGCTGCAGACCGTTTCCCCCTCCGAGAGAAGGCGGAACAGGTATGTGCCTTCCGCTCCCCCCTCTTCAGGGGAAATGATGACGGTCAGGCTGTCACCCGGATAAGCCGGCTGGCGAAAACGAACCCTCCGGATGGATTTCATGATCATCCGCTCTCCTCCGGCCTCGCCCCGGCGGAGAACCTCCGCCACCAGGTACAGCAGCGCCACACCCGGGACAATGGGATGCCCGGGAAAGTGACCGGAAAACCAGAGTGAATCCGGGGCGAACCGGGCCTCGGCAACAAGCCTTCCGGATGCGTCTTTCCCTTCCAGCTTCAGGTCCTGCCAGTATTCGGTCATGTTCCCCCAACTGCAATGGACGTCCCGGAACCTGAAGAGAATGATGAATATGATTCCCTGCCCAAACCCTGTCAAGGGAAGCCGATGAAAGCGTGATTCTATATCACTCTTGCCCCGGGGGAGCAAAACCTTTTTTCCCCGGACGGACGGCCCGTTCCATGACAGATTGTCCAATCAGATCGGATAGTAAAGCGATCCCGAGGGACCGCTCCCGAAGCCCCCGAAGGAGTTCGGCGACCTCGGCAAGCCATTGGTCGGCCCCTCCGGGCTCGGGAGGCGAGACATCGTGCAGAAGCAGGATGTCGCCGGGCCGGACGCGCCGCAGAAGGCGCCGCGCCAGTCCCGGAACGCGGCGGTTTCCCCAGTCGGCGCCCCGGCGGCTGAAGGTGACGCAGATCATGCCCGATCCGCGAAGGACAGCGGGAAGCCTCGGGTTCGTGATGCCGACGGGCGGACGGAACACCCGCGGGTGGATTCCCGCCTCCGCGAGGATCCGCTGGGTCTCCTCGACTTCGCGCCTCAGGACGGACACCGGGCGGAGCATGAGCAGGGGATCGTGGTGCCACGAATGGTTCCCCACTTCGTGTCCCGCCTCGATGATCGTCCGGATCAACTCCGGGTGGCGGGCCGCCCGCTCCCCCGTCACAAAGAAGGCCGCCGGGACACCTGCCGCGGCCAGGATCTCCAGGAGACGGGGGGTGACCAGGGGATCCGGTCCGTCGTCGAATGTGAGCGAGACGGCATTCTTTCCGGGATCTCCTGAACTTATGACAGGCAGAAAGAACGTTGACCGGGGAAAGAACGGAAGGACGCCGCAGAGGAGAAGAAAAAGCGCGAGGGGAGCGATCGCCCACCAGGGCTGCACGGCCCCCGCCCCCACCGCCAGCAGCAGCGAGGCGGCTCCCGTCCGGTGGGCCGGCGACCAGGGCGAAGGCGCGTTCTTCATTGGATCAGGTGCTCCCAGAGCGGTCCTTTCCACCCGCGCCGGTGGAGGCGGGTGACGACAGAGGCCGTCTCGTCTCCGCCGGCCCCCACGACCCAGTGGCCCCTCCCGGCGGCACGGCTTCTCACGCGCTGCTCCAGCTCCCCTTCCCCGAAGGCTCCGGAGATATAAAAACGGGGCTTCAGGAGGTCATCCGAGGCCTGCAGGCGCCCCTCGCGAAGGGCAACCTCATACAGCCCCGTGTGGGGGTAGATCCGGATCCCCGGGAACAGGAAAAACACGGCCCTGCGCAGTTCCTCGGCCCGGTCCAGGGTCTCCGCCAGGGTCTCGGCATCCTCGCCGGGACCGCCCAGGAGGAGATAGTGGGCCACGTGAAGACCGGCCTCCACGGCCGCCTCATGGCACTGGAAGACATCGGCGGTCCGGAAGGGTTTCCGGTACGAGGCGAGCATCCGGTCCGAGAGGGCCTCGGTGCCGAACTCGACGTGGCTGAGCCCCGCTTCTTTCAGCTCCTGCCAATAATCCGGCGGCACCCGGAAGGGGGCGAAAAATGCCGTCCAGGGGACGGACAGGCCGGCCTTTCGGAACGCGCGGGCCACCTCCAGGGAATGGGACAGGTCCGTGTTGAAGGTGGAGTCGGTCAGGAAGAGAAAACGGGCTCCCCGCTCCTGGAGCATCCGCGCCTCTCTCGCCACTTCTTCCGGGTCCCGCCGGCGGAGGATTCCGCCGTCGATGTGGGGATAGGTGCAGTACAGGCATTGATGCGGACAGCCCCGCTTCGTCTCCAGGTTCATCATCCCCCCGCGGTCGAGATACGTCGCGACATGGCAGGCGGATTCCTCAACATGCCGGACCGGGGAACCGTCCCAGGGAACCGGCGCCGGGGCACCGCCGCCTTTCGTGACGACGCCGGGCAGTCCCGATGGATCCCCGCCGTCTTCCAGGGTGTCCAGGAGCAGGCGAAGGCGCTCGCCCTCGCCGACGATTCCGTAATCCGCCCCGAGCCGGGACATCAGCGCTTCCGGGAAAATCGTGAAACCGCTTCCCCCGAGAACGAGGAGGCCTGAGAAAACGGAGCGGATCCTTGCGACAACCTCCCGGTACTCCTCGATAAAATCCCGGGGATTGGAGGCATCCGTGTTGTCGATGTTGCGGATCGACAGGCCGACCAGGTCCGGAGCCATGCTTCGGATCTCGCCGGCCAGCCCCTCCGGCGACCCCGGGACGGCCAGATCGACGATGCGGACCGGATGGCGGTCGCGGATAGACCCCGCCACGTAGTCCAGCCCCAGGGGATATACCGGGTAGGGCGCTGTCAGGCGGTTGAGGGAAACGAGCAGGACTTTCACGGACCGGCACCTGTCTCTTCGAATTGGTTAACTCCATGGAAATGCTTCGGGATCATACTGGTTTGGCAGCCCCTTGGCAAACGGAAAACCCGCCTTGTTCCGGAGCAGCGAGGGCCGGCAACCCGACCCATGGCAGGAAATGCGGCCGGCCTTTCGCAAGCGGCAGGGGCCACCGCCCGGGTCTATCTCCCGGCGGTCTCCACGGCCGCCAGGGTGTAGCGGCCCGGGCGGTCGCAGGTCACGTGAAGGAGGAGGCGGCCCGGACACTCCTGGACGAACCGGCTGATCCCCAGGGCCGTGGCGGAATCGAACCAGCCGTGCGCGGAAAGATAGTCGAACTCGTCCACCGCCCCGACGGCACGGATCCAGGCCTCCCGGTCCGCCGCGGGCACGGAGAGGCCATAGCCGATGACGGGAGACCTGCCGGTCCTCTCCTTCAGCCAGGCCGCGCCTGCTCCGGCGTCCCGGACTGATCCGGTCCCCAGGATCCGGCCCAGGGCTCCTTCCGGCTCGTCGGTCACCCAGAGCCAGGCGCTCCCCTCGACGCCCCGGACCGACCCGGCGGGGATCCCGTAAGTCCGCTCGAAGTGGACCGTCGAGGGATTGGCCTCGTCCACCCCGCCGAGGAGGGCGCTCCGGACCCTGCCCCGGAGGAAATCCACCGTCATCAGGGAGATTCCCCGCTCGAAAGACAGGAGGCGGTCCGAGATCGAGAGGTTCGGGCCCGCGGCGCCCAGCCCCTGGGCGATATAGAAAGACGCCGTGTTCGACATGGTGTTGATGAAGTTGTAGGGCATGGGCAGGGAGTGCTGGCGGAAGATCTGCCGCAGCACCGACTCCGTCTCGCCCAGGTTTCCCCGCTCTGTCGTCAGGTATACCGCCGTGTCCGCCGGTACGGCCCGGCCCGCGACGCAGCGGTGGGCCCCGATGAGGGACAGGAGGATGTAGCGGTTGACCCGGCGGAAATATGCCTTGGATACCCGGGCCAGCTCCTCCTTGAGGACCTGCGGCGGGGTTCCCGGTTCTGTGATGAAGGCCGAGGCGCCATGGATGTACATGATCACCCTCCCGACGAAACGATCAGGGACGTGCAGTTGCCGCCGAACCCGAAAAAGTTGAGCATGACCGTCCCTTTTCCCATCGGCAGGGGCTCCCGCAGGGGGCTGACGCCCAGATCCGGGTCCTCCTTTTCGAATCCCGGCACGGCGGGCAGAAAGCCCCGCCGCAGGGACTCGGTGACCAGCAGGAGCTCGATCGCCCCGGAGGCGCCGACGGTATGGCCCACGTAGGGCTTCACGGCCGTTACGGGGGGCAGGCGGTCGCCGAAGACGGCCCGCATGCCCGCGCACTCCGTCCGGTCGTTGAGGTCGCTTCCCGTGGCGTGGGCCTTGACGGCGTCGATTCCATCCGCCCCCACGCCTGCGTCGGCGAGGGCCTGCCTCATGGTGGCGGCGATCACCGCCCCGTTCTCCTCGTGGGTCGTCACGTTGAAGGGATCGCACCGGTTGGCGCCGCCGCGGAAAACGAACCCGTCGTCCCCCGGTCCGCCCCGCTCCAGGAGAACGACGCCGCACCCCTCCCCCATGATGATCCCGTCCCGGTCCACATCGAAGGGCCGGTAGCGCTCCGGCGCCATGAGGCGAAGCGACTCGAAGCCGTAAAAGCCCGTGGCGTTGTAGAGGTCGTACCCGACCGCCACGGCCCGGTCGACGACGCCCGTCTCGATCAGGCCGGCCCCGTACAGGACGGCATTGGCCGAGGAGGTGCAGGCCGTGGTGAAGGTCGTGCAGGGTCCGCCGATGCCGAACCGGTCCGCGGCGGCGCGGGCGATGGAACCGTAGCCGAGGGACGCGTGGACGAAGAAATGGATCCCGTTCTCCTCCGAGCGGGCATAGGCGGCCTCGTAGATGGGGATGTCGATGGAGGTGGACCCGAAGAGGAACGCCGCCCCCTCCAGATCCCGGGCCGTCCAGCCGGCGCCGGCAACGGCCCGGGCGACCGTATCGAAGAGAACGTCATAGAAGAAGCGCTCCACATCGGCGTCGCGCCGTCCGTCCCGGAAGGGAAGCCGGTAGTAGGGGCGTCCATAGGGGAGGCCCGCCAGGTCCAGGGGCAGCGTCTCCAGGGGCGTACGCCTGCCGCGAACGGCACCGATGACGGTGTCCATCTCGGTCCCAAGGGGGCACGACAGGGCGCCTCCCCGGATGCAAGCCCTTTTTTCCACGGATCTACTCCGGCCGGAGGTAATCGGCAAAGGCGTTGATGGAGGTCATGACGCGCCGCATGACCTTGCTGTCGGTGATGTTGACGTTGTACCGCTGTACGGCGATGGAGATCTGCAGGGCGTCGATGGAATCCAGGCCGATGCGGGAATCCCGCCCGAAGAGGGGCTCGTCGTCCCGGATGTCCCCGGGTCGGAAGCGGTCCGCCAGGTCGCACTCCTCGATGATCAGTTCCTTGAGTTCCCGCTTGAAGGTCTCGTCCAGGGATCCTTTCATTCACACATTCCTTCTGTATCCATAGTATTTGGTTGCCGTTACCATGCCGCGGCCGGAGCATGCCGATCCCGCCGCATCCCTGTTCACGCGACCCCGCCCTGCCGGGCCTGACTCCGGAGAACGGCAAAGGCCGCCCCCAGGAGCATCGCCGCGCCGGTCATAAGGAGCGCCGCCTCGGGCAGCACGTCCCGTACCCCCCCGTCGCGGAGGAAGAGGTCCAGGTAGCCCTGGAGGCCCCAGGACATGGGGGACAGGCTCGACAGCGTCTGAAGAACGGGGGGCATCACGAAGACGGGAACCATGACGCCGCCCATGGCCCCCAGGAGCAGGTTCAGAATCCCCCCGACCGTGCTGGACTGCTCCGGGGTCCGGCTGAGAGCGGCGACCAGGAGGGCCATGGCGATGGCACACAGGCTGAGGCTTGCCGACAGCAGGGCCAGTCCCGCCGGAGAATTCCCCAGGGTCAGGGCGGAACCGCCCAGGAGGGGAACGACCCAGACCCCGACGGCCAGCATGGCCGCCACCTGGATCTGGTTCACCAGGAAATAGGGAACCGTCTTTCCCATGAGGAGCAGCCCGAGCGAAACGTTCATCCCGGCGAGGCGGGAAAAGGTGCCCTGGTTCCGCTCGCCGATGAAGGCGTTCCCGATGGGCAGCACGATGAAGAAAACGGCGAAGACGATCCAGGAGGGCACGCTCTGCTGGACGGCGTTCGGCACCTGGCCCTTCGTCCCGTCCCCGGCGACATAGGAGATCGCCACGGCCGGATCCCCGGCCGCCGCCATGCGGGCGTCCAGGGCCGCCCCATCCACCCCGGCCACGTCCAGGAGCGGACCAATTCCGTCCAGGAACGCGGCAAGGCGGGCCTTGCCGGCGGCCCCCAGCACGGCCATGCGAAAGAGCTCCTGAGCCTGCCGGTGAATCGTCGGATCCATGATCACGTGGATCGAGCCGGACGCCTCCTCCCCTTCCCGGGCGGAGACGGTGGCGGAAAAATCCTTGCGGATGAGGCAGGCAAACCGGACGTCCCCCGACTTCAGAAGACGTTTCACCTCTTCCGGATCCGTCCCGACGGCGCCCGTCCGGATCTCGAAGGGCCCGGCCTGCCTCAGGATCTCCACCACGGCGCTGCCCCGCGTCCCCTCGTCCCCGTTGACGACCAGCACGGGGATCCGCACCCGGGAATGGGCGGAAAAGAGCTCCCCCATCGCCAGGGACATGATGAGGATGAAGACGGCGGGCAGAAAGAACAGAACCAGCAGCGACACGCGGTCGCGGCCGAGAATGAGGAATTCCTTCCGAAGGATGGCGACAATCCGGTTCATTCGTCCCTCAGCGCCCGCGAGGTGAGCCTCAGGAACAGGTCTTCCAGGGTGCGGCTGCCGCCCTTCATCCCGGCGATCCGGGCCTCCGTCCCCTCCAGGGCCATCAGGACCCGTTTCAGGGAGGCGGCCAGCCCCGGGCCGGCTTCCAGGATCACGGCCGATCCTTTCACGGTGAGTCCGTCGATCTTTTCGATGCGCTCCAGGAGGACGGAATCCATCCCCGCCACCTCCATGACCAGGGCATCCGCCTCCGCCAGGACCCTGTCGCGGCCACCCGCCAGGACGACCCGCCCCTCGTCCAGGATCACGAGATCGTCGGCCACCTGCTCGACCTCATCCATGTAATGGGACGCGTAGACCACCGTCACGCCCTCTTCCCGGTTGATCCGCCGGATCGTCTCGAGGATCCAGGTCCGGGACTGGGCATCCACCCCGACGGTCGGCTCGTCCAGGTACAGGACCCGGGGCCGGGCCAGGAGCCCGATGGCCAGATTCAGCCGCCGTTTCATTCCTCCGGAATAGGTCTCCGCCGGCTTGTCGAGAAAGGACTCCAGGCTCGCGGCGGCGACGGCGGCCTCCATGCGCTCCGCGAGTGCCTTCCCGGAGAGGCCGCAGAGAGATCCGAAAAAGGAGAGGTTCTCCCGGGCCGTTAGAGCGGAATAGAAGGCCAGGTTCTGGGGCACGAGGCAGGAAATCCGGCGAACGTCCTCCAGCCTCTCGTCGAGATCGTACCCGCCCACGACGACCCGTCCGCGGTCCTTTGCGAGAATCCCCAGCAGGATGGAGAGCAGTGTCGTCTTGCCGGCTCCGTTCGGCCCGAGGAGACCCGTTACGGCCCCTTCGTGGAAGGTAAGGCTCAGATTGTCCAGCGCCTTTTGCGGACCGTAGGATTTCGAAAGGCTCTCAAGGACGATCATCGGGCTCGCCGTGGCGGAGGATTTCCTCGATGCGGGCGCGATCGGGCTTTCCCGTGGCCAGGACGGGGATCCGGCGAACGGTCCGCAGCAGCCTCGGCCTGGCGGGGGGCTCCAGGATCGCCTCCAGGGCGCCCTTCAGGGAGTCGTCTGCGTGCTCCGTTACAACGAGGGCCGCCACTTCCTGCTGCCGTCCCGTTCCGACGGGGAGGGCCGTCACGTAGGCGTCGGAGACCCCCTCCAGGCCCTTGAGCTTTTCCAGGACTTCCCGCAGATCGACCCGTTTTCCGCCCACCTTGACGATCCCGTCCATCCGTCCCAGCAGGTCGAAGGACGACACCCCGGCGGCCTCGACCCGGTCCCCGGTGGCGGCGAAACCGTCGGCGTCCCGCTCCATTTCCGGAGACAGGAAAGGGGAACGGACATGCAGGAGCTCGCCCTCGATCTTCCAGTCCACAACCCCGAAGGAATGCCAGCAGGGCCCGTCGGTGAAGCGGTTCCGGAGGGCAATACCCCCCGTCTCCGTGGATCCGTAGACCTCCGTGATGCCGACCCCCGACTCATCGTGGAACTGCAGGCTGTCGGATGCCTCGAGCATGCCCGCCGACGAGAAGGCGCAGCGCAGGGTATGGCCGTCGAGGGGAGCCGTCCGGAGGACACGGTAGTGAACGGGGACGCTCACCAGGACGGTCGCCCCGGACTCCCGGAGCGCCCCGGCGATCTCGCCGGGGAAAGACGGCATGGCGTCCACGACCCGGGCTCCCGTCACCAGGGGAAGCAGGATCGAGAAGAGGAGCCCGTAGATGTGAACGGGGGGAACGGTGGCAAGGATCCGGTCCGTTCCCTCGATGCCGAACTGCTCCGCCAGATAGAAGGCCTCGCCGAACAGGTTGGACGGTGTCTTGCTCCAGAGACGGGGACTGCCGGTGGACCCGCCAGTAAAAAGATGGAGGAAGGGCTCGTCGGCATCCCGAGCCAGGACGGCGGTCTCCGCCGGCGCGTCCTTCACGTCGCGCAGGAGGGGCACTCCCGCTGGGACGTCCAGGACCTCGTCCGCCAGGACCGCCAGCAGGGGGCGGCATCCATGGATCTCCCGGATCACCGCCGCGGAGAGGGCGTGGGGAAGGATCAGCCGGGGACCGCCGGTCAGGGAGGCCACGATGGCGGCCGCGGTCAGCCGGCGGCTCT
Source organism: Syntrophales bacterium (assembly GCA_035363115.1). Classification (NCBI taxonomy): domain Bacteria; kingdom Pseudomonadati; phylum Thermodesulfobacteriota; class Syntrophia; order Syntrophales; species Syntrophales bacterium. The sequence continues at coordinate 625,088 of DAOSEM010000001.1, read as the reverse complement.
CCGTGGCGAGGCAGAGGACATCTCCCGGCCCGGCGCCCGGCGGAAGGCTGTTCCTGATTCCCCGGGCCAGGGCGAACAGGCTTCCCGGTTCACCCTGCGGCAGAAACAGGTCTTCTTCTCCGGAACGCTGCCGAAGGCGGCTTTCCAAACGCCTATTTGAGAAAAGATTCGCGATGATCCAGACTCCCGGGTTGGATTTGGCATGAAACGGCTCCTCTTACCCAAAACTGCGGGGGGGAGTCAATGAATTTCCAGATCAAGAACCGGCCCGCAGCGATCCGGTCCGTCACGCGGGGCTCGGCGGAACGGATTCCGCTTGACTTCCCGGGAATTATCTCCTTTAACAGGAGCCGCAGTCGACCCGGCCATTCGGAACAAGACCCATGAAAACGACAAACCTGAAGATCGAGGACCTGATTCCGCACCGGGACCGTCTCCGGCTGATCGACGAGATCGTGGACCTGGACGACCAGACGGCCGTCACGCGCTCCCTGGCCGCCTCCTCCTGGCCAACGGCCGGTCCCGACGGGGTGGATCCGGTCATCCTGATCGAGCTGACAGCCCAGTCGGCGGCGGTCTGCATCGGCGCCCGGCGGAAGCGCCAGGGGAAGAAGAGCGCCTCCCTGGGGTGGATCGTCGGCATCAAGAGCGCCGACTTCCTGGTCGAGAAAGTGCCGCTTCGGTCGGTCGTACAGACGCGGGTCCGTCTGCTGTACAGCATCGAAGGCTACAGCGTGTTCGAGGGAATCGCGGAGACCGGCGGGGAAACCCTCGCCCGCGTGCAGATCCAGGTCTTCGGCGAAGAAGGAAACGGGGAGGGAAAGAAGGAATCATGAGCGATGCCGCGGTGGCCATCGTAACAGGCGGGAGCCGGGGAATCGGCCGGGCCGTATCCATGGAGCTGGCCCGGTCGGGCTATTACATAATCGTGAATTACCGGTCCAACGACGCGGCGGCGGCGGAAACCCTGGAGTCGATCCGGAAAGCGGGCGGAGACGGCGAGACGGTTCGCTTCGACGTCGCCGACAGCAACGACACGGACCGGCACATGAAGGAAATCCTGAACCGCCACAAGAAGATCGACGTCCTGGTGAACAATGCCGGCGTCACCGCCGACGGGCTGTTCATGATGATGCCCGAGGACGACTGGGACCGGGTCCTGCAGACGACCCTGAAGGGCTTCTACAACATGACCAAGCCGGTCCTCCGGAAGATGGCCCGGAGCCGATCCGGGTCCATCGTGTCCGTTTCCTCGGTGGCGGCCCTGGTCCCCAACCGCGGGCAGGTAAACTACTCGGCCGCCAAGTCGGGCCTCATTGCCGCCAGCCGCTCCCTGTCCGCGGAGGTGGCCCGCCTGGGCATCCGGGTGAACGTGGTCGCCCCCGGCCTGATCGAGACGGAGATGATCGCCCACGCCCCGGTGGACCGCATCAAGGACATCATTCCCATGAACCGCATCGGCCGCCCCGAGGAGGTGGCGAAGGTGGTCCGCTTCCTCTGCTCCCCGGACGCTTCGTACATCACCGGCCAGGTGATCTCGGTCAACGGCGGCATGTTTTAATCCACGGGACACTTCTTCCATGTCCGGCACCGGCCGGCCGGAGGAGGTGTCCCTCCATTTTGGGGTGCCTGTGAATACCGAGAGATATCGGGAATCCGGAAGGTACGGAAGACGCTTCCGCGTCGCGGTGCCGCTGCTCACAATGGCCCTGGCGCTCCTCCTGGCCGGCTGGGCCGATTCCTGGGACGCGATCCGCCGGGAAGCGGGACAGGTCCGGTCGATCCGCGCCCGGTTTGTCCAGAAGAAGCACCTGCCCATCCTGGCAAAGCCGTTCGTGTCGGAGGGCCGCTTCTATTTCCAGGCCCCCGGCTCGGTCCGCTGGGAGTACTCCAAACCGGTCCGGAGCGTTCTTCTGATTCACAGGGGCAGTGCCAGGCGCTATGTTTATGGAGACAAGGGCTGGGTTCCCGAGGCGGGCGAACGGCTCCAGGGCATGCAGATGGTGATGGACGAGATCGCCGCCTGGACGCAGGGGCGCTTCGACACCGATCCCCGGTTCACCGCCCGCCTCGAGGGGGGACGTCCCGCCCGGGTCGTCCTGGTCCCGAAGGACCCGACCCTCGTAAACCTGATCGCCCGGATCGAGATCGCCTTTTCGCCGGAGAGGAAAGGCGCGATCCGGAGCGTGAAAATCGTCGAGGGAAAGGACGCCTGGACCATGCTGGAGTTCACCCGGACGGAGCACAACCTTTCTCTTTCCGAGCGGCTTTTCACGGATCCCGGTGAGGCGGCCCCATGAAGCGGCTCGTGCCCCTTGTCCTTATCCCGGTTGCGGTGGTCTTTCTGGCCTCCTGCAGCACCCTCCCGCCCATCCGGCCCGGCGAGGGCCTCCAGATCGAGCGGACCCGGCAGGATTGCCGGCTTCCGTTCCTGCGGGAGGAGACGCGGCTGATCCACTCTCTTCAGGCGGTTCTGCCAGACGGGAGCGGGACCTCCGCCATCGGGATCACCGTGGCGGATCCCGCGGCGAAAACCCTTCGCCTCACCCTCATGACCCTCGAGGGCTTCGTCCTCTTCACCGCCCGGGTCGAAGGGGAAACCATGGAAATCGAGCGGGCCGTCGCACCGTTCACCAACAGGGATTTCGCCCGCTCCCTGATCCGGGACGTGACCTTCTGCCTGTTCCCGCCGGGAGCCCTCCCGGAAACCGTGGGGCTGGAGGAGGGAAACCGCCCCGCCTGCCGCTTCCGGAACGATCCGGACACGGCCACGGACGTGGTCCTCGCGGGACCCGAGCGGTGGGAGGTCCGCCTGTACAGGGAGGGAGCCCTGACCCGGACGCTCACGGCAGCGGGCCTGAGCGAGCACGGCCTGCCGAAGACGCTGGAACTGGCGGGCCACGGCCCCTTCTCCTACCGGCTCACGCTGACCCTCCTGACCGGGACGCCGGTTCGACTGGAGAGCCGGCCGGAGACCGCCCCGGAAGAAGAAGAGGGGAACACCCCTTGACGCAACGAACCGATCCGTTTAAGGAATCCGCTTCATGAAACTGAAACTGATCTACCCCCGCTGGAAAAAACTGGAAGGACAGACGGAATTCCACCTGCCGCCCCATGGACCGGTGGTCTTCGCCGCGGCCCTGCCGCCGGGTGTCGAGGTCTCCTTCACCGACGAAAACGTGGAGCCCCTCGACCTGGAGGAGAGGGCCGACCTGGTCGGCATCTCGATGATGCTCACCAGCCAGGTGAAGCGGGGATGGGAGATCGCCGGCGAATACCGCCGCCGGGGAATTCCCGTCCTCTGCGGCGGGATCGGAACCATGCTCCACGCCGAGGAAGCGGCGGAGCATGTCGATTCGGTCTTCCTCGGCGAGGCGGAGGGCCGGATGGAAGCGGTCATTTCGGACTTCCAATCCGGAAAGCTGAAGAAAGTCTATAACTTCTTTGACAACCGACCCCCGACGGAGTGGATCGGCCCGGCCCGGCGGGACATCCTCAAACGGGACCTTTACAATTACAAGGGCGTCCAGATGGTGGACCTGGTCCACGCCTCCCGGGGCTGCCGGTTCAACTGCTACCCCTGCTGCGTGTCCTTCCTGGGAGGGCGGCAGTTTCGGCCCCGGCCCATCGACCGGGTGGTTGAGGAGATCGCCGGCATCGACAACAACCGCCTGTTCGTGGTGGACAACTCCCTTGCCCAGGACAGCCAATGGGAAAAGGACCTCTTCCGGGCCATGATCCCCCTCAAGAAGAACTGGTGCAGCCACCCCATCGAGGACGACCCGGAGATCCTGGATCTGGCCGCCCAGGCGGGGGCCTGGTACGTCTACCAGGCCGTCTTCGACACCTCGGACACGATCCGGAACCGCATCCGCCGCTACCATGACCACGGAATCGGCGTCGAGGGAACGATTCTCCTGGGCCTGGACAACCACACGGAAGACAGCATCCGGCGGCTCATCGACTTCCTGATGGAGATCGAGCTGGACCTGGCGGAATTCACCGTCCTGACGCCGTTCCCCCATACCCGGACCTTCGACGACCTCCATCGGGAGGGGAGAATCCTGTCCTACGACTGGAACGACTACACCGCCGACAAGGTCGTCTTCCAGCCCCGGAACATGTCCCCGGAGAAGCTCCAGGAATTGTTCCACTTCGCCTGGGACACGTTCTACCGGGACGAGCCCCAGACCTACAAGATGTTCAAGCTCCTGAAAAAGGTGAGCGAAAGGGAGCACCGGGACGGCACATACCGCCGGCGCAGGCGGGACCTGATGGAATCCCGGTTCGGCCGCCGCGGGGAGGTCACCGGGGAGGAGGGGGCAACTAAGGGTTGACGGATGAAACCCCATCCGGTAAGAAACCCCTTCGCCGCGCCTGGACGCGGGCCTGTGAAACAATGACAAACCATTCGAAAAAATTAAAAAAACCCCTCATCATCGACGGACAACCGGTTCCGATGGAAGACATCGTGGCGGTCGCCGTGGACGGCCGGGAGGTCCGGATCGGAGCGGGGAGGGATTTTCGCCGGACCATGGAGCGGTCCCGCCGCCTGCTGGCGGACGCGATTCGGGACAATGTCCCGGTTTACGGGGTCACCACGGGATTCGGCCGCTCCTGCGGAAAGCGTCTCTCCCGGCAGGAGGTCCTGAAGAACGGCGGCAGCAGCCCCCTGTATTTTCACGGCTGCGGTACCGGCGAGCCCATCGGGATCGAGGCGACGCGAGCGGCGATGCTATGCCGCATGATCGGCCTGGCCCGGGGATACTCGGGGGTATCGGTGGCGCTCCTGGAGCGGATGGCCCGCTTCCTGAACGAGGGGATCACACCGGTCGTCCCCTGTGAAGGCTCTGTCGGGGCCTCGGGAGACCTCACGCCCATGTCGTACGTCGCCGCCGCCCTGATCGGCGAGCGGGAGGTTTTTTACCGCGGCGTCCGGATGCCCGCCGCCCGGGCGATCCAGGAAGCCGGGCTCCCTCCGTATGCCTTCGAGTCCAAGGAGGCCCTGTCCCTGATGAACGGCACCGCCACCATGACGGGCATCGCCGTCCTGGCGGCCGACCGGGCCCGGCGGATCCTCGATGCCGTGGTCGCGGCGACGGCACTCACGGTGCACGCCATCCGCGGCAAGTCCTCCCATTTCCACCCCGCCGCGGGGGAGGCGAAGCCCCATCCCGGCCAGGTCGAGGTGGCCCGGCGTCTCCGGGAGCTCCTGGAGACGAAGGCCGGCACATCGCCCGGGGAAGCGGACGCACCGGAGACCCTCCAGGACCCCTACTCGGTCCGCTGTGTCCCGCAGGTGGCCGGCGTCCTGGCCGACGCCCTGGCCTGGGTCGTTCCCTGGATCGAAATCGAGGCCAACAGCGCCAACGACAACCCGATTTTCGATCCTGCCGGCGGTCCCCCCGTCATGAGCGGCAACTTCTACGGCGGCCACATCGCCTTCGCCGCGGACGCCCTCAAGACGGCTGTCGCCTCGGTGGCGGACCTGTCGGACCGGCAAGTGGCCCTTCTGGTGGACCCCCATACCAATCGAGGCCTGCCGGCGGACCTGGTCCGGGCCAACGGGCGCGAAAGCCTGCTCCGCCACGGCTTCAAGGCCCTGTCCCTCTCCATTTCGGCCCTGGCGGCGGAGGCCCTGAAACTGACCATGCCGGCGGGCTCCTTCTCCCGGCCGACGGAGTCGAACAACCAGGACAAGGTGAGCATGGGCACAATCGCGGCCCGCGACGCCGAGCGGGTCTGCACCCTCGCCGAGCGGGCGGCGGCCATCCACCTCCTGGCGGCGGTCCAGGCCTGCGAGATCCGCGGCGGCACGAACATCCGGCCCCGGCTGGCCCGGTGGGTCCGTGCGGTCCGCCGCCTCTCCCCGGCCATTCTGGAAGACCGGGAAATGGACCGGGACATCGAGGCCGCAGCCGCCTTCATCGCCCGCTCCGCCCCGCCGGCATAATTCCCCCGGGAGGGCAAGGAAACCCCATGGAAAGCAAAGAGCCTGTCCGCTTCGAGATCACCCGCCGGGTCCCCTTCTACGACCTGGACCCCATCCAGGTGGTCTGGCACGGCAACTACATGAACTATTTCGAGGACGCCCGCGTCGCCCTGCTGGGCTCCCGCGGTATCGACCTCTACGAGATCTACAAACGCACCGGCATCGTCTTTCCCATCATCCGGACTTCCACGAAACATATCCTCCCGCTCCGCTACCAGGATGAATTCGTCTGCCGGGCCACCGTCCAAGAGGCCCGCTTCAAGCTCGTCTTCGACTTCGAGATCCGCCTGGCGGCGGACGGCCAGGTCTGCACCCGCGGCCGGACGGAGCAGGTGGCGGTGAAGGCGCCGGAGATGGAAATCCTCTTCTCCATCCCCGACGAAATCCGCCAGGCCCTGGGTTTCTGAGGAGCATCATGGATTTGAACAAGGCCCTTGCTGCCGGTGTGGAGCGGGTGACCGCCTGGTCCGACCTCCTGGACGACATCAACGTCTTCCCCGTGGCGGACGGAGATACGGGACGAAATCTCGTCCTCAGCCTGGCGCCACTGCGCTTTCCGGAGCGGGAGCGGGACGCCCTCAACCGCGATCTCCTCCTTTCCGCCCGGGGCAACTCGGGCAACATCGCAGCCCGCTTTTTCAGCCGCCTTCTCCCGGCGGAGGACATGGTGTCGCTGGCCGCCGCGGTCGCCCGTGGAACCGACCAGGCCCGCGGCGCCGTGCGGGAACCCAAACCCGGAACCATGCTGACCTTTTTCGAGGCCCTGGAGGAGGGTCTGCGGGCCGCCTCCAAAGAGACCGATCCGGGGTGGTGCCGCAGGCTGATGGACCGGCTTCAGGACGTCGTCCGGAACACCGTGGAGCAGCAGCCGAAGCTCCGGGAAGCCGGTGTGGTCGACGCGGGTGCACTCGGCATGTACCTGTTTTTTGAAGGTTTTTTCCCGGCACTGGGAAATTCCATCTCGGGCATCCGGCCGGTCACCGAGGCCTTCGGGGAGCAGCTGCGGGTCCGCCGGACCGCGTCTGGACCCGACGAAGGGGGATGGTGCGTGGACCTGGTTCTCCAGGGAACGGACGACCCGGAGGAAACCTACAACCGGCTGGCCTCGGCCGGCCGGAGCGTGGTCATGATCCGCGAGCGGGACTACCTGAAGGTTCACCTGCACACCGACGACGCCGTCTCCCTGCGGAGGGACATCGAGCGCATCGCCCCGGTCGTCCGATGGTCCGTCGACGACCTGACCCGGCAGACGATCGACTTCGGAGTGGCCGCGGCGGACACGCTGATTCACATCATGACCGACGCCGCGGGCTCGCTGACCCGGGAGCTCGCCCGGAAACTGGGCATCACGCTCCTGGACAGCTACCTCACCGTGGGAGAACGCTGCCTTCCGGAAACCCTGATTTCGCCGGACGAACTTTTCGAGGCCATGCGGCGGGGCGAAAAAGTTTCCACCTCCCAGGCATCCGTTCTCGAGCGGCAGCAGAGCTACGAGAGCATCGTCAGCCGCTTCGGGCGGGTTCTTTATCTCTGCGTCGGATCCGTCTTCACCGGCAATTATGAAACGGCCATGGAATGGAAGCGTAAAAACGACCCGGACGACCGCCTCACCGTGATCGACACCGGCGCCGCATCGGGACGATTGGGCCTGATGGCCGTCGAGACGGCCCGGTTCGCCTCCCGGGCGGCCGATCCGGAGGCCGTGGTGGCCTTTGCCCAGGACGCCGCGGTCCGGACGGAAGAGTACATCTTCCTGGACCGCCTGAAGTGGCTCGCCGCGGGGGGGCGGCTGTCGAAAGGAAGCGCCTTTTTCGGGGACATGCTGAACATGAAGCCCGTTATCAGCCCCCTGCCAGACGGGGCCAGAAAGGTCGGCGTGGTCCGGAACCGGAAGGACCAGGTCCGCTACATCCTGGAAAAACTGGAGACTGGGCTCGCCCCGTCGGGAGCCGGCACGGTGCTCCTGGAGCACTCGGACAACCGCCCCTGGCTGGAGGCGGAGATCCTGCCCCTGATCCACTCGCGTTTTCCCTCCGTGGAAATCATGATCGAGCCCCTCTCAAGAACCTCCGCCGCCCACATGGGGCCGGAGACCTGGGCCGTGGCCTTCCTCCGCAAGGAAGCAACCGGACATGACGAGCGGTAAAGCCGCAAGGGAGGCCGCCATGCCTGCCCCGACACCCGGGAAGAACCGTACGCCCGTCGTCATTCCCGTCTACAACCACGCCTCGACCGTCGCTTCGGTCGCCCGGAGGGTTCTGGACCAGGGATATCCGGTGATCGCCGTCAACGACGGCTCCACCGACGACACCCGGAAGGTCCTGTCTTCCATCGCGGACATCACCGTCCTCCACCACCAGGAAAACCGGGGCAAGGGAGCCGCCATGCTCACCGGGCTGAAGGAGGCCGCCCGCTTCTCCGATCGGGCGGTCACGATCGACGCCGACGGCCAGCACGATCCGGCGGACATCCCCCTCCTCCTGGGAGCGGTCCCCGCGGGCCAGCGACCCATCGTCGTGGGAAACCGCCATGGCATGGACGCCCGGGAAGTTCCCTGGACAAGCCGTTTCGGCCGGACATTCTCGAATTTCTGGGTGCGGGCCTCCGGGGGGCCTCCCGTGGCGGACACCCAGAGCGGCTTCCGACTCTATCCCCTGCCCGAAACCCTGACCTTGGGCGTGCGGGCCCGGCGTTTTCAGTTCGAGGTGGAGGTTCTGGTGCGGGCGCGATGGCGGGGCATCCCGATCCTGGAAGTTCCTGTCCGGGTGACCTATCCGCCGGGAGACCAGCGGGTTTCCCACTACCGGCCGTTTGTCGATTTCATGAGGAATTCCGGAACATTCTCCTCTCTCATCATTCAGCGGCTCCTGATCCCCCGCTCCCTCCGGTCGCGCATGTCCAACTGAACCGCCGCGATTCCTCCCCCGGGAAAGCTTGAATTTCCCACCCGGTTGTTTATATTATCACCCTGGATGCGATTCCATCGCGACGGTCAATGACAGGGAAAAGGGAACGGCCTGACACACATGACGAATTATCCGGCAGAACCGCCCCGGCCCGGGGAAGAAATCGACGTGGAAGACGAGGTGGACCTCCGGGAGCCTCGAATGTACCGGGTGATCCTCCACAACGACCACTACACCACCATGGACTTTGTCGTGGAGGTCCTGATTTCCGTTTTCCACAAACCCGCGGCGGAAGCGACGCGGATCATGCTGGATGTCCATCGCAAGGGGAAGGGCATCTGCGGGGTGTATACCTATGACATCGCCTCCTCCAAGGTATCCCTCGTTCATTCCATGGCCAAGGAGAGGGAATTCCCCCTCCGCTGCAGCATGGAGGAGGCCTGACCGGGGCGATCCCCCGGCGGAAGGACGGTATTATGCAGATCAGTGAAGACCTGAACGCCATCATCGTGGCGGCCTATACGGAAGCGAAGACCAGGGGGCACGAGTTCCTCACCCCAGAGCACGTCCTGTACGCCTGCCTCTTCTTCGAGGAGGGCCGGGACATCATCGAGCAGAGCGGCGGCAACGTCGAGCGCCTCAAGGGCGCCCTGGAGAAGCATCTCCGGGACACGAACCCCGTGGTGACGGAATCCGATCCCCTCCAGTCCCTGGGGTTTCACCGCCTCATGGAGCGGGCGGTGCGGCATACCTTCTCCGCCCAGAAGGACGTGATCGAGCTGGGGGACGTCCTGGTCTCCATGCTAAGCGAGCCCGAGTCATTCGCCGCCTATTTCCTGCAGCGCGAGGGAATCACCCGCCTGAGCCTCCTGAATTACATCTCCCACGGCATCCGCGTCATCCCGACGGTGAGCCAGGAGGAGCCCCTGGGCCGGCGGACCCGGGACCAGGAAATCCGGAAGGCCGTTCCGGGGAAGGAAAAGGAAAAAGAGGCGGAGGGAACAAAGGTCCTGAGCGCCTTCACAACGGACCTCACCGCCAAGGCAAAGGCAGGGGAGATCGATCCCCTCATCGGCCGGGAGGACATCCTCACCCGGACGATGCAGGTTCTCTGCCGGCGCTTCAAGAACAATCCCGTCCATGTCGGCGATCCGGGTGTCGGCAAGACGGCCATCACCGAGGGCCTGGCGCGCCTCATCGTCGAGGGGAAGGTTCCGAAGCGGCTCAGGGGATCGAAGATCTACGCGCTCGACATGGGCGCCATCCTGGCGGGGACCCGTTTCCGGGGCGATTTCGAAGAGCGCATGAAAAAGATCATCGCCGAGCTCGAAAAGGTGGACAAAGTCATCCTGTTCATCGACGAGATCCACACCATTGTGGGTGCCGGCGCGGTCTCCGGCGGCTCCATGGACGCCTCAAACATCCTCAAGCCGGCCCTGGTGTCGGGCAAGATCCGCTGCATCGGCTCCACGACCTATGACGAGTACCGGAAGCATTTCGAGAAGGACGGTGCGCTGTCCCGCCGGTTCCAGAAAATCGACGTCCCGGAGCCCACGAGCCAGGAAACCCTGGAGATCCTGAAGGGCCTCCGGGAGCGCTACGAGCTCTACCACCAGGTGTCCTACACGGAAGAGGCCCTCCAGGCGGCATCCGAGCTGGCGGCCCGCTACATCAACGACCGGCACCTTCCGGACAAGGCCATCGACGTCCTGGACGAGGCAGGCGCCTGCGCGGCCATGACCCGGGACGAGGAAGAGGCCTCCTGCACCATCGACCGCCCGGCCGTCGAGGGCATCGTGGCCCGGATGGCCAGGATTCCCGAAAAGAACGTCTCTTCCTCCGACGCGGAAAAGCTGCGCGCCCTGATTCCGGACCTGAAAAAGCAGATCTTCGGCCAGGACGGCGCCGTCACCGCCGTCGCGGAAGCGATCAAGCGCGCCCGGGCGGGATTCCGGGAGCCCCAGAAGCCCGTTGCCTCCTTCCTGTTCGTGGGCCCCACGGGGGTGGGCAAAACGGAGCTGGCCAGGCAGCTGGCGGCCATTCTCGGCGTGCCGCTCCACCGGTACGACATGAGCGAGTACCAGGAGAAGCACACGGTGGCCCGCCTCATCGGCGCCCCCCCCGGCTACGTGGGGTACGAAGAGGGCGGTCTCCTGACGGAGGCGGTCCGCAAGGAGCCTCACGCGGTCCTCCTGCTGGACGAGATCGAAAAGGCCCACGCGGACGTCTTCAACACCCTGCTCCAGGTCATGGACTACGCCACCCTGACGGACAACGCCGGCCGGAAGGCGGACTTCCGGAACGTGATCCTGATCATGACCTCCAACGCCGGGGCACGCCAGATCGGGCGGTCCGTCATCGGTTTCGAAAGCCGGTCCGTCAACAAGGACGCCGTGTCGGCCGCCGTGGAGAAGACCTTCTCTCCCGAGTTCCGGAACCGCCTGGACGCAATCGTACACTTTGAAAGCCTTTCCCCGGACATCGTCCTCTCGATCGTCAAGAAGACCGTGGGCGAATTCGTCGACCAGCTCAAGGAAAAGGGCGTCACCCTGGACGTGACGGAGCGCTGCTACGAGGAACTGGCCCGCCGCGGATATTCCCCGGAGTTCGGCGCCCGGGAGATCGGCCGGCTCGTCCAGGACAAGATCAAGCATTTCTTCGTCGACGAGGTACTGTTCGGCCGCCTGCAGAAGGGCGGGTCGGCCCTGGCGGACCTCGAAGGCGACGACGTGGTGATCCGGGTCCTGGAGGAGGTCCCGGGATAACCCATGCCGGTCTTCCAGCTTCCCCGGGAGCCCGTCTTTCCGCCGGTCCAGCTGGCCGACCCTTCGGGTCTCCTGGCCGTCGGCGGCGACCTCTCGGCATCCCGACTCGTCGAGGCCTACCGGCTCGGGATCTTTCCCTGGTACGGTCCCGGCGAGCCGGTTCTCTGGTGGTCCCCGCACCCCCGGTTTGTTCTCTTCCCGGACGAACTGAAGGTGTCGCGAAGCATGCGTCAGCTCCTCAAGAAGAATCTCTTCCGGGTCACCTTCGACGCCGCGTTCGCCTCCGTCATCGACTCCTGCCGGAAGCCCCGCCCCGGCAGTCCGGAAACCTGGATCACCCCGGAAATGCGGGATGCCTACCGGGAGCTTCACCAATCCGGTCTTGCCCACTCCGTGGAGGTCTGGTATGGGGACACACTGGCGGGAGGTCTCTACGGCGTATCCCTCGGGGGGTGCTTCTTCGGGGAGTCCATGTTTTCGGGGATGAGCAACGCCTCCAAGGTCGCCCTCATCACCCTGGTCCGGCGCCTCCGGAAACTCGGTTTTCTTCTCGTGGACTGCCAGGTCCATACGGCCCACCTGGGAAGCCTCGGAGCCCGCTTCATTCCCCGCAACCACTTCCTGGAGCTTCTCCGGAAAGGGCAGGAGCGGGAGACCATCCGGGGGAACTGGGGGCTCCTGATGAACGACCCGGAACCGGAAAGCCCGATCGAGAAAGATTCCCGGGCTTCCCGGTAGCCGGCCGGCGGGAGCGGGCTTCCGGAAAAGATCCCGCCGCATTCCGAAGGGGTTTCCGGTCCATGAACCGCATCAGCCTTTTCCTGATCCTTTTTCTGTTCGCGGCCGGCCAGGCCTTCGGCGAACCCGGACGAACCGCCCCGGAGGCGGTCAAACCGCCGGGCAGCGCGCCGGTCTCCGCCGAGGACGGTCCGCCGTCTATGAAAACGGGACATACGAAACTGCCGGCGCAGACCACCCGGGCAGACACGCAGAAAGAGGCACCGAAGAAATCCACTCCGGGAAAGGGCGGCCCCCCGGGAGACAGGCCAAAAGCCGCCCCCCTTCTCCTGAAGAGCGTCGGGTGCGAGGCGGACCCAAAGGGGCGGGAACGGGTCTCCTTCACGTTCAGCCGTCCCCACCGGCCCGTTCTCAGGACGATTCCGGGAGAGAAGCCCCGGATCTATTTCGACGTCCCCAACGCCTCCATCGACCCGGGCGTGCCGGCCCAGCAGGACGGCAAGGGTCCCCTGGTCCGCCAGGTCCGGATCAGCCACGACCCGGCTTCCGGGTCCATCAGGGCGGCCGTTGAACTGGTGCCGCACAGGGATTACATCGTCCGGCCGATCCAGTACCGGAAGGAGAACCGGTTCCTCCTGGAAATCGAGCCGAAAAAACCCCGCTCCGCCGTCCGCCCATGAAGAAATCCCCTCCCATTCTGCGCTGGAGTCTTGCCCTGGCCGTCGTGATCGTCGTGGCGGCCCTCTTCCTGGTCGGGAAGACCCGCATGGGCGTGGACACGGATATCCTCAACGCCCTCCCCGCCGGAGACCCCGTCCTGGCGGATGCCGGGGCCGTCCTGAAAAGCCATCCCATGCAGGACCGCATCGTTGCGGATCTGCGCTGCGACCCGGTGGATCCCCGGGCGCTCCAGGAGGGGGGAGCTCTCGTCGTTAAAAAAATGAGGGACAGCGGGCTCTTTCACCGGGTCGGACTGGACGCGGAAGTGGGGGCTTTCCCGGAGCTGGTGGACGGGATCGTGGAAAACCTGCCTTTCCTTTTCTCGGAGCGGGATCTCCGACGGAACGTGGCCCCGCTCCTGGAGGGGCCGTCCGTCCGTGACGCGGTCCACAGGCAGGCCCTGCTGATCCAGGGCCTGGAGGGCATCGGCCAGGCCCGCTGGCTGGCCTCGGATCCGCTTGGACTGCGCTTCCTCATTCTCGGCCGGATGGCACACCTGGAACCGGCGAGGGGCGCCCGGCCGGCGGGTGACGTCCTGCTCTCCGCCGACAGCAGCCGCTGTCTTATCGTCGCGGAGCCAAAGACATCGGCCACCGCCACGGACTTCGCCAGGCAAGTGGACCGCCTCTTCACGGACATCCAGAAGGAACTGAACCGGACCTGGACGGGAGCGCCCCGGCTCGTCCTGACCCCCGTCGGGGCCTACCGGGCCGCCCTGGACAATGAAAACGCCGCCAAAACGGACACCCGCCGGGCCATGGTCTTTTCCACTGTGGCAGTGGCCGTCCTTCTGCTGATCGGATTCCCCCGCCCTCTCCTGGGACTGCTCGCCCTGTTTCCCGCTTTGATGGGAACGGCCCTGGCCTATTTCGTCCTGTCCCTCTTCCGGTCCTCCATCTCCGTCCTCGCCATCGGCTTTGGCGGCGCTATCATCTCCTTTACCGTTGATTACGGGATCACCTATCTCCTGTTTCTCGACCGGACCCGCGAGACCCGGGGGCTCGACACGACACGGGAGGTCTGGTCCCTGGGGCTCCTGGCAATGCTGACGACGACGGTGAGCTTCGCCTTCCTGTTCCTGAGCGGGTTCCCGGCCCTGGCCCAGCTCGGTGCCTTCGCCGCCCTGGGCGTCGTTTTTACCTTCGCCTTCGTCCACCTGGTCTATCCATTCCTCTTCCCCGTCGTGCCCCCGGCCGGCCGGGATGGAACCCCCTGGCTCCGGCGTCTCTCCGAGAGGCTGTTCTCCGCCGATCCCACCTGGAAGCCCTGGGCGGCCGTGGTCCTTTGCCTGGCTCTCCTTCCGTTTGCCCGACCCGATTTCCAGGTGGACCTGAAGTCCCTCAACACCGTCCGGCCCGAGACCCTCGCCGCGGAAGAGGAGGTGAAGCAGGCCTGGGGCGACATCCTGAACCGGGTCTACCTGCTGTCTGAAGGGAATTCCTATGGGGAATTGCGGGAGAAGGGTGACCGCCTGACGGCCCTGCTGGACGAGGACATCGAGAAGGGAGTCCTGTCGGCGGCGTTCGTGGCTTCCATGGCCTTCCCCGGGCCGGAACGGGCCGCGGCGAACCGGCTGGCCTGGAAGGCCTTCTGGACGGCGGAGCGAAGGTCGTCCTGCAAGCGCAGGCTGGCAGAGGCGGCGATAGCGGAGGGCTTTCGTCCCCAATCCTTCGATCCATTCCTGCATCGCCTGGAAACGGCCGCGGGAAGTGCCGTGGAGATCCCGACCTCGCTCTACGGTCTCCTGGGAATCGCACCGTCCGCGGGAGCGGGCCCCTGGCGCCAGTTCGTCACGGTTCTTCCCGGCCCCACCTACCGGGGAGGAGACTTCTTTGAACGCCTTCACTCTTCCGGCCTGGCCCGGCTGTTTGACCCGGGCGTCTTCACGGAACGCCTCGGCGAGGTTATCCTGGACGGCTTTCTCCGGGTGGCGCTCATTGTCGGCCTTCTGACCCTCCTGGTGGCGGCGCTGTATCTCCTGGACCTCCGGCTGACCCTCATCACACTGGCGCCGACGGCCTTCTCGCTCGTCTGTACCCTGGGAACCCTCCACCTGATCGGAAAGCCTCCGGGCATCCCGACGATCATGGTATCCGCCGTCATCATCGGGATGGGAACCGATTACGCCATGTACATCGTCCGCTCCCAGCAACGATACCTCGATGGAAAGCATCCCTCGATGGCGCTTGTCCGCCTTTCGGTCCTGCTTTCCTTCGCCACCACGTTTCTGGGATTCGGCGTCCTGGCCCTGGCAAGCCACGCGATGCTGAGCAGCGCCGGAATTGCCCTTGCCCTGGGTATCGGCTATTCCTTCCTCGGGACAACCGCCATCGTGCCGCCGCTTCTCCGGCGGCTCTACCGGCCGGCCGCCCTTCCTGAAGAGGCCGTCGAGGCCGGATCGGAAGATCACGCCCGGCGCGTGCTCGCCCGCTATCGCCGGGTCGAGGGATACGTGCGGGCTTTCGTGTTCTTCAAGCTGCGGATGGATCCCATGTTCCCGCGCCTGGCTTCCTTCGTCCCCGGTCCCCGGACGATCCTGGACGTCGGCTGCGGATACGGCATCCCGTCGTCCTGGCTCCTGGAGATCCATCCGGATGCCCGGGTGTTCGGCATCGATCCCGATCCCGACCGGGTCCGGGTCGCCGCCCGGGCTGTCGGCGACCGGGGCAGAATGGCCGTGGGAAAGGCCCCGGACCTGCCCTTTGTCCCCGCTCCGGTCGACGCGACGCTCCTCCTCGACGTGATCCATATGCTGGACGACGGGGAACTCCGCCTGACCCTTTCCCGGATTTCAGCGGTCATGGAGCCGGGGGGCATCCTCGTCCTCCGGGCCATCATCCCAGCCTTTCCGACCCCCTCGCCGGAGCGCCGGTTCGAGGAGGGGCGACTGAAATGGCAGGGCGGCCGGGCATGGTTCCGTTCCACGGAAGAGGTCCGGAGGGCCGTCGAGGACGCGGGACTGCGCCTCGAACCGCCGGAGCCCATGTCGCCGGACCGCGAGGTCTGGTGGTTCATTGCCCGGAAACCCCGGGAATACGAACCATGAAGGCGGCCGCCTACCGGTACCTTACAACCCTCACGCGCCACGCCGGCCCCTGGGTGTTCCGGTTTTTCGCCTGGTTCATCGCCGCCGGCTACTTTCTCTTCTTCCCCCGGCGGGTCGCCCGGAGTGCCCGTTTTTACCGGATCCTCTTTCCGGGGCGGGGTCTTCTTCACGCCATCTTTCTGACCTGGCGCCAGTACCAGAACTTCACGTCCGTCTTTCTGGATCGCTTCCTGTTCCAAGAGCGTGGAAATATCCCCTACGAAAGCGAAGGGTTTCATTACCTGGAAGAGGCCATCGCGTCCGGACGGGGAGGCGTTCTGCTCATGTCACACCTGGGAAACTGGGAGATCTCGGCCCATCTCCTGAAAGGCAAGGGGATGAAGCTTCTCCTCTACGTGGGGGAGAAGCACCGGGAGCAGATCGAGCGGATGCAGAAGCAGAGCCTGTCGGAGCGGGGCGTGCGGCTCGTGACGGCCTCTCCCGACGCCGCCTCGCCATTCGACCTCGTCGAGGCGATCCGTTTCCTCCGGGAGGGCGGACTGGTCTCCATGACGGGGGACCGCCTCTGGCACGAAAGCCAGCGGTCCGTCGCGGTCGCCTTCGCCGGCCACGAAGCCCTTCTTCCCGAGACGCCTCACCTCTTCTCCCTCCTGTCAGGGGCGCCGATCCTGCCCTTCTTCGTCTATCGCGAGGCCAGAGGCCGCTACCGCATCCGGGTCAGCACGCCCTGGACCGTGAAAGCCGTTTCAAGGAAGGACAGGGACGAAGTCGTCCGCCGCTCCGCCCAGACCTACGCACGGATCCTGGAGGAGGAGGCCCGCAGCCACCCGGATCAGTGGTACCATTTCGAGGATTTCCTGGGGGAGGAGTAACGGGAGGACGGGAAGGCTACGGGTGGGAAAGCGGGATGAGGGCGCCCGCGGCCGGGACCATGGGAAGGCCGGGAGCGCCCTCAAGACGGAGAGGTCGGGCCGGCACCGCCTTAATCGGCAGAAAGGAACATACGCCAAAAGACCCGGGGACAAGCCCCGATCTTTACTTGCTCTTCAGTTCCAGCATGTCGAGGTCCTTCCGCTCGCTTCCTTCCGGTGCGGGGAAATTGCCCACGTTCCGGCTCAGGCCGTAACGCGCGACCTCTTCATAAAGATAGATCCCCGGGACATCGTCGCGAATCGTAAGAAGGCTCTCGCGGTAAAGGGACTGCCTCTTTTGCGGATCCATCTCGAAGCGCGCCGCCTGCAGCAGCCTGTCCAGTTCCGGATTGGAATAGTGGGAAACGCGGGTGCCGGTTGACAGGAGCGGAATCAGCACACCGTCGGCGTCATAAAGCGGGTTGCCCCACCCAAGCAGATACAAGGGTTCCAGCTTGCGGCTCATCAGAGCCTGCTGATAGGCGGCCCAATCATACAGCTTGACGCTTACGCTGATGCCGACCCTGTCCAGCATCCCGACAACCGCTTCGGCAACCTGCCGGTCGTGGATGTAGCGTCCGGAGGGCGTGGCCAGCGTGATTTCAAATCCGTTCGGATAACCCGCCTCCGCCAGGAGTTTCCGGGCCTTTGCCGGATCATAGGGAATCGGCGGGATGGAGGGATCATACCCGTCGACGGAGGGGACCAGGGGCGTGGCCAGGGGTACGCCGCTGCCATGGAGAGTTATCTTGATGAGTGACTCCCTGTCGATGGCATGGCTGATGGCCTGGCGGACCCGTTTGTCCGAAATCGGGCTGCCGTCCGGCTTCAGCAGGTTGAAACCAATAAACACCACCCTGCCGCTCGGACCGGAGATTACCTTCACTTCGGAGTTCTTCTGCAGATCGGGAACAGCGCGGGGCGGAACGCCGACCGCGACCTGCACCCGTCCCTTTTTCAGATCCTCCACGCGCTTGTCCTGATCGGGAACGGCTTTGAACACGAGCGTCTTGACTGTTGCCGGTTTCGGTCCCCAGTAGCGATCGTTCGCCTCCAGCTCAACGAATTGTCCGACCACGCGCTTCACGAATTTGTAGCGGCCCGTACCGACGGGATGCAGTGCAAAATTCGCCTCCCCTTTTTCGCGAATGTATTTTTCGGGTACGACATACGCGACACAGGCCATCCGTTTCGGCAGGATCGGATCGGGATTCGCCGTGACGATGCGAACCGTGTAGGGATCCACGGCGATCACATCCTTCAGGCCCGTAAAGAACATTTTAAAGGGGTTGCTCTCCTTCTTCGTCCTTCTGAAGCTGAAGGCGACGTCGGCAGCCGTCAGCGGATCTCCGTTGTGGAAGAAGACGCCCTTGCGGATCTTGAATTCCCAGGTCGTCGGATCGACGTTCCGATAACTCTCCGCCAGGTTGGGTTTCATCCCGTCTTTCCCCGTTCTCCGCAGGAGTCCGTCGAATACGGCGGAGCAGTAGTTCAGATCGACGGACGTCCCCGCCTTCTGGGGGTCGAGGCTCGATACGTCCACACCCTGGGCGACGACAATCTTCCCCGCCGCGGCACCGGCGCCGGTCGGCATGACGAGCAGCAACAAGGACACGAAAAGAACGACCATTCTGAGCAGTTTCATGCCATACCTCCTTGAATGAAATGATGTTTCAGGCCGATCAAACAAACGGCAATGCAAAGGCGATCACAAACGCGGCACTGATGACATAGAGAAGGGGCGGGACGTCGCGATACCGGCCGCGGACGATCTTGAGCAGCGTGTAGCTGATGAACCCGAATCCGATTCCATAGCTGATGTTATAGGTCAACGGGATTCCAATCATGATGAGAAATGCCGGGAAGGCATCTTCAAAGCTGCCCCATTGAATCTCCCGGACTATCCCCATCATGAGGAACCCGACGACGATCAGGGCGCCCGCGGTGATCGGATAAAGGTGATAGTCGCCCGCCGGAACGGTGGCGCCGGTGCCGACCAGCAGGCCGTACTGCTGGGCGCTGGGAATCGCAAAGCCGCCGCCGACCATCTGAATGATCGGCGAAAAGAAGGCCGCGAACGCGAAAAGGACGCCGACCACGATCGCCGTCAGGCCGGTCCGCCCTCCCTCGGCGGCACCGGCCGCAGACTCGACATACGTCGTGATGGAACTGGCCCCGAAAAGCCCACCCGTGAGAGCCGCCACGGAGTCCACGGTCAGGATGCCCCGGATTCCGGGAATCCGGCCTTCCCTGTCCACAAATTCCGCCTGCTCTCCCACCGCAACGACGGTTCCCATGGTGTCGAAAAAGTCCGTCAGCAATACGGCGAATACCATAACCAGGAGGGCGGGAGTAAACACCCGGATAACGGCGTACGTGCCGTCGATCGCCTGAAAGGGCGCAAAGAACGTCTGGAAATCGAGCGGCCCCACGATTCCGGACGGAGGTTTTGCCACGCCCAGGAACAGCGCCGCCAGCGTCGCAGCCAGGATTCCGAACAGGATATAGCTCCTGATCCCGATCGTCCTGAAGATCAGGACGGCGAAGAGGCCGATGAAGGAGACCCATACATACTTCTGGGAAAGGTCGCCCAGGGCAACAAGCGTGACCGGTGCCGGGCGGATGATCCCGCCCCCGTTCAGCCCGATGATGGTGATGAAGAGGCCGATGCCCACGCCGATGGCCCGCTTGAGATCCAGCGGGATGGCGTTCATCACCGCTTCCCGGAGCCCCGAAAGGACCAGGATCAGAATCAGGACGCCTTCCAGGAAGATCACCGACATTCCCACCTGCCAGGGAACATTGGCCTGCTGGAAACCGATGACGCCAAAGGCGATGACGGCGTTCAACCCCATTCCCGAGGCAAGGGCCAGCGGCCGGTTCGTCACCAGGCCCATGCAGATGCACATCAAGGCCGCGCCCAGGGCTGTGGCGGTTGCGGCGCCGGCGAAGGGAACCCCGGCGGCGGAGAGAATGCCGGGATTCACGAAGATGATGTAGGCCATCGTCAGAAACGTGGTGACTCCTGCGGAAAGCTCGGTCCGCAGGTTTGTTCCGCGCTCCTCGAATCGAAAAAACTCTTTCATGGAATGGGCGCTCCGGATCGGAGGTATGAAATGTGATGCGGACTATACATCCTTGCAGCCAGATATGGAAGAAGAACTGTGGGTTGCCTAAGAAGAACCGTTCCGGAATGCAGTAGAAATCAACCGGCGGCCGGATTGTTCGGAATCCGGATCACAAGACGCAGGCCGCCGTACCAAAGGGCGTATAATATACAGAGACAGGCATGTTCAGCAGTCCGCCAGCGCCCATTCCACCGCTCCGCGCGCATGGATGGCAGTG
The DNA here is from genome assembly GCA_035363115.1 of Syntrophales bacterium. Classification (NCBI taxonomy): domain Bacteria; kingdom Pseudomonadati; phylum Thermodesulfobacteriota; class Syntrophia; order Syntrophales; species Syntrophales bacterium. The sequence continues at coordinate 604,665 of DAOSEM010000001.1, read as the reverse complement.
GTGTCGAAGATGCGGACGTCCGAGTCTCGCTGGCTGACAAGCATCTGGATCTCGGTGCAGCCGAGAATGATTCCCTGGGCACCCCGATCGGCGAGATCGCCGATGATGCGCCGAAACTCCAAATGAGAGCTTTCGAGGATCCGCCCAAGGCAAAGTTCCTCGAAGATGACCCTGTGCACGAGCTCGCGGTCCTCTTCATGCGGAACGATGACCTCGATGCTATGCCTCTCCAGAAGACGCCCCTTGTAGAAATCCTGTTCCATCGTGAAGCGGGTTCCCAGCAGGCCCACGGTACAGAATCCGCTGCGCTTGACCTCCTCGGCCGTGGGATCGGCGATGTGAAGAAAGGGAATGTCCGTGGCGTCCTGAATCCGCTCGGCCACTTTATGCATCGTGTTCGTGCAGAGAACGATCATCCCGGCGCCGGCGTTCTGGAGGGAGCGTGCCGCTGCGGCCAGCACTTCGCCGGCCTCGTCCCAGTTCCCTTCATGCTGCAGCCGTTCGATTTCATGAAAATCAACGCTATAGAGAAGGACCTTGGCGGAGTGCAGTCCTCCCAGCCGCTCCCTCACGGTTTCGTTGATGATCCGATAGTACGGAATGGTCGATTCCCAGCTCATCCCCCCGATCAAACCGATTGTCTTCAATGCATTCCCTCCCTTTCGTCGCCCTTATTCTTTTCTCCGCCCCTTACAGCATCTCATCAATCGTGCTTATTCCGCTCTCTTCTATTCAGCCATATCCATCATTAACCCGACCGAATAAGCATCGTCCAGCTTGCAGCCCAGGTTCCAGTATTCCCTGGGACCGGCGCAGTACACCAGCGGCCTGACGGCGTCCATCTCCACTTTGCCTTCCGGAGACAGCAGATTCTCATCGATATGGTTGGCAACGATCTTTCCCATGACCAGGACAAAATCCCCGATCTCCTGTTCTCCCACCACGACGCACTCCAGGTTGTACGGACAATCCCGAATCAGCGGCGGCCTGATGTAAAGCGAGGCATCCGTTTTGAAGCCGGTTGCCTCGAACTTGTTGGCATCGCGCCCCGAGATGATTCCGCAGTAATCGACCTGAATCGACAGGTCTTCCGAAGGGATGTTGACGCTGAACTCATGCCCCTTGCGGATCAATTGCAGGGTATAGCGGTCCTTTCGGAGGGAGATTCCGATTGTGGGAGGCTCGGAACTTAGGATTCCGATCCAGGCCACGGTGGCGATGTTTGCCTGCTCCTCCTCTCCGCTTACGATCAGGGCCGCGGGAACGGGAAAAAACATGTCGCAGGGACCGATGTTTCTCTTCATGATCCACCTTTCTCAATGGGAAAAATTGCAGCAGGAATACTTTCTCATAAGTTACCAACTGTATCGCAGGCCACCGCTCGCGGCGTGGCTGGCCTGGCGCTCTCTCAGCTCGACGTCGTAATGGAGGAAGAAGCCGAGGCTTTTTCCCATGTCGCCGGTGACCCCCAACGTGGCGGCGGCGCTGCTCCGGCGGGCATTGTCGGAGTACACGGTGAATGAGCCCGCCGACGCACCAGTAAATCGGGCATTCAGGAGCGCCTCCGGATCGCCGAATTCATAGATCCAGCGGGCGGAGAATTCCGGCGTTAACGTCAGCCTATCGCCGGCATTGAACGTCTTGCTGATCTTCACGCCCAGGGAAGTCTGCAACGATTCCGTATCTTCGCCTTCCGAGATCAGATTCAGGGAATCCGCACCGCTCTCCCGGAAGCCGTTCCGGTGATGGCGGAGGGCCTGACAGGATACAACCGGCATGATCTGGAAGCCTCGTGATTGCAGCCTGTAGCCCGCCTCGGCATAACCCGAAAACTCGTACCCGTCGTAACTGCTCTCGGCCGTCCGCGAGATTTCACCAAAGTCAATGGAGCGGCTCATGGTGTAGTTGTTGCGGGCCTGGGTAAGGGCGACATCGACATACCAGCGGTCCTGGGTGTAAGACGCATACAGCGAACTCTGGAAGCTGTCTTCCTGGCCGTTGTCCTGAAGGTCCTTCATCGTCATGTCCGTCTTCGAATACCCGATGGAGACGCCAAGCCGAAGCTCCGGCAGCGGCCGATAATCCATCCCGAACAAAGCGCCCCCCATCCAGTAATCGTACCGCGATGCAATGTCGTCTCCCCGGCGTTCACCTTTCGTTGCATAGCTCTTGCCCCAGACGCTCCATGGAAGCCCCATCCCGCCAGCGATATGAGCCAGGGGAGCGGCGGCGGCAGCGAGGGCACTGGAAATCTGGTCGACATCCGTGGTTGCGGTCTGTCCCAGGAAACTTTGGAGCTTTTCGTCCGCTGTCGTCTTGAACGGAAGGTCCGCCTCGCGCCGGAGGAGGCTCCGGTAATAATGGCTCTGGCGGTCCTTATCGACGGTGACAAAGGCCGTATGGCTCGCCCCTCCCATCTGGTTGAGGGCGGAGCGGAAGAGCACGGGATCGTCCATCTTGATCAGCTCCCGGAAGACGTTGTTGGCCAGATCCCCGGTAAGGTTGTTGTAAATGCCGTCCAGATAATAGGCGACGGCCTTCTCATTGCGGGTCATGGCGTCTTCCGCGAAGTGCCTGGACCGCCAGAAGTAGGAAATGGCTGCGTTTTTGTCGTCATAGAGAAGCACATACGAAATATAACGGCCGAGTTTATGCTCCACACCCGGTTCTCCGAGCCCGGTAAACGTACCCGTCACGCCTTTGTCCGTTTCCAGGATCGTATGGACGCCTTCCCGGATGTACCCGAGGGCCACGACCAGGCCGCCATTGAGGTGTGCCGTCGTGGCGTGGATCTTTCCCGTATACCCGTCCACGAACTCCACAATAAAGATCGAATCGGCATCCTGAGTATAATCACCATTGACCTTCAGGATACTGGTGCGGCCGCCATAGATGGATATGTTCTTTCCACTGTGGAGGTCGTCGTTGACAGTCCACGTCCCGGAACCTGTCTTTGTGATGTTTTCAAATTCGAGGGCCGTGCCACCCACAACTTCCCCGGATCCTTCGAACAGGATGGAATCGGTCCCGGCTCCGCCGTCCATGTTACCCGTGACCCGGGATCCCGAACGCATGATGACCGTGTCATTGCCGCCCCCCATGTTGACGGCCGTGCCGCCGGTGCCGATGATCGTACCGTAATTGTCGAGCGTGTCGTTGCCGGTACCGGTCAGGAAGATTCCGCTTTCTCCCTTGATGGTGCCCAATGTCTTGTTGAGGATGGTGACTGTACCTGCATTGTTGCCGCCGATGGCGGCTCTGACGGTCCCATCGATTTCAATGATGCGGCTATCCGATATGGAACTCGGGGCACCGGCACCGGATTTGCTCTCCTGCTGAATCGTGCCGCTGTTTTCAATGTCGCTCGCCCCCTTAACATCGATGACAGACTCGCTCCCTTTTATCTCTGCGTTCTCCCGGTTCAGAATGTATGCATACCCGTCCTTGTCCACCTGGACGGCTGAACCGGACGTACCTCCCGTAACTTTGCCGCCGGCATAATTGACAAGCTCGCCATGACCGCCGCCGGCCACATGAATGGCTGAACCCGTACCACCGTTCATCTCCCCATCGTTGAAAATTAAACCCAGGCCGTCTATCAGCATGCCGTCCTTGCTGCCATTGATCGTACCCGTGGTCCCATTCCTTATGGTCGCAGATAGTACCAGATTGCCGTTCGCATCCGTCGTCTTCCCTACATGGATCCCGGTTCCCTCTGTCCCGGTCCCCTCGATCGTACCGATATTCACAACATCGCCCGATCCCCCATCCTTGATGTCGATCGCCGTCTCTCCCTTGATCTCTCCCTTTTCATGATTCTCAATATAGGCATACGCGTCCTTGTCTACCTGGACGGCTGCACCGGACGTCCCCCCTGTAACCTTACCGCCGGCATAATTGACAAGCTCGCCATGACCGCCGCCGGCCACATGAATGGTTGAACCCGTACCACCGTTCATCTCCCCATAGTTGTAAATTACACCCAGGCCGTCTATCAGCATACCGTCCTTGCCGCCGCTGATCGTCCCCTTGACCTCATTCGTCACAACCGCCGAAAGTACCAGATTGCCGTCCGCATCCGTAGCCTTGCCCACATGGATCCCGGTTCCCTCCGTCCCGGTCCCCTCGATCTCTCCGCTGTTCTTGATGTCGCCCTTTCCCCCGTCCAGGAGGTCAATCGCCTTGCCTTCCGCCTTTATTTCTGCACCCTCCTGGTTCTCAACATAGACATACGCATCCTTGTCCACCTGGACGGCTGAACCGGATGTCCCCCCTGTTACCTTACCGCCGGTATAATTATAAAGCTTGCCATAGCCGCCGCTGGCCACATGAATGGCTGAACCCGTACCTCCCTGGATATCTCCGTAGTTTTTAACGTTACCATATTCAATCTCAATCCCATTCACACCGCCACTGACGGTTGCTCCTTTCTCGTTGGTCAACGTGCTGTTATTTTTGAGATGGACGCCGTATTTTTTCCCTTTTATCGTGCCGCCTTTTACTTTCCCTTCTTTCGTCACCCAGCCTTTATTGGTTACGGTTGCATTGGCATTATATATCTCAACACCATTCAAAGCTGTCTGTGTGACTTCCCCGTCCTGGACGATTTCTCCAATTGTTCCGTAATTATCGAAAGTAGCAGCCCCGATAACCACAACACCCGTTTCACCACCGGAAATCATGCTGTTGTTTGTATCGTTACCACCGCTGCTTAAAACACCCGTGATCCCTCCAAAAATTATATTGTCATTCGTAAGTGTGCCACCGCTGATCGAAACACCGGTCTCATCACCGGTAATGGTTCCGTTGTTATCGACAGTAGCTGCCCCGGCTAGAACGCCTGTGCCCTTGCTGGAAATCAGATTGTTGTTTAACAGTGTGCCGCCGCCCATCGCGACCCCGGCATCTCCGCCCTCAATGTTACCGTAGTTCGTGATCTTGCCACCGGTCGTTGCCACCCCATACTTTCCACCGGTTACTTCACCGGTGGCGTTGTTGGTGAATTCACCGCCGTTCTGGAATTCGATGCCGTTTCCTGTGACGCCCTCAACCTTTCCGTCGTTTGTGAATGTATTGTATTGCGAATACAAAAGCCCTGTGATTTGCCCGCGGATTGTTGCGCCTGCGGCATTGGTGATCGTGCTCGTACCCCTTGCCCATATGCCGTTATATGTTTTTCCTTCTATTAATCCCCCCGCCCGATTGATGACGGTCCCGTTTTCGTCAAGATAGATACCGTTCTGCGTCCCACCGCTGATGGTCCCATAGTTCTCAATGTTGGCTCCCTTATAAACACGAATGCCGTTCTCGTCACCCGTGATCTTGGCACCTGCCTTGTTTATGACTTTGCCGTTATTTATATCGACGCCCCGTACCTTGCCGTATATATCCTTCCAATTTGTAATCTGGGCTTCCCCTTTATGCGCGGCCTCAATCCCGTACCACGTCTGACCCGAAATTGTCCCCCGATTGACGATTTCCAGGTTCGCAGTGCTTTCCCAGCCTGTATAAATACCGTTTTGACCACCTTTAATAATCCCGTCGTTTGTGATTGTACCGCCGGTCGTCGCCACCCCATACTTTCCACCAGTCACTTCACCGGTGGTGTTGTTGGTGAATGTCCCGCCGTCCTGGAATTCAACACCGTTACCAGTGATGCCCTCAATTTTGCCGTCATTTGTGAACGTGTTGTTTTGCGAGTACAGGACCCCCGTGGTTTGCCCGTGGATCGTTGCGCCTGCGGCATTGGTGATCGTGCTCGCACCCCTCGCCCATATGCCATTCGATGTATCTCCCCAAATCAATCCCCCCGCCCGATTGTTGACGGTCCCGTTTTTATCAAGATAGATGCCGTTCTGCGTCTCGCCGCGGATGGTCCCGGAGTTCTCGATGGTCGCACTCTTAAAAACAAGAATGCCGTTCTCGCCGCCCTTGATCTTGGCACCTGCTTTGTTTATAACTTTACCGCTATTTATATTGATGCCTCGAATCGCTCCTTCGATTGTCCTAGAATTTGTGATTGTGGTGGATCCGTTATGCGTGGCATTAATTCCGTACCACGTCTCGCCGGTAATTGTCCCATAATTGGTAATCTCCATGTTCCCTGTGCTTGAACTGAGGATATTAATACCAGTAGACCCGCCATCAATTGTCCCGCTGTTCGTAATATCACCACCATTGGCCTCAACTCCCGTTGTGCCGCCTCTGATGGTCCCTTCATTCGTTAAGATCAAATCTCCACGAACGAGCACACCGTATTCCCCGCCCGTGATTTTTCCCTGGTTTTCCACCACCCCGGTGCCCTTGATATAAACGCCTGATTGCGTTTGCCCCGTTATGGTGCCTTTATTGATGACCGTTGTGTCACCAATGGAGTTCACCCCGTCTTCAATGCCAACCACGGAACCGGTGGCTTCATTCGTAAACGACCCGCCTTTCGCAAACTCAATGCCGTTCGTGCCGGAAGCCACGTATGTCTTTTCGTCAATGACACCGATCTTGCCGCTGTTCGTAAATGTGCTGCTTTTCTCAAATTTAATGCCTGCTGTGCCACCGATAATCGTCGCACCTGCTTCGTTCTTCAGTTTACCGTTCTCCAGGACATAAACACCGTACTTTGTGCCCTTTATTTTTCCTCGCGATTTGTTGGTGATGTCTGACTCGGTGTTGCCGATCACCAGTCCAATTCCATTCGGACCGGTTGCTGAAAGGGTACCAGAATTGGTTACAATGAGTTTTTCGGTTTGACTTGTCGGATCATCATTATAGGTCCCAGTATATACTGCATACGTGTTACCGGTTACTTCACCCGTTTCATTGTTGATGAGTTCGCCACCTTTTCCAAAGGCTATGCCCCCCTCCTCTGTACCTTCTACCTTGCCATCGTTTGTGAACGTATTGTATTGCTCGTATCGAACACCCGTCTTTGTCCCTTGAATCGTCGCACCACTCTCATTGGTAATTGTAGCCGTTTCAACTACCGATATACCGACTTCTCCTCCCTTGATCGTTCCCCCCGCCTTGTTGTTGACGGTCGATCCGGTCCCTTCAAGCCTGATGCCGTCCGCATTTTTACCTTCAATCGTCCCCGTATTGTCGACCGTGACGCCTCCCCCACTTCCTTCAACCTTGATTCCGTAATCACTACCAGTGATATTGCCTCCAGTATTTTCAACCGTGACGTTTCCCCTTCCTTCATTGACTTTAATTCCGTTCTTACCACCAGTGATATCTCCTCCAGTATTTTCGATCTTGACCTTTTCCCCGCCACCTTGAACCTCGATTCCGGACTCACCACCCATAATCTTAGCATCCTTGCCATTTATGACATCGCCGTTCGGAATCAGGATGCCCGCAACACCTCCTTTGATCGTGTTCGTTACTGTGGTGCCGGAAGACACTTCATTTCGAATATTATGACTGGCTGTTTTGTCATCTGCCATGATTCCATATTGTCCTCCAAATAGGTATCCATTGTTTGTGACAAGTGCTTGACCACCGCGCACACGGATACCGGCATTATTATCGCTGGAGATAGATCCAAGATTAATAATTTCAGCACTATTATGTGTTTCAACTGTAGCAAATATCCATGAAGACTTTTCATAAGATGTCGAGAGATTGCCAGTCTCCCGAACAGTAACTGTTGTATAATCATCATGACTATTATTTACGACAGCCTGCCCTTCTGAGGTAATGATTTTCCCATATATATCAGCTTGCAGAGGGTTATTTGCAGAGACCCCATTTAAACAAACATCGTCTCCGTCGATAATGACGACCGAGCTAACTTCACCTACACCGGGACATCTTGACCAAGCAGGCTGCACAAAAAGGAGGAATGCGAGCAAAATTGAAAATATGAATAAATAATTTCTTCTATTGATTTTTTTTCTCATTTCCATGTCAGCCTCGAATATGTCCCTCTTATTGTTTTTTTGAATCGTTCGAATGATTGCTCCCAGTTGAAACCGCCCCTGAATTCGCAATACCGGGAGAGCTTCCGGGCGTTTTCTTTATTGCCGTCCAGGTTGCACCGTATGACCGCCTACCTATCGAAAACGGGAACATCGGGAGGTGTGAATGGAGTCTTGCCCTAGCCTTGCGATCAGGCCGCCTCGGAGGTTAAATGCTCAGAATCAAAACCTTTTTCTTAGATTGAGCACCGGCGGATCTCAGAATCGGGAGGCAGACACCTCCCCGTCCTCCGATAACGGAGTTCCCGAGGGCAAAACCCTGTTGTGACTGCAGATGGGGAAAAGGAAGCGTTTTCCTTAAAAAGCAACGAGCCCCCGTCGTGTGGAGAGGGCTCGGAAATCATAGCTTGATGTCAACAATCTCCATGTCGATCAGGTTGATGGAGAGAAGCTTGCCCCTCAGGGTTGTCCCCTCGCCAAGGAGGATTTTGATGATTTCCGCCACCTCGATGCTTGCTACCAGCGGGGGAGTAAACGACGTGTTGCCGAGTTCTTCCTCGATGCCCTTGCTACCCGAGAAATTGGCGAACAGGCGCTGAATCGTCCGCTCACCTGGATATTGCGTGGCCACCGTACCGTACCAGCCTCCGACACTGCCGTGGACGAGGGGGATGTCCATCCGGTCGCAGATCCCGGCCAGTTCCAGGCGGGCGGGAACATTGTCAAGTGCATCTGCTGCCACCTGAATGTCCATGAGCAGGTCTTCGCCATTCTCTTCCGAAAAGGATGTGACCATCGCGATGGCATGAATGGCGGGATTGATCTCCTTTGCCCTGCGCACGGCGGCTACCGCCTTGGGCATTCCCAGGTTTCCCGGAACGGAGAATAGCTGGCGGTTCAGGTTGTGCTCATCGAAAGTATCCGGGTCCACGACCAGGATCGACCCCACACCGAGCCGGGCCAGTTCCTCCACCATGTATCCCCCCAATCCTCCGCAGCCGACAACAGCAACCCGGCTGTTGAGGAGTTTCAACTGCTGTTCCGTGGAGAAGGTCTTTCGGTTTCTGGCATAACGGATCGGCAACAGGTCCATAGAGAGGATAAACTCTTCCGATTCCCGATGGGTCAGATGAAACCGGCGCTTTGCCTCCTGCTGGACCGCGAGGGAAACCAGCCCTTCCCGGGAATTGGATGCAAGAAAATCCTCAATAGAATCCATTTATTTACCCCCCTCCAATGGGCGGAAAGATAGCCAGATAGTCTTCCCCTCGCAGGAGGGAGCACTTGTCCGCTATGCGGCTGTTGATGAAGATGATGGAGGTCTCTTGTTCAGGTATTCCAAGGACTGACAAGACATCCCCCACAACGGTTCCTTCACCGCACTCCAGGCTGCAAGCGTCAAAGCGCCCCCTCCGTAGGGAGGCAAACAGTTTCACATGAATTTTCATAATGAATAAGGAATGGCCCCTTCCCGTGTTAATTCCGGTAAGGTTTTATTCCGGCAGGGAGAGCCTCCCCTGCCGGAATAAGTAAAGCAACGATGCCGACCTTTTTACCAATCAAACACTCTGTCCAAGTCGGCATCTTTCACCATGAAGGTCATGTTGTGGGGATTGAGGGATTCTCTTGTGAAGAACCGTGGCAGGCGATCATGCTCTTTCGCAAAACCGGCACGACGGTTGAAATCACGTTCCATATCAAGGATCTTTCGACCCAGGGCAGAGACATCATCGCCGGTCAGACTAAGGCCGTAGAATGAGTTGAGCAGGTCGACCAGGGCCTGAAACGTTTCCGGCTGATCGAGGACGGCGAAGGCGATAAACAGGCACATCCCCGTTGAATCGATAGCTGCCGTAGCGATCTGCAGGTTTCGGGACAGTTCCACCTGGCCCTCGACCTGCAATGGATCAACAAAACCGCCGCACTTGAGAACATTCGTTGCAATGCAGTAGCCCGCCGTGTGGTCTGCCCCCATGGTGCTGGTCGCATACGTCACACCGATCCCCTGAACAGCCCTCGGATCATAGGCCGGCAGAGCCTGCCCTTTGACCACGGGCACGTTTTCAACACCGAAGACCTTTCCTGTGACGGCCGCGCCGCTTCCCAGAATCTTTCCCAAGGGAGTACCCGCACCCACTTCCTTCAGCAAATTAATGGCGGCTTCTGCATCACCAAAGCGCGCAATCCCGGCCTGCATGGCAACTCCAATCGTCGCTCCCATTTCGATGGTGTCGAGCCCGTAGTTGTCGTCGAGGAAATCAAGGAGGGCGATGGTGTCGGGATCATCGATGCCGCAGTTGCCTCCATGAGCCCATACAGTTTCATATTCCGGCTGCTTGCTGACATAATTACCGTTTTTGTCGTTATAAATTCCGGAGCAGCGAATGACGCAGCCCCGGTGACAGGGGTGCGTGGGATTTCCGCCGCGCTGTGTCTCCAGTTCGGCGAAGGTCTCGCCACTGATTTTCGACGCCCCCTGGAATTGGCCATGCTGAAAGTTGAACGCTGGATAGGCCCCTGCCTCATTGACGATATTGGTCAGTACATTGGTGCCATACGCGGGAAGCGCCTGCCCGGTTACGGAGTGGCTGGAAAGACCCGCAACAAACTTCTTGTTTGCTTCTCTAAACTTATCGGAGTCTTTCGGCTGACGGTTCTTCAGGCCGGAATCATCCAGCACAATGACCTTGACCCCTTTCGCTCCCATGACCGCGCCAACGCCTCCGCGCCCGGCATGGCGGGTCGGCCTGAGTTCGGGATCCGTACAGGCCACCGAGGCAGCGGAGAGCTTCATTTCTCCAGCGGGCCCGATGGAAATACAGGCGATCTTCTCTCCATACTGTTCCTTCATTCTCTGGATCAGGTCATAGTTGGGGAGCATCCGCAGGCTGTTGTCTTCTTCGATCCGAACACCCTCTTTATTGATGAGAACCTTGTAAAGATTATCGCCTTTCGGCTTGCCTTCCAGGACAATCGCCGCATACCCAAGCCTTCCGAGAACCTGAGCCGCCTGCCCTCCCGAATTGGCTTCCTTGATGCCGCCCGTAAGCGGGCTCTTGCAGCCGACGGACAACCGTCCCGACATGGCTGCTCCGGTTCCGGAAAGAAGTCCCGGTGCAATGACCAGTTTGTTTTCAGCACCGAGAGGGTGGCACAGGGGGGGCACCTCCTTCGAGATAATTGCCGACGTCATCGCCCGTCCCCCAAAACCTGTATACTCTCCAGGCTCATCCGTCCTGGCCATCGGTCCGCCTTCGGCTCCCATATCAATTCTCAGAATCATATCCATAGAATCCTCCAGGGAATTCCTCATTCACTTTCATCTCGTGGAATTTGTATAATGAATGGCGGTGTCCCCGAATCTTTCATTTTTTACCGCTTCCCCTGCCGACATAACTACAGCCATTCACCATCCTCCTTTCATTTCTAAATGGTTTAAAAACTTTACGCGCCTACTCGAGGGACACCGCCAATCTGTTCTCTATCAGGCAGGAACCGTGCCACTAATTATCATCCGCTGTGAGGAAGGAGGATCCCTGATTAAGCCAATAAGAACAGTGGTTTATTTCAATGGCAGGAAGACAACTGATGATGCTATACGACATCGCATGAGGACATAATAACAATTGATACAATGTTATCTATTTGTGTTTATTATCACATTTTAAATGATGCGATATTGCATCGGATATTCATTTACGCATCTGCCAATAAAGCCCTTTATATTCAGGCTGACAAGCTATCTGTTTATATTTGAATGGGAAGGAATGGGAATGGGATAATACAGAAGAAACGCCAGGAACTAATTGATATTACTACTCTGTATTGGAGAACTATTAATGCTCCGACACACGGACGCCTGAATCATAAGCCATGAATCGTGATTCTGGGTATGTCGAATAGTAGATAGCCAGAGAAACACAATAGAGAAAAGATCATCTACGACCCACCGGATCAAATCTACAAATCCTAGGCATTGCTCGTCTGATCAACCATCTCTCTACACAGGGATGAGAGTCCGTATTTTTGAATTTTTCTCACAATCGTCGACTGATTCACTGCCAGTGCCCGCGCAACACTTCTGGTGCTCCGGTGTTTCCTGAGAGCCTGTTCCAGAATTTGCCTTTCCGTTTGTTCAATGGCATCTTTCAACGGCATCCGATCCAGGCGTCTGCGCCCCTCATTGCCGGGAACGATATAGTTCCTTATACAGGCCGGCAACTGACTGACCCGGACTTCGTCCTCCTCGGTCATGACAATCATCTGTTCCGTAACGTTTTCCAGCTCCCGGATGTTGCCAGGCCATGGATACATAAGGAATCCGTCTATCACATCGGGAGAAAGACGCTTGCTGAACGAATACCTTTCATTAATTTTTTCAACAAAATGGATTGCCAGCAGAGGAATGTCTTCTCGACGTTCTCGCAGCGGTGGAATCCGTATGGATACAACATTCAGTCGATAGAACAGGTCGCTGCGGAAGGAACCCTGCCTGACCATTTCTTCCAGGTCTTTGTTGGTTGCGGCAACAATGCGGACATCCACCGGTACTGGTTTCAATCCACCGACTCTCATGATCTCATGGTCTTGAAGGGCTCTCAGGAGTTTTGCCTGCAGATTGAACGTGATGTCTCCAATCTCATCAAGAAAAAGTGTGCCTTTCTGAGCCATTTCAAACAGACCTGGCTTACCCTGCTTCCGAGCGCCGGTAAAAGCTCCCGATTCATATCCGAACAGTTCCGTCTCGAGCAGATTCTCAGGAATGGAGCCGCAGTTGATCTTAATTAATGGCCCTTCCGAACGTGGACTGAGGCGATGAATGGTGTTCGCGATCACCTCTTTCCCGACACCGGACTCGCCGGTGATCAACACGGTTGAATCAACCTTGGCCACCTGAATAGCCATTTGCAGAATATTCCTTGTAGCGTGACTCCGAGCTATAATCTTACCGTGATTAAGCAACTGCTGGAAACGCACCTGCTCCAGTTCAGCCGCATAGATCGTGTTCAGTTCCTGTGTTTTCCCAAGAAGTTCCTTCAGATAGAGTATCTCTGTTATATCCCGGATGTTTGCAACAACTCGCTTGATTTCACCGTTTTCACCAAATATTGGAATGGCAGTGGCCATGATTTTCTGGCCGGTTTTCCCACCTTTGGTCATTTCAAGAAGGATCGTTATCGGCTTCCGGGTACGGATGGCAGCCATCACGGCTGATTCCGAATACAGTTTTTCGTTCACCAGTTCCTGTGCATTTCTTCCGATGACGTCTGTACGGGAATAACCACAGATGCGTTCCCAGGCACTGTTCACCCTTAAAACATCACCCTGGCCATCCGTTATGAAAAAGCCGTCATGCGAAGCTTCGAGAATGTCTTCCAGTTCATGAACACTGCATTTTTCAAAAGGATGATCAGATTTATTCATCGCTATATTGGCAGAAGGACAATTCCGACTCATCGATGCCTCCTCAACAGAAGCTGGCAACCTCTCTTCACCGATAAGGATCCGGCAAGTGTTTGCTCTTCTTCCAGATACCGTAATGTTCATTCGCCCCCAGCCCTGAGTCGATCGAGTGGGTGATGGTCAGCCGATCAGAATCGACACATTTGCTCCGGCAAATAGACATCAACAATGTGCATCTCGATGGGCCCGGACAACCTTTCTGACCAATCGCGGAGCGACAACATTCTTCTGCCTGCTCAACATAACGGGCAAACCATAGAGTTCCGTGCTTATCCCATGCCGGCCATGATCATGCCGAATGTCATGTTCGACGACATATACATCAACGGTTTTCGTCGCGAGAACACTTTTAATGACACCGTCAACAACATAAACAACGACCTTTGTAGGATCTTCCATTGTCGCTCCTCCTTTTTCACACTCTGCCAGATCGGCTTCAAACTCGCTCGGTCGATTCACAGGATCAGACATTCCGACAGCATTCGCATTGTCATGCTGTTCAATCATTCGACGTTGTCCCATATCCATCATGACTAGACCTCCTTCCCTTGGTGAATCCAATGGTATTGTTTTATTTCTCCTCATATTCGAGACCTTACATCTCTCCAGTGTATTCATTTGAAACACTGAGAGACATCCATGCACCAGAGAGACATTCCACAAGATTCCTCACGGATATACGAATTCTGCATTTCGCGAGGAAATTACGGATCGGCGTTTCAATAAATTCTTCAGAAGGATTTGATTTCATGACTGCCGGCTCCTGTGTTGGAACTGCTCTCACCATCATACTGATCCTCAACCCAACTCACTCTTTGATGAACCGCTTGTTCCTTTTTTCGTTTTTTTTAGTTTTCTGATCGCTCTTTTTGATTCCCATTTTTCACCCAATATTCGTTTAGACAATCCCGGATAATCTTATAGGTAATGCTTACACACCTTAGGCACAACAACCCAACCCATTGTCATGTTAGTGTTATTTCTGGCAGAGGTACTGTTCCGTAAATTTCGAGATCAGCAGGCTTCCCGGGGTAAATCGAAAGGGGGATCTTGTGGGGGGAGTCACACACGGGTAAAAGAAAACCCCGTCGAGACAAAAAAAGCAGCCCCATCCATGCGTGATTGGGGCTGCTCCGGATCTGACAATATAGAAACGTTGATTTTCCTAAGGAACGCTCCTCAATAAGAAAAACGGCCTTGGAAATCTGCCGCAGTGACTACAGCACAAGGCTGCATAACCTGCAACGGACACGGCCTGACAATGACCTCATGTCCCGTGACCTACAGGATGTATCATGTTCAGGGTTCAATCCCGGCGATGGGTCAGTTCACGGAAAACGGTTTCTTCGCTACAACGATCCTTCCTTGTTCATGATGAAGGTCCTGAGATTGACCTTGCTGTTGCTGATCCCCAGCTTCTTTCTGATGCTGTTTCGCTGGAAGTCAATCGTCCGCTCGGATGTATGAATGATCCTCGATATCTCCTTGGTCGAACGACCTTCCTTGACAAGGAGCAGGATCTCGATTTCCCGGGGGGTCAATCTCGCATAATTGTACGAGATGTTCTTCAGGAAAGGAGACATGATCTCCTTGAGGTTCTCTTCGATTACGGCCAGGATGTTCAATTGAGAAGCGTTCAGATTCTGTACCTTAAGCTTGTCAAGGAACGGAAGGACGACTTCCTTCAGGTTGGTCAGAATGTTCTTTTCAAGCTCGGCTTTGTCTTCGTCCCGCTGTTTTAAAAGGACGCGCAGGGCGGAGTTCGCTTCTTCCAGGCTGAACGTTTTTTTCCGAAGCTCTTCCTGTGTCTGCTTGAGCTCCGTGATATCGATAATGGAGGCGACGCTTCTTTTCGTACCCGGGATCATCCCGACGGTGAGAAATGCATTGCGAACCGAACCATCCGCCCGCCGGAATCTGAATTCATAGCTTCTCGGGACGGATCCGGGATCGATTCTTCGCCGGCGGTGACAATCCACCATGAATTCGAGATCATCGGGGTGAATCAGATCCGTGAATTTCAGTTCTGTGTCCTGCGAATATCCGCTGATGCGGTAAAAATTCTGGTTGGCCAGGACGATCCTCATATCTTCATCGCTGAGCACCGTTGCCGTCCCGGTCGAATTGAACAAAGTCCGATACCGCGCCTCGGATTCCTCCAGCTTTCGGTTCATTTCCTTGCGTACGGTGATGTCCACGATGACACCGCGGATCCCGTCCGGCTTCCCGCCCTTGATGATTGCGTTCGCCAGAATCAGGGATGGGAAGGTTGTACCGTCCTTGCGGATACAGGTGTATTCTCCCGCCATCACCTTCTCGCCGGCCAGAACTCTTCTAACCCCCCGCTCTGCCCTGTCGCGATCCTTCACCGCCAGGGTATCCGCAATCGTTATGTTCTGTCCGATATCTCCGGAGACGATTCCGAACATATCCAGAGTACTGCGGTTGGCATAGAGAATTCGTCCTTCCGTATCGGCCTCGAACACACCCTGGGGGAGAAGCTCCGCAAGGTCACGATATCTCCTCTCGCTTTCTTGAATGGCCATTTCCGACAGCTTCCGTTCGGTAATGTCCACGAGCGCGGTCTGTATGGCGGGTCTTCCCCTGTATTCGATCCTCGTCCCGTAGTCACTTACCCACCGCATTTCCAGCCCTTCGCGCCCCTTGACAAAGACACGATATTCAATCACAGGCGCCTGTGTCACGACACCGGTCAGCAGATTCCTGTGCATGCCCATGACCATTTCCCGGTCCTCGGGATGGATCATCTGCCACATGTCGTCAATGGGAAGAGAAAGGATTTCCTCTCTTGTGAAGCCGGAGTTCCGGATGAAAAAATCGTTGATGAAGACGAAACGTCCATCCTGAACAATGACAAGTCCCTGAAGAGAGTGGTCCACCAGGGCCTTATACGCCTCCTCGATTTCCTTCTTGTCCGAAACATCGGCGACGATCACCCTGACACCGGCAGGAATTCCGGAATTGATGATCAGATTTGCGTACACAATGGCTGGAAAGGTCGATCCGTCTTTGCGTACCGCCGTAATCTCAGGGGGGCGCACTTTCTCACCGGATGCCATTTTTCCTATGCTGCCGGCAATTCTTTCGCGATCCTCCGGGATAACGTGCCGGAAGACATTGACTTTGCCGACCACGTCGTCACCGAGGCTGTACCCGAAGAGTTTCCTGCTGTGCCAATTGGCAAACAGAAGTGTCCCGTCAAATTGGATCTCAATCACCGCCTGGGGGAGGAGGTTGATGAGCTCCATGAACCTGTCCCGTCCTTCCTTGACTTTATTGATTGTTCCTGTCTTTTTTTCCTTCCTTTGCATGCCTTCGCTCCTGTTGTATTGGTTGGGATCGAGCTGCCGCACGTTCATTCAGAGCCAGAATCCTGCATGTCAACAACCCCACACCGGAAGAGTCCGTGAGAGCAGACTTGAATACCGAAATACAAGGGAGAACTTGCAGGTAGTTCCTGATTTGTCTGTTGGATATGAAAGATGCACTCGCTACGACCCATGTTCATAGGTAGCGGCTGCGTTTGTTGAATGTCGGGGAAATGGGGAGACTGGTGTGCTCATATACCGGCAGGGAGAAAACTGCAAGCAATAAAATAAATGAGAAATAGGGAGTAGCTGGCGGTACGCCGTGCAGGCCTGTTAACACCCGGCTGGGGCAGTTTGAATACCGATTGCTTCACCCTGACTTTGCCTCCGACGGTTACAATCCAAAGATCCGCCGGGCGTTTCCATGAAGAAACAAGCTTTCCGCTTCCTCGTCAAGTCCGAGGGAATCAAGTTCTGCAAGACATTTCCGAGGAGTGATCATGGGGTAATTGGTGCCGAAGAGGACCTTCCTCTTTCCGTTCGTCTTCATGAAAGCGACCAGTTCCTGCGGATACCGCCTGGCCGTGTAGGCCGAGGTGTCAATGAAGACGTTGGGATGCTTGGTGGCCACGGCAATCATCTCCTGCGTCCAGGGATAACCGATGTGTCCGCAGACCATCGTTAACTCGGGAAATTCGATGGCGGCCACATCGATATAGGGAATGGGCCGCCCAGGCTCGGAGGGGCACAGGGGCCCCGTGTGTCCGACCTGCAGGCAGACGGGAATACCCAGATCTATGCATTCCGCAAAGAGAGGATAGTATCGACGGTCCGTAACCGGCAGATCCCACAACCATTGGACGATGCGGAGTCCGCGGAAGCCGAGTTCACGGACGCAGCGCCGGAGTTCCCGTACAGCCGCCATCGGCCGGTAGAGATCCGCCGTTGCAATGCCGATAAGACGGTCGGGGAAGCGGCGGACGAATCCCGCCACTTCGTCGTTGGAGATCAGTTCACCCCGGGGTCCGCACCAGGCGGATACGAGCCCCTTTTCCACCCCGCCCTGGTCCATGGCTGCAATGGTAAATTCAAGTGGAATCTCTTCCGTCAGCGTCTCCATGCCGGTCCAGCGTCTGAGGGACTCGAACATGGGATGGTTGATGAAGCGCAGAGTCGGGTGCTGCATCCAGACATCGATCGCGGTTCTCTCGTTCACGGTGTTTCCTCCGTCTTTGTCATGACTCGGCATCCTCGAGGTTCTGCAGGATTCTCCTGAGTTGCCCTTCAAGCGTCTCGATTTCCGTGTCGCTGAATCCACGATAAACCAGATCGCTCATCTCGTCAGAGATCCGGATATAGGTATCCCGGAGCTGCTTGTCCTTCTCGGTCAACCGAATCAAAATCCGCCGCCGGTCTTCCGGGGAAGGAACGCGGACAATGTGGCCCCCCTCCTCCAGGCGGTCCAGCATGGCCGTCAGAGTCGATTTGCTGAGGGACGTTCTGCCAGCCAGTTCCTGGATGGCAATGCCGTCGCTCCTCCAGAGGGCAAAGAGGATCCGCCCCTGTTCGGGCGTAATGCAGGTCAGTTCCCTCTCCCGCATCTTCCTGGCAAAGACGCGTCCCGATACCTGAAAAATCCGGGCAATCAGGAAACCTCCTTCGCGAGGGAACGGTTTCTTTTCCTGTCGATTCCTTTTCATGCTCCAGGCCTACTACAAATAATTTGATTTAGGATAGTTCCAAATAGAACTTTATGAGCCAGCCGTCAAATCCTTTCTTGAGTCCACAACGTTTCCCCTCTCTGCTTCCCCTCTCATTTCTGCGTCCCGTGGAAACGGCATGCGTTTTGTGGACACAGAAGGATGACGGTACGGATTCTGTCAGGGTGGGCTCCCCCCGTCCCGCCCGTTGTCCTTCCCGTTTGTATTCATATCTTTAATAATATAAGATGGATTGCAACGACCTGCGGAATGTCCGGGTTTCGGGAAGAGGGGTGGTCGTCGGCATGTCACGAATGGAGGATTTCCATGAAACGAATGATCGGAACGATGCTTGTCTGTGTTGCTTTTCTCGCGTCCGCTGTTCCATTCACTGCGTACTCTGCCCCGGCCGGCGTGACTTCTCCGGCTCCATCCCTCGAACTGCGCCGTGCCATGGACCTCGCAGAGGCGTATATTGCCGGAAATAGAATCGACCTCTCGCGCCAATACCTCCGATCCGCCAGCCTTCATTACGACAGCGGAATCAAGAAGCGCGGCCACTACTGGCACTTTCAATGGGCTTGGAGATCCCCGGCCATAGGCGGCGAATACGGGCTGCGGGTCTACATGGATGGAACGATACTGCCAGAGCGATTGGGGCCATAGCGGAAGTGCAAAGGAGATCCCATGGAAAAGAAGGTATCGTGGAGGACGTGCATCCCCCTGGCCTGCTGGGTGATCCTTTCCATCCTGCTCTGGTCGGACATCCATGACGCCACCGCCTGCAGCTGTGTATGGCGCGGTCCGTTCCTATCGGTGGCTCCTCAGGCCGAGGGGATCATCCGGGCAAGGGTGCTTGGATATCACGGACGGGCAAGAGGAATCGACCTGGCAATGGACGTGGAGGTCCTGGAGGTCCTGAGCGGACCCATCCACAGCCGGCGCCTGCGGATCTGGGGCGACAACGGCATGCTATGCCGACCCGGAGTGGACCGGTTTCCTCCGGGCTCGGAGTGGATCCTGGCCCTGAACGGACCGGGCAGCAAACCGGCCTATGAAGGGCATGGCCTGGCCGTCTCCGTCTGCGGAACGTACTGGCTGGAGGTGAGGAAGGGCGCAATCCATGGAAACATGGACAACGCGCGGGACCGGGAAGCCGGTCAGTCCGTGCCGCTGGGTCAGTTCCGTGAAAGACTGGCTGCGGCTCTCCACCGCATCCCGGCTGGTGCCGTGCGGAAGGAGGAGCGGTTCACCGGTGAGGTGGCATCCGGAAAGACCTACCTCCGAACCTTTGGCCCCGGATTCCGCTTTGTCCTGGAGCCGGATCCGTCCGGCTGGACCATCCGAGTCCATGATCCCGGCGGAACGGAAGATCTTTCACGCCTGACTCCTCCGCTTCACTTCGTTCCCAATCCAAGGATCATCGAAAGTAGGCATTTCATGGACAGGCAGAAGCTGGACGAACAGGATGGACAGTCGCCGGGAATGATGAGGGAATTCATCTTCTCCCCGGCCGTGGGCAGAACCATCGACGGGCCGGGCGCCAGCCGGGCACCCACCCCTGAGGAGATTGAAGAAATCGGCCGCTTTGGCCGGGGGCAGTTGCGGATTACCGAATCCCGGCTGGAGAACGGGGGATCCGCAGAGACTGCCCGCCTTGCCTGGATAAGGTTCGAGGCATCGCTCAGCTGGCCATCGCAATAGAAACCGGGTGGAATCGCGTGCCCCGGGCCGCAGAAACAGACCAACCCGGCGGATTCTTCACAGCCCGCTATATTCGCCGGAATTCCCGATACCAGTCGATGGTTTTGCGCAACCCCTCCCGAAAGTCCGTCCGGGCCCGGAAGCCGAATTCCTTTGCGGCCCTTGTGGTGTCGAGCATGCGTCGCGGCTGTCCGTCGGGTTTGGTGGTATCCCAGACGAGCCGGCCCTGGAAGCCCGTCAACTCCACGATCAACTCTACCAGGTCCCGGATGGAGATCTCGAAGCCCGCCCCGATGTTGACGGGGTCGCTCTTGTCGTAGCGCTCCATGGCCGCCACGATCGCTTCGGCAGCGTCCTCGACGAAGAAGAACTCCCGGGTGGCCGCACCGGTTCCCCAGACGACGATCTCGTCCTCGCCGCTCTCCACGGCGTCCACGCATTTCTTGATCAGGGCGGGGATGACGTGGGAGGATCGGGGATCGAAGTTGTCTCCCGGACCGTAGAGATTCACCGGCAGGATAAAAACGGCGTTGAAGCCGTACTGCTGCCGGTAGGCCTGGGCCTGGACAAGCATCATCTTCTTCGCCAGGCCATACGGCGCGTTGGTCTCCTCGGGATACCC
The DNA here is from genome assembly GCA_035363115.1 of Syntrophales bacterium. Classification (NCBI taxonomy): domain Bacteria; kingdom Pseudomonadati; phylum Thermodesulfobacteriota; class Syntrophia; order Syntrophales; species Syntrophales bacterium. The sequence continues at coordinate 583,931 of DAOSEM010000001.1, read as the reverse complement.
GTTCCAGATGTCATCCTCCCGGAAGGGAACGGGGGTGAACTTGGGGTAGGCGCAGATCGTCCCCAGGCCGACGAACTTGTTGATTCCCCGGAGATACCCCTCGTGAAGGAGCTGCACCCCCATCATGATGTTGTCGTAGAACAGGGTGGCGGGGTTTTCCGCGTTGTATCCGATGCCGCCGACCCGGGCGGCCAGATGAAGGACGATGTCGGGCCGCTGTTCGTCATAGAGGCGCCGGACGCCCTCGATGTCCACCAGGTTGTATTCGGGAAGGTCTGCTACGGACACCCGGCCGTACCCTTTGCCGGCCAGATTCCGGAGCAGGTGGGACCCCAGGAATCCCTTTCCACCGGTTACGGTGATGCGCTTGTCTTTCAAGTTTTCTGCCATGTGTCCTCTTGTCTGAATGCCAGACCTGTGAAACCGAGAACTGCCGTTCAGGGCCCTTCTTACAGCATCCGGCCGTTGCTTGAGCAGTCGTATCCTGCGTCTCTCAGAGTCTTCTCACGCTTCGCCTGTTCCATGTCCGCATCGACCATCATCTCCACAAGCTGGTCGAAGCTCACCTTCGGCTCCCAGCCCAGGGCCTTCCGGGCCTTCGACGAGTCGCCCAGCAGGACGTCCACCTCGGTGGGCCGAAAATACCTGGGATCGATGGCAACGTACTCCCCGTAGTCCAGGTCCAGTTTCGCGAACACCTTCACGGCGAACTCCCGCACCGAATGGGTCTCTCCGGTGGCGATGGCAAAATCACCGGGCTTTTCCTGCTGCATCATCAACCACATGGCCTCCACGTAGTCTCCCGCATAGCCCCAGTCGCGCTTCGCCTCCAGGTTGCCCAGGTACAGCTTGTCCTGCAGCCCCAGCTTGATCCGTGTCGCGGCACGCGTGATCTTCCGGGTCACGAAGGTTTCCCCCCTCCGCGGAGACTCGTGGTTGAACAGGATCCCGTTGGAAGCAAAAAGCTTGTAAGCGTCGCGGTAATTGCGGACCAGGTAATAGGCGTACACCTTTGCGGCCGCGTAAGGACTCTGCGGCTGGAAGGGCGTCGATTCGCTCTGCGGAGGCGGTGCGGCACCGAACATCTCGCTGGAGGAGGCCTGGTAGAATTTCGCCCGGTTTCCCGATTTCCGGATCGCCTCCAGAAGCCGGAGCGTCCCCAGTCCCGTGATGTCCCCGGTGTACTCGGGCATGTCGAAGCTCACCCGGACGTGGCTCTGGGCGCCCAGGTGGTAGATTTCGTCCGGGTCGATCGAGTGGATCAGGTCCAACAGCTGGCCGGAGACGGACAGATCTCCGTAATGCAGGAAGAGCCGGGCATCGGGATCGTGGAGATCCTTGTAAAGATGGTCGATCCGATCCGTGTTGAAGGTGCTGGACCGGCGGATCAGGCCGTGGACGGCATAGCCCTTCGCCAGGAGGAACTCCGCCAGGTACGAACCGTCCTGACCCGTGATGCCTGTAATCAAGGCTTTTTTCATGTTTCTTTTATCTCCTTACAATATTTACAAATCACTGGGCGATATTACAAAACCCACTTTTCACAACACTAGATCTTTTTGTTCTCCCGGTAGTATTCCCGATACCAGGCAATGAAGCGCGCAACTCCCGTCTCAATCGTTGTTGAGGGCCGAAAACCGACGTCGGCCGTCAGATCGTCCACGTCGGCATAGGTCTCGGGCACGTCTCCCGGCTGCATGGGCAGGAAGTTTTTCCGGGCCTCCCGGCCCAGGGCCTTCTCGATCACGCCGATGAAATGAAGCAGCTCCACGGGATTGTTGTTTCCGATGTTGTACAGTCGCCAGGGGGCGAAACTGGACGCCGGGTCGGGAGCCTTCCCCGTCCATTTCGGATTGGGGGCGGAAATGCGGTCGGCCACACGGACGACCCCCTCGACGATGTCGTCGATGAATGTGAAATCCCGCTTCATCCGCCCGTGGTTGAACACGTCGATCGGCTCGCCTGCCAGGATCGCCCGGGTGAACAGAAACAGGGACATGTCGGGCCGCCCCCAGGGACCATAGACGGTGAAGAAACGGAGCCCCGTGCAGGGGACCCCGTAGAGCGTGGCATAGGCGTGGGCCATCCCCTCATTGGCCTTTTTCGTGGCGGCGTAGAGGCTCACCGGGTGGTCCACGTTCTGGTGGACCGAAAACGGCATCGCCGTATTGGCCCCGTACACGGAGCTGGAGGAGGCAAAGACCAGGTGTTCCACCCCGTGATGGCGGCACCCCTCCAGGATATTCAGGAATCCGACGATGTTCCCGCTTATGTAGGCGTGCGGATTGACCAGGGAGTATCGGACCCCCGCCTGGGCGGCCAGGTGGATCACGATCTCCGGACGCTCTGCTCGAAACAGCTCCTCCACGGCGGTCCGATCGGCGATATCCAGCCGGCTAAAGGAGAACCGCGGATACGGCTTCAGCATGGCCAGCCGATCCTCCTTCAGGGAGACGTCGTAGTAGTCGTTCAGGTTGTCCAGGCCCAGGACATGGTCCCCCCGCTCCAGGAGCCGCGATGCCACGTGATACCCGATGAAGCCGGCGGCGCCGGTGACAAGGATTTTCTTCATACCACCTCTCCGGCCTTCCAGGCATCCGAGAAGGCCTTCTTCAGCTCCGGCACCAGGATCGCCCCCTTGAAGTTCAACGGGATGGGCGCGAAACGGACAAAGTCCGGACGGCTTCCCTTGGACACGGCCTTCTTCGCCACCTCCCGGAAGGACCGGGCCAGTTCGTCCCGTCGTCCCTCGGCTTCGGGCTTCAACTCGATGGTAACGCAGCAGTTGTCTTCGTGCTCGCTCTGGAGACGGAGTCCCACCACGGCCAGCCGGAACGAATCAGCGGGCAGTCCGAACCGGTCCGTCAGAACCGCCGAGAGCTCCGCCGCCACCTGATCGTAGGAGTAATTGGCTCCGCCACGGATCAGCAGCGCCGAGTCCCGGGCCATCCAGTAAAGATCCCTTCCGCCGCCGTCTCCCTCCAGCCGGAACCCGATGTCCCGGAGTCCCGTGTACCAGCCTTCCCGGAAGACCTCCCGGGTCGCCTCCTCGTCGCCGACATATCCGGTCATCAGGTTTCCGCCGCGGGTGACCAGGTATCCGGGTTCGCCGGCTGCGCAGGGAACGAGGTATCCATCCCGGTCCGGATCGACCGCCCGGACGACATCCATCTCCGTGAAAGGGGCATGGTCCCGGCCGATGTAGTATCCCTCGGCCCGCTCTCCCCGATATTCATGGTTCCATCCCCGCTCGAAGGCCTTGACGACGGAATCCGAAGCCAGCGTTCCGGGAATCGCCGCCACCTGGAGGCACGTCTCGGTGGAGCCGAAGCGGACCCGCGGCGGCCGGCCGCACCAGCGCAGGATGCGCCGGACCGTCGTCGGCCCCACGGGGGCGGAGCCGATGAGGATCTCCGTATTGCGCAGCGCCCTCTCCAGGCGATCCTTCTCCACGGGAAGCGTTCCTTCCCGCTCCATATCCTCCAGAAAATCGATGTGCCGGGCCACCAGGGCCGTCACCAGGAGCCCCCGCCGGGCCTCCGCGGCCTTCGTGAGAATCCGCCAGAAGGTCGTTCCGTACCGCGATACCAGGTGGATGACTGCCCCGGGCCTCCGGAGTCCCCAGTCGGACAGGGCGGAGGAATTGGCGTGGTGGAGTGGGTTGACAAGGACAAGGTCCAGCGGGTCTTCCGCCTTCAGGCCGAAATAGTCCTCGAAGGTGAGGCGGTTCGTCCGGTAGCTCCGGTGGGACAGGCGGACGCCCTTGGGAAGCCCCGTCGTCCCGGAGGTGAAGATGATGATCCGCTCGTCCTCCCAGGAAGGCCCGGCCGATACGGGCGCCCCATCCTCCCGGCCGAAATCCGCCGCATCGAGGAAGGCCGCGTCCGGAAGAAGGGAAGACAGAGAGGCCAGGCGCTCCGGATCCTGCCCCTCGTGGACGATGATGCGCGCCTCCGACACGCGGGCCTTATAGGCGATCCGCTCCAGGTCGTCGGCCTGCCAGTTGACCGTCACCGGAACGGTCCCCGCCATGACCGAGGCCAGGCGAAAGGCCAGATCGCGGGGGCTGTTGGAGGAGAAAATATGGAGCACCCGGGATCCCTGGACCGCCCCGAGCCGGGCCAGGGCCGCGGCAGCTCCGGCCGCGAGGTCCCGGAACTGCCCTCTCGTCCAGGACCACGTTCCGGTTCCGCCCTCTCCGAGGGTATAATGAACGAGAAACGGGTCCTCCCGCCGGGCAAAGGCGGCCTCGTATTCCGCCAGGGGCCGGGAACCGGCCGGAGGAACGATCATGGGTGTCTGGTCCTGCATCTTCCGAATCCGTTCTCTTACCACGCCGCCAGCGTTTCCCGGCACGCGCTCAGGGTTCTCTCGAAGTCCTCGTCCATGTGGGCAAAGGACACAAAACAAGCCTCGAACTGGGACGGCGGCAGGCTGATTCCCCGTTCCAGCATCCCCCGGAACCAGCGGGCAAAAGTCTCCGTGTCGCTCTTCGCGGCCGTCGCATAATCCGTCACGGGACCGGGAGTGAAAAAGACGGTGAACAGGGAACCGGAGCGGTTGATGGTCACGGGGATCCCCTTTTCCTCGAAGAGGGCCTGGAGGTCGAAGCAGAGGCTGAAGGTTTTCCGGTCCAGCGACTCGTAATGTGCCTCGTTCTCTTTCAGAATCCGGAGCGTCGCCAGTCCCGCCGCCATGGCCAGGGGGTTTCCCGACAGGGTGCCCGCCTGGTAGACCGGGCCGGCGGGAGCCAGATGGTCCATGATGTCGGCCCGGCCCCCGAAGGCGCCCACGGGCAGGCCGCCTCCGATGATCTTCCCGAGGCAGGTCAGGTCCGGCGCAATGTCGGTGACGGTCTGCCAGCCGCCCCAGGCAACGCGGAATCCGCTGATCACCTCGTCGAAAATGAGCAGAATCCCCCGCTCCCGGGTGAGGTCCCGCAACGTCTCCAGGAACCCCGGTTTCGGAAGTACAACCCCCATGTTTCCCGGCACGGGCTCCACAATCACGCAGGCCATCTCATCGCCGTGGGCGGCCAGCGCAGCCTCCAGTGCAGCGGGGTTGTTGAAGGGCACGGTGACCGTCAGCGCCGCCAGTTCCTTCGGCACTCCGGGGCTTCCGGGAATCCCGAAGGTGGCGACGCCCGATCCCGCCTTGACGAGAAGCGAATCGGCGTGGCCGTGGTAGCAGCCCTCGAACTTCAGGATCTTCTCCCTCCCCGTGAATCCGCGGGCCAGGCGGACGGCGCTCATGACGGCCTCCGTCCCGGAGGAAACCAGTCTCACCTTCTCGATGGACGGAAAGGTCTCCACCAGGAGCATGGCCATCTCCACCTCCCCGGGCGTCGGGGCTCCGTAGCTCGTTCCCCGGGCGGCGGCCTCGGCAATGGCGGCGGCGACGGCCGGGTGGGCATGTCCCAGAATCATGGGCCCCCAGGAACCGACGTAATCGACGTACTCCTTCCCTTCCACGTCCCGGATCCGGGAACCCTTGGCCTGCTCGACGAAAAACGGCATCCCGCCGACGGACCGGTAAGCCCGGACGGGGCTGTTGACCCCCCCGGGAATCAGCTCGCAGGCCAGGTTAAACCAGTCTTCCGATGTCCACGCCATGTCAGAAATACTCCATGCTTGTTTTCTTCAGTTCTTCCACACTCGTGAGAACCAGGTAGGCGGCGGCTCCCGCCTGTACGGCGAGCTCTTCCAGAAAACCGGCCCCCTCGCCTTCCCGGAAGTGAACCATGGTAAAGAGGCTGTAGCGGCCGAGAAACAAGGGCTCCCGGCGGTAGCAATGGGTCACTTCCCGGCGGGACGCGAAGATCTTGCCCGCCTCGTCGCACCGCTCCTCCGGTACTTCCCAGGCGACCATGGAGTTCCGGGTATATCCGGCCCGCTGATGCCTCAGAACCGCCCCGAACTTCCGGACAATCCCCTCCGACTTCATGGCCCGGAGTTCCTCCAGGACCTTCTCTTCCGTCGTCCCGGCCGCCTTCGCCACGTCCCGGAAGGGCCGTTCCGTCAGGGGCAGGTCTCCCTGGAGGAGGGCGGCGACGGAGGTGCGGACAGGATCGGCCGGCATTGGCAAATTTCCTTTTTCGGATAGAAAGTTGCGGACTTCCATGTCATGAATCCCCGAAAAAATCAAGCCTCGCAGCCCCGGCGGGGCAGCCGTGAAAAAGCCGCCTGACGGCGGCCTGGTGAAGAGCTGAACACCCGGATCCCGACGCTGCAAATCGCTCTCACGGGCAGACACAGGAATGCCGTCCCTGGAATATCAGAGTACGTCCGGATTCTGACGGCCGATCAGATCGAGGATCTCTTCATTGGGAGGGATATCGGCCATGGAATGGCCGTAATGCACATACCGCAGCGTGCCGGACCGGTCGATCAGCATCTGCGCGGGCATCCGGCCCAGCTTGAAAATCTTCACCTCCTGGCCGTACAGCTTCAGGACGGTGTGAGAGGGATCGGGCAGCCCGACAAACGGCAGGGTTTCCTTCTCCCAGTATTTCTGAAAAGACCCGGCATCCTCCGGCCCGACGACGAGGATTTCCGTGTCCAGCTCCACGAAGCGCTGATAGTCGCGGCGCAACTGCGCCATGTGCCGGCGGCAGAACGGTCAGATGAATCCGCGGTTGAAGACCACCAGGACGTTCTTCCGGTTCCGATAGTCCGAAAGCGAAATGGTTTTCCCATTGAGGTCAGGCAGCGTGAAATCCGGCGCGGGGGTGTTCAACTCGACTCTGGCCATCGTCGTCTCCTCCCTTTCCCATTGCGGGAACACCGCGATCCCGAACCTCAGGCCGCAGCGCCCCCCGCTCTCCGTCAGGGGTAATCCTGCCGTGTAGGCCGAACCGTGATGTTGCTGACGTGGACATGAGGCGGCTGTGTAACCACGAAGTGGATCGCCTCGGCCAGGTCGTTTCCCGTCAGGAGCGGACCGAATGTGTCCTTGAAAAATTTTACGGTTTCCGCACTGTGTCGCGCCACGGCCTGAAAGCCGCTGAGTACCACGCCCGGCTCGACCAGGGATACGCGAATCCCTTTCGGTCCCAATTCACGCCGGAGCCCCTCGGCCAAGGCATGAACGGCAAATTTCGTCGCTCCGTACACCGCTCCAAAGGGTGATATGTGCCGTCCCACCACGGACCCGACGACAACGATGTCGAGCGCGGCCTTAGGAAAGACGCCCCCCTGCCCCGCCACCATCTTCTGCGCGGCTTTTTGCAACAACCGGAGGGCACCCGTCACGTTGATCCTGAAGACGTCTTCGAATTGCGACAGATCCGCGTCCTTGACCGAACCGCTCAGCCCCCTTCCCGCGTTGGCGACGACAATGTCCGCGGGCCTGCCGAAATGCCCGGCGGCCGCGGCAAAAAGCCTCTCCAGCACAACATCGTCCGCTGCGTCCCCGGCGATACCGTGGAACGCGGGACCCAGTTCTTTTTCCAGACCGGCAAGCTTTTTCCCGTTGCGTCCGTTGCCGATCACGCCGAAGCCGGCGGCGACGAATTTTCTGGCCGTGGCTTCGCCGATTCCGGACGTCGCCCCGGTCACAATTGCGATGCGTGCATACTCGTCAGGCATGGTCCGTCCTCCTTGCTAAACATATCTCACAACCCAGCCGCGCTCCGGATCCTCATCCTTTGCCATAGAAACCGGGATGAAACGACACGTGGTCTCGAACGCCGTCTTTCCCTGAGGGCAGGGAGAGGACATTCTCCGGCGGCACGCCCTCGCAGCCCAGTCCCGGGTCGCTTCGGAAGCCGAATCTTGTGTAGTAACCTGGATCGCCCACGAGCACGCAGCCCCCGGCACCCAAGTTTTTCAGCAGGGACAGGCCCTCGTTCATGAGGGCTTTTCCAATCCCGCGCTTCTGGAATCCCGGCAGCGCAGAAATGGGGCCAAAGCCATACCAGTCCGGACTGCTGTCCGACATGGTCACGGGTGAGTACACCGCATGGCCCGGGACCTTTCCATCAACCTCCGCAACCAGCGATATCGTCAAGACATTAGCAACCCGCAGCGTACCGGCAATGAACGGTTCCATGTCTGTGCTGTACAGGTGAATCTCGAAGGCTGCCTTCGCGTGTTCGAAGATGGCCTGGATGTCTGAGTCGGTTTCTTTTCGTATAACCATATAGAACTCCTTATTAACAAAAGTATATAATATTCAAGGTTGACTCCCATCACAAATAACATTAATAAAGACACACTTTAGAAAACTCTGGCAAATAAAATATATACATATCTGTTCATGCTTCATCGTTATATTGTCCGTCCAATTCTTCTGCCATTTTCTTTATCTCCTCAACATGACACTTTATAAAGTATATAAAGATATGGGCGCTCTTATTATTTAGATCAGATGAACTGGGCTCAGCAAAATATGCCTTTAGTTGCGCAATCGGGTATACAAGTAAGTCTAGATTGTACTTTATTGAGTCATACGCATAGAGTATTCCCCTTTTATCCAACTTTCTTTTGAATTCCTCTAGAACCTCCGAAATAAGCTTAATGTGAATGGAACCAAATTCTGCAGGTATACTCCCATGTGCTGCTTCATATAACTTTTCAAAATAATAATTCAGGACAGAAGGGAAAGCATCTATTATACAATCCTCTCTAAGCATGGCTTTATGCTCAGCCTCCTCTCTATCAAGCATTTTAAGGACATTGACCAGCACCAGCATTAGTATTTTTTGCTGTTTCCTGATGAGAGATGATATATTAATAGTTCGGAATAGTGGTGATTGACCATTTGCATAAGTTGTCATTAATTGGAAACTTTTCTTACTCATGCTTGTCCTTGAAATGAAATTGAAGGCTTTACCTTGCCCTCCACCTCGCTTCGTGGGATGTCCAATACTATCATTTCTAATTTCTCTGATTTGCCTTAAGATCATATCTGGTGAATATTCAATATTCAAAGCCTCACAAAGATTACAGACTGCATCTTGCTGCAAGAATAAACTCTGTAATATTCCATAAGTAAGAAGGTATTTCCCTCTTTGATCATCAGGCTCTGGGGCCAATTCATATGCTTCAATAGCAAGTTCTGTATCATCGATTAGGTCAAGACAGCTGCACAGCATATTCCATGCTGCCTTGTTCTGAATCAAAGCGTATTGCTTTCGAGGATTATTGATGTAATTGCGTATTTCTCGTTCAAGTTCTGCAATTGTCTTCATAAAAAACCATCATCACACTCTATCTTGTTTCTTCGCCCATTATTTTCTTCCGTATATCCCATACCCATCGTCTACACCCGTCGTAATTATTCTCCAAATTAGATACATTTAATTAGGATCGTGCTCCTCTATGTTAAGTCGTTTGCTATTGTAAACACCGACGAAAGAGCTCCTTTTGCTGTGGCTTTCGAAATAGTGTGTTTTGCTGAAGATTCTCTTTCTAAATGTACTATATTACGAAATTGTCTTACTGAATCTGCAAGTTTATGAATAGCCGATTTAAGAAGTCCATTATCCTCACAAGCTTTTATGTAGGCATCCAATTTGTTCTTAGACGGATTTACGTTCTTACATGAAAGATAAAGCCTAAGTAGTTCTTCGATTACGCCTCCAGCTAAAATAACTGAAGGTTTATTAAATCCATGATTAGCCAATAAATAAGCTTGTGCTATATCACGAAAAATTACTATTCGTTTGAATTGATCTTGAATGAAGTTTATCTTCTTTGCAAAGGACCTTTTTGTTATACCATATTCCTTCTCAATTGCTTTCCATGCATCTACTGTTAATAGCGGCTCTCCCGCTTGATACTTGATTTCAAGATCTTTCTCTCTGGCATCTCGCAGATTGGCTTCTCTGGCAGAAAGCCATGAAGATGCAAACGCATGAGCTGGACTACCTATACTTCCAAATCGACCAGAAGCAATCATCATACGTGCTTGATCAATAGGCATTAAGTCGATCTGATCTGCTATATCCTTCTGATAATTATGCATTTTCCACCCCTCGAACTCATCAAGTTGTCATCTATATTTGTACCCATATCAGATAGGATAATATGTATAAAACACAAACTATACATCATGACTTTTAGTTAATTCCCCTTACTGATTGATGTGCTCGCCATCAATATAAAGCGATGCATGCTTGTATCCGCCATATTTATTAGCCCAATATAAAATAAATCCATTTGAAGAAATGGTCCTATTTCGCGAATTGGGTGATAGAACAAATCCAAACCAGTCGAGAAATTTACCATCGAAATAATCCAAGAGGTTATCTATCATAACCTGAATATTATTAAGCAATATACCAATACAAGGTTTTATTAATCCATAATCAAAAGCTTTGTTATCTTGATTTTTATATATTCTTGCATGATGGACACCCTTCTGTTCGAATAAGAGTAGGAAATCTTCATAATTGTGAACTAAATTGTCACGGGTTTCCTTGAAATCATTGAACCACTTGGACGCAGAAGATAAAACCCGCGATAAGTCAACTGGTATTTTCTGCGTCGCTTGCTTTTTAAGAAGGTTACTGAAACTCTTAGGAAGGTTTTGTTTACAGTGAAAACATCTAATCACCCCTGAAATAGCATCAAGATAAATTCTTATTTCATAATACAAAGCTTTCAACAGAACAACGGTTTCTACGTCAACAATAAAGTTCATTTTATTGATTGTTTCGATTGTTGGAATGGATCGCTTTTCAAGGATAAAAAGTCTTTCATCAATAAGGCGAAGAAGCGTGTTTATGTCTCGTTCGCATGTAGCAATTGCCCGGAATACATGAAGGTAATTTGAAACGATCATTTTAGGTTTTCTATGTTGATGCAACAGTCTGATCTTTATGATCCAATCAGACAGATATGTAGAAAGGACATTTGTATGTGAAACGGTAAACATTTTCTACTTCCGATCCTTAAGCCATATCATTTCAATCTTCGGCAATACACAATATAAAAATCTTCATTGCTCCGATTTTACAAACTAAAAGTTATATATATTCTGTTCCCTCCCAATCGCAATATTGTTCATAAAGAAACTTTCAGTATGCCTCTCTTTCAGTCCTGGCTTCAACAACCCTGACTTTCTGAGCAATTCTTCGGCAGAAATCCCACGTTCTGCAAGATCCAGGAGAGGCAGCGTCCTTATCGCGGCGGCATCACAGGTGCAGAAAGTGAGGCTGCCTTCCCTGATCAGTATTGCCAGGGATTCGATCTCTCCGGGGTGGATATTGAAGGGGTTGGTTTGGGAAAGCCTACTCAGAAGAACGGCTGCATCATCCGTTGATGCGCTTAATTCCTTGATCAGACCGGTATTGACATATGTTTCACGAAACGAAACGGCGTATTTTTTGCCATCCCGCTTAAAAAACTTGACCTCCTCGATGACCGATGATGCTGCATGAATCTCGTGTATCTTTACCAGTTTGTCGAGAATGTCGAGCGACAGGAAATCAATGAGGATGTCGGCATCAAGTAGCCATAATTTCAATCGTTTTCCCCTCCGACTCCATCAGGCCCGATTTTTCTATGAAATCATCGATGTCGCTGCGGTCGATGTTCAGCAGTTCGGCGAACTTCCCCCTTGAAATCAGCCCCTTCCGCAGGCAACGGATGGCGAGATTGGTGAAGCGTTCGGATTGAATCGGCTTTACATCCTTTGAGCGCTTTTCCCGGCTCACCTCTGCCAGTTCTTCGTTCTTGGCGATGGAATCGGCCGTTTCCCATTTGATGAGATTGATGAAAGCAAGGCGGTAAAGAAGCGCCTTTGCCGACACTCCGAATTCGACGGCCACGTCGACGATGTCAGAATACGTAAGTTGTTTGTTGTTTTCGATGATCTGCTCAATCACCCGACGGATCTCGTCTTCCGGAAGGAGCAGCATGGAAGCGAACTTGTCCGCTTTTTTCTCTACATCGTCAAAAAAGAGGGCGTCGTTCATTTCCTCCGGTGAGAAAGCCTTCCACAAGATCAGGTGAAAGAGTTCATGGGCGAGGTCATAATTCCGGCGCCAGGGGGCTTCGTTCGCATTGATGACAACAGCTTTTCCCATGTCCGGATGCACCATGGATGCAGCGGAACCGCAGGCAAGTGGATAATAGATGATTTTGACTCCGTATTCCTGTTCCAGGACCTTATGGAGCGAACAGGCCGGCCTCTTGCCGAGACCCATCATGCCCCTGATTTCTTTGGCCAGACGGCCGATCGTGGCATTGTTCCGAACCGACTCGCGCGTCACCTCCACGAATCCCTTTTCAGTCCTGACTCGCAGCAACCGCTCCAGCGTATGGTACTGCTCGCAAAGATGAAAGATCTCCCTCTCCGCTTCCTTTTTCTTGTCGCTTGTCGCAGGCGGGTTTCGCCACAGAACTGCGCAATCCTTTGTTGTCGGCTCACCCGAGAGGAAATCTCCAAGATTACAGAAATACGTTCGGGCAAAGCGGGCCAGTTCGGAAACTTTGACTTCGCGCTGTCCGCCTTCGATGTTGCTCAACGTCTGATAGCTGGGAAAGCCCAGTCGTTTGGAGGCCTCGCTGAGCGACAGGCCTGCCGCTTCACGGGCTGTTTTCAGGCGGGATGCGAGTTCTTCTTTGGTCATGGGAAGGGCTCCTTCATTTGTTGACGGAAGAACATTAACGAATATTATGTTTCATGTCAAGCAAGATAAGAATTTTTAATTGATTACGTGTCAATGTCAGGCCAAACCTGCGTCTCCATTTTCATCCTTCCCTTCCGGCACCCTTTCTGATACCGGATGAGACCCGGGACGGAAACCGCTCCGGAAGCAGCGAAGCAGAGTCCCCGGCCTAAACAGGCCCCGGAAGGAACTCCTGCCCCCATCACCACCAGCCGTTGAGGCCGTCATGCACGAACTCCCCGTCATGGAAAGCGTCCTGAAGATCGTCCTCGGCCACGCCGAGAGGAACCGCGTCCGGAAGATCGTGGCCATTCACCTGAAAGTAGGGGAACTGAGCGATCTGATCGAGGACTGGATGCAGCGCTACTTCGACTACGTCAGCAAGGGGACCCTGGCGGAGGGGGCGGTGCTCAAGATTCAAAAGATACCGGTGCGCTTCCGCTGCTCCGGCTGCGGCGTGGAATTCGGGGCGGACATCCGCCAGGAGGCGGAGATCCGCTGCCCCGACTGCGGCGCCGACCGGCCCGCCCTCATCGCCGGTCGGGAATATTTCATCGAGAACATGGAGGTGATCTGATGGCCGAGATCCGGCTGGTCGAAATCAAGGAGGAAATCCTGGCGGACAACACGGCCCTGGCGGAGGAGATCCGGGCGGACCTGAAGCGGCGGGGGGTGTTCCTCCTGAACCTGATGTCCTCCCCGGGATCGGGCAAGACGAGCCTGATCGTCCAGACCCTCCGCCGGCTCCGGGAGGAGTTCCGGATCGCCGTCATCGAGGGCGACATCGACTCCATCGTGGACGCCGAGACGGTCTCCCGGGAGGGAATCCCGGCGGTCCAGCTCCGGACGGGAGGCTTCTGCCATCTTGACGCCTCCATGATCCGCCTGGCCCTGAATGAGCTGGACCTGGCAAACCTGGACCTGATCGTCATCGAGAACGTGGGAAACCTCGTCTGCCCCGCCGAGGTGGACACCGGGGCCACAAAGAACGCCATGATCCTGAGCGTCCCCGAGGGCGACGACAAGCCCCTGAAATACCCCCTGATGTTCAGCGTCTGTGACGTGGTGATCCTGAACAAGACGGACTATCTGGAAGGGTCGGATTTCAACGTCCCGGCATTCCGGGAACGGGTGGCGCGGCTGAACGCCAAGGCGCCGGTCCTGGAGGTCTCCTGCCGCACCGGGGCGGGCCTCGACGCCTGGATCGACTGGCTCAGGACCCGGGCAGGTGCGACTCGAGAAAACGCTTCTCGCTGAACTCCACCAGCTTGATCTCTCCGGGATCAACGCCCGCGAAGGCGCCCCGGGGTGCAAGGCCGATCAGCTCCGACTCCAGAACGCCGACGCCCGCTTCCACCGCCGCCGCTTTCACCGCCTCGAAGGCGGCGCGGACGGGGGTTACCCGCCAGTCCGTCAGGTTCATAGACACCTGGGCGATACCCCGGCTCTCCAGAAACACCCCAATGGCCCGCAGGGCGGGCAGGCCGCCCCCGGACTCCCGGATCCTGCCGGCGATCCGGCGGGCCAGGTGCATGTCATTCGAATCCAGGTTTACATTGAAGGCCACCAGCGGCATCCGGGCGCCCACCGCAGAGGCCCCGGACCGTTCGTTGAAAGACGCAGGCCCCGCATCGGGCCGCCACGCCGGATCCTTCATCCGTTCCCGCAGTCCCTCGTAGCCTCCCCGCCGCAACTGCGGCAACGAACGCCGCTCCGGCTTGAGGGCCGCCTCGCCGTAGAAGAAGACGGGCACCCCGCACTCGTCCCCAAAGGCGGTCCCGAAACGTCGAGCCGCCTCCACGGCAACGTCCATCCCGGCCCCACCCAGGGGCACAAAGGGAATCACGTCCACCGCCCCGATCCGGGGGTGGCCACCCCGGTGGTCCCGCATGTCGATCCGCTCCAGGGCACGCCTGCAGACAGCCAGGGCGCCCTGTACCATCGCCTCGGGCTCCCCCAGGAACGTGAGGACGCTGCGGTGATGGTCCCGGTCCAGGCACAGGTCCAGGCGCCGGATTCCCGGGAAGTCGTCCAGGGCGGCCGCCACGGCCTCCATGGCCTGCCGGTCCCGTCCTTCACTGAAATTGGGAATGCACTCCAGGATCAATGGCTGGGTCAATTCGATGCTCCTCGCGCCGTGTGGAACCGCATCGCCGGCAGTTCCACGCAGGTCAGCGGGCCGCCGTAGACCGCCCCGGTGTCGATGCCGATCTTGGTCCCGTCCACGTAAGGTTCCGGCAACGGGGTGTGGCCGAAGACGACCGTCTTGCCGAAGGACGCCGACGAATGGATGAACTCCCGCCGGATCCAGACGAGATCCCAGGGATCCTGCTCCGCCAGGGGAATCCCCGGCCGCAGGCCCGCGTGGACGAAGAGATACCGCTCCGTCTCATGCCAGAGGGACAGCGAGGAGAAGAAGTGCCGGTGCTCCTCCGGAAGATCGCCGATCCCCACCGGTTCCCCCTTCCAGAGCCCGTAGGAGCGGAGCGTCGCAACCCCGCCGTTTCCCAGGAACATCGCCGCAGCAGCAGGATCTTCAAGGTAGTCCAGGAACATCCGCTCGTGGTTCCCCATCAGGCAGACGACCTTCGGGATCCGCCGCCGGAGCGCCAGTACGGTCTCGACGACTCCCCGGGAATCCGGCCCCCGGTCAATGTAATCCCCGATAAAAACGACGGTGTCCGTCTCCGGTCGCAGTTCGAGCCTGTCCAGGAGCTCCTCCAGGAGGGAGCGGCAGCCGTGGATGTCTCCGATGGCAAAGATGCGCTCCACCCTCTTCGCCTCCGTTCCTCCCCGGCCTTGATCCCTGTCCGGCCGGGAATCTCAGTCGAACAGCGCCTCCACGAATTCCGCAGCGTCAAAGGGCCGCAGGTCGTCCAGCCCCTCGCCGACCCCGACATACCGGATGGGAATCTTCAGTTCCCGGGCGATGCGAATCACCACGCCGCCCTTGGCGGTCCCGTCGAGTTTCGTCAGGATGATCCCGCTGACGCCGATCTCTTCATGAAAGAGTTTGGCCTGCGAAACGGCGTTCTGCCCCGTCGTGGCGTCCAGGACGAGGTAGGTCTCTTGAGGCGCGCCGGGCAGCTCGCGGCTCATGATCCGCTTCATCTTCTTCAGCTCCTCCATGAGGTTGACCTTCGTGTGGAGCCGTCCCGCCGTGTCGATGATGACCACCTGCTGTTTGCCCGACGAGGCCGCCTTCATGGCGTCGAAGACCACCGCCGAGGGATCGGCCCCGGCCTGCTGCTTCACCAGGGGAGATCCCGTCCGGTTCGCCCAGACCTCGAGCTGCTCGATAGCGGCGGCCCGGAACGTGTCGGCCGCCACCAGGATCACGTCCTTTCCTTCGCCCTTGTAGGCCCTCGCCAGCTTGCCGATGGTGGTCGTCTTCCCGGTCCCGTTCACCCCGATGACCATGATGACGAGGGAGCCGCCGGCAGGCGCGGAGACGGGAGGCGCCGTACCGGACACGAGGATCTCCTCCATGGACTCCCGGAGGACCCTCTTGAGGAGTTCCGGCTGGGTCAGTTGCTTGCGCTTCACCTGCTCCTGCATCCGCTCGATCAGCTCGTGGGCGAAGGTGGGTCCCACGTCGGCCATGATGAGAGCCTCTTCGATGTCGTCGTAGAGCTTCTGGTCGATGACCTTCGCCCCGAGGATCAGGTCGTCCACATCGGTAAGGAGGAGCTTCTTTGTCTTTTCCAGCCCCGACTTCAGCTTGTCGAAAAATCCGTTTTTTTTGCGATCGAACAATCCCATAGAATACCTGTACCGAAAGAAGATGCCGGCGCAACCGCCGGTAAGGCGTGGCTTACCACACAAAAGTGGAAAAGGGGACAGATTTGAACGATGGATCCATTCCGACTCGCCAGTGTTCACGGGCGGCGCGAAGAACCCGAAGATTTGGCTGGGGCAGAAAAAAAGTTAAGGTCTTCGTCTCTGACACCCATCTTCATCTACAGTTTTTTGTACCTTTTCTTTAACCATCGCACAAACAAATTAACAAAGATAGGACTTACGAGAAACAAGTATGAGAAGAGAAAAGCCAATATGAAATATGGCGAAAATACAGGAGGCATGTCGTGATACACAATATTCCAATTCATATAACTGTCAAACACAAAAAACAAAAAACAGTAAGCTGCTAATGGACCAAGGGCTTCGAATCCTATTTTTAATGCATAGCCTATATAAAGCACCACTAACCATGGTAGATACTCAATGGGATGGGCTTGAGGAGGAAACTGCCGTGAGCCATTTATAAGCAATTCGATTATCAAGAATGATGAAAAATGAATCAATCCACCAACGCACCCTTTCTTCAATCGTTCTTTCATCATAACCATCTATCCTATCGGACAATAACTTTGATTTTGCGGCTAGTATCGGCAAGCATGTCATTTAATAATTGATCGGTAATAGAATTGCCAAATATGCCACCACCGAAATCAACACATCCGGAGGATCCAGGGAATAAACCGCCATGCAAATAAAAATTTCTTCTTCCGTATGTGTCTGTCTCCGGATCTGGAATCAATGGAACATTCCAATCCCCCCAATCACCATATCTCATGTTAAAAAGATCGCGAATCTTGCTTGGATTTGAAAGTTGAGTAACATCCACGGTGTATGAACCTTTTGGAATAGGTCCTTCGTTTTCTTTACCACTGCATTCTGGCCTGTTCATACTTTCAGCCTTGCCAGAAGTAATTGGAATTATGTATGGAATGCGACCAGGTTGTTCAGGATCAATCCACATGGCTCCTGTTTCAATAAAGATTCTTATTTTTGTTAGCCCAAGTGGGTCGACATATCGCACAGGGTTATTTTGGACATAATTGTATTGGTTTATCCCTCCGGCGAAGCCGATGGGATCCCTGGTGATGAAGCGCCCGGCCCTGGGGTCGTAATATCTGGCCCGGTAGTAGTAGAGCCCCGTCTCGGGGTCGTACTCCCGGCCGGTGAAGGCATAGGGCTGGCTGATCAGCGGATGGATCGCCCCCGGGTTCCCGAAGGAGTCGTACTCGTAGACAGGATCCCTTGTCCGGATATTCGATCTTTAAATGCTCCGACGCGGTGCTAATGTTCGCATATGCCCTTTTCGTAATTCCAGCGGCCGCCACCATCTAAGCATTTGTCTATAGCCAATTGACCCTTAAACCAATAGGAAAAAATTATCAGTAAAAACAATATTATAACTAATAAAATTTTCTTCTTTTTGCTCATTTTCAATACCTCGGGTCAAGTCCCTTAGGTCGTAATGGATTGCACACTTGGCTGCAAGTGCCACCAGGATCACCATTTCTTCCCTGTCTGTTTGCAGCCCTGTCTTCATCACACGCAGAGCGAGTATCACCTTTAATGTATTCATCAGTAAGCTCACGACCTTCACCGATGATCTCTGATATGTCTCTGCCACCCTGACCCTCTCTTGTTGCCTGGCAATTAGCAATACAATGAAAATACTTATCTGCACCGATGGTGTTGGCGTCCCTCATATCACGGTAGTTTCTTAGAAAATCTTTCGTGCCTCTATACACGCCCCGCCAATACGGAATTGGATTGACCCATTCAAATAATCCAAGTGGGTCAATCTTATTCACCGGATTATTTTGGACACAAGAATATGAATTCACTCCCCCGGCGAAACCGATGGGGTCTTTCGTGATGAACCGTCCTGCCTTGGGATCATAATATCTTGCCCGGTAATAGTAGAGCCCCGTCTCGGGGTCGTACTCCCGGCCGGTGAAGGCATAGGGCTGGACGATCAGCGGGTTGATCGCCAGCGGGTTCCCGAAAGAGTCGTACTCGTAGCGCTGGACCAGGCGGCCCTTGGAGTCGGTCAGGCCGGTGACGGAGCCCAGGCCGTCGGCCAGGTAATCGAATACCTCGAATCCGCCGTTCCCGAAGAGCGGCGGCCGACGCCTCTCCACCGCCAGGGGCTCGTCGATCCCGGGGCCGTGGAGATAGGAGGCCGTGCGCGCCTCCCTGTCCCCGTGCTTCAGGTATTCCAGGATCACGTCCTCGTTGTCGTAGACGTACCGGATCGTCCGGGGTGCCGGGATGCTGAACTCCCGGTCCCCCAGCTCGATCTCCCGTTTGACTGTTTTTGCGATCCGCCTCCCGAAGGGATCGTAGGCGTACTCGATCTCCGTGGTGAGGGGACCCAGGGCAATCTCCGCCCCGATCAGGTTGTTCTCGTCATCGTAGCGGTAGGTGGTGACGGCGCCAAGGGGGCCTGTTCCGGTCTTCCGGACAAGGTTGCCGTTGGCATCGTACTCGTAGCGGTGATCCCGGTCCTCCAGGAGCCGGTTCCCCGCGTCATGGGCCTGGCTGTCGTTCTTTCCGGGGCCCCGGACCCGGTTCCCCACGGCGTCGTACTCATAGCCTTCCTTCAGCTTCTTCGCAATCTCCTCGAGGAGCTTCCCCAGGATCCCCTTTGCGGATTTCGGCTTGGGGGATGCCTCCGTCAGGCGGTCCACGGCATCATAGCCGTAGGAGACGGTCCTGTCCTTCTCCTCCCGGGTGACCCGGTTGCCGGTGTTGTCGTGGGTGTAGCCGACGGTGTCGAGGGTCCGGCCGTCCCTGTCCCGGTGGAGGATCTTCAGCAGACGGCTCCCGGCATCGTAGCTGTAGGCTGTGGTCGTCCCGCCCGGCCGGGCCAGCAGGGTCCTCCTCCCCGCCGAGTCGTAGGTAAAGTTGTAGGTTCCGCTGCTTGCATTCCCGCTGCCGCTCTCCGGGCTGTCCCCTTCTGCGTTTGCCGTCCCGATCCCGGTGAGGCGGCCGTTGAGGTCGTACGTGTAGGAAACGGCCTTCCCCTCCGGCGTGACCATCTCCGTCCGGTTCCCCAGGGCATCGTAGGAGTAGCGGATCCGCCGGCCCTCGGAATCGACGACCTCCGTCACCCGGCGGTTTGCGTCGTAGGTGAACTGGTAGGCGATGTGTTGATTCCCTGCATAGACCAGGTTCCCCGCATCGTCATACCGGAAGGCGGCGGTCGAGCCGTCGGAGAAGACCTTTTCCAGGAGCCTTCCGTTCCAGTCATACCGGTAGGCAATGGTCCTTCCGTCGGGCCGGGTCAGGGCGGCCAGGTTTCCCCGGGCATCGTAACCATAGGAGGTGGCGTTCCCCAGGGGATCCGTCTCTTTCGTCATCCTCCCCGCCAAGTCGTAGTCGAAGGTCGTGGTCTGTCCCTTCGCGTCCGTCACCGCCGTCAGCCGGTCCGCCCCGGCCCCGCAGGAGGGGCAGGATGACCCACCGTAGGTCAGGGTGGTGACATGCTCCAGCGCGTCGACGATCCGGGTCACCTGGTCCTGGTAGTTGTAGGTGTAGCCCGTGGCGTGGCCGTTGGGGTCGGTCACCGTCAGCGGATTGCCGGCGGGATCCCGCGTCAGGCGGGTGGCATGACCCAGGGGATCGGTGATCCGGATGAGCCGGTTCAGGCTGTCGAAGTCAAACGTGGTGGCGTTCCCCAGGGCGTCCTTCATCCGGACCCGGTTGCCCAGGCTGTCGTAGCCCAGGGTCGCGGTGCTCTTCTCCGGGTCCGTGACGGAGACGAGGTTGCCCGAGGCGTCGTAGGCCAGGACCATCGTCCTCCCCAACGCGTCGGTGATGCCGGTGACATTGCCCCGGTCGTCATGGGCATACCGGGTGACGGCCCCTTGGGCATCCGTGATCGCGAGGAGGTTTCCCCGGGCGTCGTAGCCGTAGGTGACGGTGTGTCCCAGGGGGTCCGTGACCGACGTGACCTGGCCTTGGCCGTTATAGGTGAAGCACGTGGTCTTCCCCAGGGGATCCGTGACCGAGGAAAGGTTGCCGTAGCCGTCGTAGGTGTAGGCGCTCTCGCTCCCGTCGGGCTCCGTCTGTCGGACCAGGTTCCGGTTCCCGTCATAGCCGTAACGGGTCGTGTGGCCCAGGGGGTCCGTCCTCTCCAGGAGGACGCCGAGAACGGGGTCGTACCGGAAGGTCCAAGTCCCCCCGTCCTTCTCCGTCAGGGTGGACCAAGAGGATTCCGGATCGTACCGGATCTCCCGGGTCTTCCCCTCGGGATCCGTCGTCCCGGCGAGGCGGTTCCCGTCGTAGGTGTATCGGGTCTCGTAGCCCCGGGGGTCCGTCTTCGAAAGTATCCGGAAGGCTTCGTCATAGGTGAAGGTCCACGTCTCTACTCCTGCGGAGGTCTGCGAGACGACCCGCCCCAGGACGGCCCCCGCCACGGTCTTCCCCGTGTAGGTGAAGGCGTGGGTGTTGCCGTTGGGATCGGTGACCGTCCCGAGGAGGCCGGCGGCATCGTAGGCAAAGGCGATCTTCCGGCCCGCCGGGTCGGTGACGGCCACCAGGTTGTTGCCCGCATCGTACGTCAGGGTGACGGCGTTGCCGTTTGGGTCCAGGATGGCCGTGAGCCTGCCGGAGGCGTTGAAGAGGCGGTGGGTCAGGTCCCGGGAGAAGAGATCGTACGTCCCGTCGGCGTTCTTCGCCAGGGCCGGCCAGGAGGAGTGCTCCGGGGTATGGACCTCGCCGTTCCGGTACAAGACCAGCCGGCCGCCCCGGCTGTCCCGCCAGACGTACCGGTCCTCCTCCGGGATGGCCGTCAGGGTCTCCATATAGTCGTGGGTCCAGCCCGTCCCGAGTATGCCCCTCTTCCCGTCGTTGCTGTCGTAGGTAAGGCCGAACTCCGGCATCATCCGGGAGCCCGGGAGACGGAACAGAAGGAGGGACTCGGAGAGGCTCCCCGCCGCCAGGTGGGCCCAGGAGCCCACCGGAACCTGCATCTTGCAGTCCTTCTCCGCGGCCGTCACGGTGACCGTGGTCTCCCCCTCGATGCCGCACCGGCCGTCGGTGGTCTCCACGACCAGCTTCACCGGCCAGGTCCGGCCGATCTCTGCGACCTGGCCGTCCAGTCTTCCGTCCCAGGGAACCGAGACGGCCAGGCCGGTCCCCTCGCCGATCTTCTTCCCCGCCACGGTCACCCTCCAGGAGACCGGGTCCGAGGAGGCGATCGTCCCGGTGAAGACCACCCGCCCCCCGTTGTGGACGTCGATGGCCGTCGAGGTCCCGCCGAAGGACGTCACCGACACGTCGCAGGCCGGGGGCGGAGGCTCCGCCGGAAGCAGCGCCGCGGGACAGCAGCCGTTGGCCTTCATCATGGGGGTCCGGATGTCCTTGTAGGTCGGTCCCATGGAGCCGGAGCAGTAGGTCCCCGGAGGGATATTGTAGGGTGCCGACTCGGAGTTGCAGGGACGGGTCAGGAACCAGCCATGGGAGTTGCAAAAGAAAGACGTCATCCCGCAGTTCGGCCCCAGAGGCCGGCAGTTCTCACTGGGGTTGCCGTCGCATCCGATCCAGGCCCTGCACAGGGCCGTATGGTCCGCATGCTCCCGGCAGACCTCCACGGCTCCCACCTTCGAGACGGGGTAATACCAGTCGTTGGTGCCGGCCCCGTGCACGGCGATCTGCAGCGTGTCGCAGGAGGCGCCGTCCGACGAGAGGGTGATGACGGGATTGTTCTCGCAGTTCGGGTTCGAGGAGGGGGCCGTGTACACAACGGATGCGCCTGTCGTCGCCGAGAGGGACCCGCCGCCCGAGGCAACCCGCCAGCGGTACGAGGCATCCGGCCTGGCACCGGTCACCGTGAGCGTCTGCGTCCCGCCCACCTGCATCTGCTGCGTCTCGTAGCCGATTCGCTCGCCGCCGCTGCAGGCTCCCCAGGCGGTGGAAAGAAAGAACAGCCATGCGAACAGGCACGCAATAAGCGAAAGGCAGTGCTTCGCAGCAGCTTTCTTCATCCCGGCGATCGTCTCCTCTCGGAAATTTTGCGGAACAGGCCTGAAAGGCCGTTATGGATCCAGGAAAATGCAATGGCTGTGGGGAACTTGCTCATGCGCCGACCCGAC
The DNA here is from genome assembly GCA_035363115.1 of Syntrophales bacterium. Taxonomy (NCBI): domain Bacteria; kingdom Pseudomonadati; phylum Thermodesulfobacteriota; class Syntrophia; order Syntrophales; species Syntrophales bacterium. The sequence goes on along the minus strand of DAOSEM010000001.1, from coordinate 561,422 downwards.
GGAACGAAACCGGTCCCCGCATGATGGAAGGCGGGATAAACAATGCCCGGACGGAATGCAATGCCTCGAAATTACGGTTTTATTGCTTAAGCAGGATTAGGTGCCGGAGGGGTAGGAAGAACCAAAATGTGCTGGTTTTGATGAGTGTTTGCCTTGGCGGGTTGTCGGCATGGAATGGCTGGATGGCGAAGGACAAGGGGAACGCAGCAGACGGCCCCGTTTCAGCAGCCTACCGGTTACAGCTTTCCAGGCTGCTCAAAAGATGTCTGATGCGAGGCCCTCGAAATCCTGAACCATGAGGCGTACTGGGAAGTACGCTGAATGGTGAAGGATGAGAGAAACGAAGCAGACGGCTTCTTTTCAGCAGCCTACCTGTTCTATTTACTCAGGCTGCTCAAAAGGGGTTGGATGCAAGGCTCCCGCAGTCATGAGCCGTGAGGCGTACCCCTTGGTACGTCGAACGGCGAAGGACAAGGGGAACGCAGCAGACGGCTTCTTTTCAGCAGCCTACCGGAGGGTGACGGAGACGACGGTGGATATCCCCTGCTTCTGCATGGTCACGCCGTAGAGGCTTCCGGCGATTTCCATGCTCCGCTTGTTGTGGGTCACCAGGATGATCTGGGAAGATGCGGCGATCTCCTGGACCAGGCGGTTGAAGAGGGAGATGTTGGCGTCGTCGAGGGCGGCGTCCACTTCGTCGAGGATCACAAAGGGGGACGGCCGGTGCAGGATGATGGCGAAGATGAGCCCGATGGCGGCAAGAGACTTCTCCCCGCCCGAGAGGAGCGTGATGTTCTGGGTCCGCTTCCCCGGGACCTGGATGTCGATGTCCACCCCCGTCTCCAGCATGTCCGTCTCGTCGGTGAGGCGGAGTTCTCCCCGGCCGCCCGGGAAGAGGCGGGAGAAGACGTTCCGGAAACAGGCGTTCACGGCCTCGAAGGTCTCGGCGAACCGCTGCCGGGAGATACGGTTGATCCGCGTGATGGTCTGCTGGAGGATATCCAGCGACTTCTGAAGGTCCTCCGCCTGGGCGGTCAGGAAGTCGAAGCGCTCCTTCAACTGGGCGTACTCTTCGTCGGCCAGCAGGTTCACCTCCCCGAACCCATCCAGGGTCCGGCGGTTCCGCTCCATCTTTTCCTGGAGATCGCGGAGAGCCTCCTCTTCCAGCGGCCGGAACGATTCGAGCAGGCGAGCCACTTCGTCCTGGTCGCGGGCCTGCAGGTTCTGCTTCAGGGATTCCACCTGGAAGGCAATCTCGCGGCACGCCAGATCGCTGTTGGCCGTCTCCCGCGCCGCCTCCTCGAGCCGCCCCTTGAGGACCCGCATGCCCTCCTCCAGGGTCCTGAGCTCCTCTTCCTGTTTCCGGTGGATCTCCCTCCGTGCTCCGAGGTCCGCATCGAGGGTCTCCATTTCCCCGTAGGATGCCTTCAGGGCAGCTTTGTCCTCCTCGATCCGGGTTGCTAATTCCGCCAGTTTCCGACCGGCCGTCTCGATGCCGGCCTGCCGGGCCTCCAGGTCCCGGACGGTCTGGTCGAGCGAACGGTTCAGCCTCTCCAGCGTCCGCTCGTTGGCCTCCCGGCGCTGCTGCAGGGCCGCCATGCCGACCTTCCGGTTCGTCAGGAGGGATTCCCGCTCCTCGAGATCGGCCCGGATCCCGTCCCACCGGCCCTGAATGCCCGCCATCTCGTCGCTCATGGATTTTTCGCGGGCTTCCCAGGAAACGACCTCGGCCTGCACTTCCTGCATCTGCCGGACGAGCTCCTGCTCCTCCGCCTGGAGGCGCTCCCGCTCGAAGCCCAGGACACGGAGCCGCTGATCGATGCGCCGGGACTCATCTTCGTACCGCTCCAGGTCCTTCCGCCAGCTGTTGATCTGGATCTCCATCCGGTGGACCTCGCCCCGCAGCCGGACAAGCTCCTCCTCCCACTGGGCGATCAGCGATGTGCCTTCCCTCTTCCGGTCCATCGCCTCGGATACCGCGTCTTCCAGGGACCGGACCTCCGCCTCCAGCTCCGTCATCTCCCGCTTGTTCCGCAGGGGACTCCGCTCTCCACCCGAGGCGGCACCCCCCGTCAGGACTCCGTGCGGGCTGATCAGATCCCCGTCCCGGGTGACGAAGGTTCCGCGGAATCCGTTCTGCCTCCAGAGGTTCACGCCGCGATACAGGTCGGAGATGACCCGGACGTCTCCCAGCAGGCAGGAGGCTACGTCCTGGAAATCGTCACGGACCCGGACGACGTCGAGGAGCCGCACGGTCTCCTGTAGGTGAACCGGCGTCGCGCTTCCACCGTCGGCATAGTTGCGGACCTCGACGGGGACAAAACTGCACCGCCCGAAGGCGCCGTTCTTGAGGTAATCGATGGCCTTGACGCCGTCGAACTGGTTTTTCACGAGAATATACTGGAGCTTCTCACCCAGCACGGCCTCCACGGCCGCCTCGTAGTCCCGGGGGACATCGATGTAATCCGCCACGAGGCCGAGGAAGGATTCCCGCGGGAGACCGTCCGGCGCCTTCTCCTGCCGGCCTCCCAGCAGGGCCCGTGTCCCTTCGCCGCACCACTCGTATCCCTCGTAGAATTCCCGGAGCGACTGGAGCCGGGACGACCGCCGTCCCAGCTCTTGCTTGTGTTCCGTGATGAGCTCGTCCGTTTCTTCCAGTTCCCGGCGGGTGCGCTTCAATTCGTCGGAGGCATCCCCCCGCCGGATGATCAGGTCGTCCAGTTTCCCTTCGTCCTCGGTGAGTCCGGTGGCAAGCCCCGCCAGGGTTTCCCGGAGCTGTTCCCGGCGGCGGGTCTGCTCCTCCAGCTCCCGGCTGTCCCGGGCCTCCCGCCGCTCCAGGTCTTCGCGGTTCTTCTGCAGGGCCGTCAAGCGGTTCCGGGCGGTTGTCTTTTCCTTGATCAGTTCGATGAACTGGACCTTCTTCTCTTCCAGCTCCCGGTGGGCCGACCGGTCCTGCTGCCGGTATTCCTCCAGCGCGCCCTGCAGATCCCGCAGGTCCGCTTCGGCCTTGAGAATCTCGTCCGACAGCTCCTGTTCGAGGGCCTCCGCCGCGGCGGCTTCGCGCCGGAACTCCTCCGCCCGGCCGGAGAGCTGTCCGATCTCCTCCGTCTCACGCTCCCGCTGCCGCGTCAGCTCTTCCACCTGCTGGCGCTGGAAGGCGACCGACTGTTCCTTCGACGAGATGACGTTCCGGAGCTCGTACAAGGTCTCCTGAAGGCGGTTCAGGTCTCCCTCCCGGGCGACCGCCTCCGTCTTGGCCGCCTCCCAGCCTGCCTCCGACACGCCGAGCTTCGCGCGGATCTCCTCTTCCTTCTCCCGGGCGGTATCGCGGGCCGCCTCCAGGGTCGCGCTCCGCGTGGTCAGGTCCGCGTAAGCCTGCAGCATCTGGACGATTTCGCCCTCCCGGACCTCCTTCCGGATGGCCTTGTACTGTTCGGCCCGCTTTGCCTGCCGGGAGATGGCGTTCAGCTGGGTCTTCACCTCCCGGATAATGTCGTTCATGCGGGTCAGGTTCTGCCGCGTCGTCTCCATCTTCCGGATGGCCGACTCCTTGCGGCTCTTGAACTTGGAGATGCCCGCCGCCTCCTCGATGAACTGGCGCCGCTCTTCCGGCCTGGCCTCGACAAGGCTGGAAACGCTACCCTGCTCCACCAGGGAATACCCCCGGACACCGACCCCGGTGCCAAGGAAGAACTCCCGGACGTCCAGAAGACGGCAGGGCACCTTGTTGATCAGATACTCGCTGTCGCCGTCGCGGATGAGCCGCCGGGTGATGCTGACTTCCGTCATGGCATCATAAGGCTCGGGAAAGCAGCGGCCGTCGTCGGCCAGAACCATGGTGACCTCGGCGAGGCCGACCGGGGCGGAGTCCTCGCTCCCGTTGAAGATCACGTCGTCCATCTTCCGGCCCCGGAGGGACTTTACCCGCTGCTCGCCCATGACCCACCGGACGGCATCGACAACGTTGCTCTTGCCGCACCCGTTGGGCCCGACCACGCCGCTGATGCCCTCCGAGAAGTCAAGGACCACCCGATCCCGGAAAGACTTAAAACCCGTTATTTCAAGTCGTTGAAGTCTCATAGCATTACGCTCTCCGGGAGGATACCCGGTGGGCGGAATCTAACAAAAGCAACCCTGCTTGTAAAGTGAAAATACTATTAGAAGGGTTATCAGGGCGAGATACCACTATATATTGTGTCGAAAAGGGGAGATTGGAGAGGAAAAGCCGCTGTTTCAACCGGGATTGCATGACAAAATGGAGGGACTCCGGTCGGGAGTCCCTCCATCCATAACCCGAAACGGTCACTGGTTGGCAATCACGACCTTGGCATCCGCCAGATAGTCGTTGCCGTGGCAGGTCGTCTCAAAGATGACGCGACGATCATTGCTCTTGATGACGATCATGTTTTCCTTCGTGATCGACGATGCCGGAACAACCAGCACATTGGTGCCGATCTGCGGATTACCCTTCAGGGCATGATCCACCGAATCGGCATAACGGACGACACCGAAGGTTCGGACAACCGCCGGTTTCACGTTCTTGGCTGAATAAACGGTGAACAGGCCGGTCTGCCCCTCCTCCACCACGATTACCGGAAGCAGCACCCGTTCGAAGGGGAGTCCTTCGAGATTGATGACCAGACCCGTCACGGACTTCGTCAGGTCACAGGTATAGGCAGGTTTCGGCGGGGGAGCCGATGCCGGCGGTGCCGGCGGCGCGGCAGCAGGCGGTGCCGGGATAGGAAGAGGCGGTGCCGGCGGCGGCACGTATGCCGGCGGCTTGATCCGATCGATCCCCAAGGCCTGCACCAGGGAAGAGCGGGAAGCCCCGCAGTTTCCGGTGATGCACACCCTCATCTCCAGCGTCACCAGAACGGACCCGTCGGGTTGGGGCTCGTACTTTTCCGATCCCTTGACCACGTGGGCACCTTTGACAACCCCATTCACGTGGGAGCGGATCACATCGGAGGCGACGATGAAATTCTCCACGGTCGTCGTCGAGTCGATTTTCACTCCCTTTATAATTTCCAGGAGGTTGCGCTGGGCATCACTGACGGCGGCTCTCCTTGCCAGGGGCCGGGCCTGCGCCAGGCTCCCCCGCACGGCGGCACCTTGCCCCGTCACACTGATGTATCCCTGCACCCAGTTGATCTCCCCGGTTCCGGCACTCTGGGCAATGAGGTCCGCGGGGAAAAGGAAGATGACAACCAGGCAAGACAGACAGATGGTTGAAAGGATTTTTTTCATGAATCGACCACCTCCGTTTCTTCAGTATGTTCCGTTACTTCTTTACGTAATGCCCGGACACGGAAGCGCCGGCGTCACACTGTGCGCATCCCTTGGAGTCCAGCAGATCAAAGCCGTCCCCGGAGATACGGATCCCCATCTCGCAGACACCCAGCACGAGGTTTCCGCCTCGCAGCTCTCCCAGGTCCCCGATGCGGCAGTTCTTCCCTCCTCCGCTTCCATTGGCATTGATGAAGTACTTTCCGTCGGGCAGGGCATTGATTTCCATGATTACCTGCATCCCTCCGCTGCTCATGACATACGTGCCGGCGGAGAGTCCCTGAGCCATGGCCGGCCCGGCGGCCAGCAGGAGTACCAGCATCACCAGTCCCGGATAGAAGAATCGTTTCATTGCGTCTCCTCCCTATTGTCTCATTCCTGAGAGGTCCCGTCCCGGCGGCTTCGGCCGCCGGGACTCGCCCCTCAACCCATTGATTCCCTTACAGGCCCTGGACGGTCAGGTCACTCAGAACCGGAGAGGTCGTCCCCGACTGGATCTGGAGCGTCACTTCAACCTGGACGTAACGTCCCTGCGGCGTGGCCTTGAGATCCGCTCCCTTCACCGCATCCTCCCAGGCCGACCAGGTCTTCCCATCCTTGGAACTCCGAACTTTCACCTTGACGGTGGTCCCCGCCGGCTCGGTGCCCGTCCAGGCGACGGCCTTCCACTTTGCTGCGTCGGACTTTGCATCGTAACCGGCCGTCCAGGTGCCGATCATGGTGGTCACGGAACGGGCCACGATGCCCGTCATGTCGCTGTAGCCATAGTGCGGCCCGGCCACCTGCTTCTCAAGATCCACCCGGTTCGTCGCCGGATCGATTCGCTTGATGAATGCATCGCCGTAATTGACCACCCAGACCTTGCCGTCGGAGTCGGTCGCCACGCCCGTGGGATGATTGAAACCGCTGATCGTGGTTTTCTTGACCCCGTCGTTGGACCAGCGGGAGACATTGTTGGAGCTGGAGTTGGCCACCCAGACGTCTCCATCGTTCGTCAGGGCGACACCGCGGGAGCAGCTGTCCCCCGTCGGCTTCTGCCACTCGATGGCACCGGTGGTGGTGTTGACCCGCGTCAGCGTGTTGGCGCACCAGCCGGCGATGAACAGGTGGTTGTTCTTATCCATTCCCATGCCATATGTCTGACCTGTCTTGATCGTGGTGAACGCGCCGCTGGCGGGATCGAGCCGCCCGACGTAGCTGTTTGACAGGTCGGCGGACCAGACAATGCCGCGGGGATCGACGACGGCACCGTAGGGATTGTGTCCCGGGACGTCATACGTCTTCAGAATCCTGCCGGTTCCGCCGTCCACGTGGTAGTACTTGTGCGTACCGTAGGTTCCGGCCCAGAGGTTGTTGTTCGCGTCGATACCGATACCGCGGGGACCGGGTGTGCCGCTGTAACTGCCCTTGTATTCCCCGGGATTGTACGTCCCCTCGCTTCCGGCGATCAGGACGACCTCGTGGAGCACGCATTCATCCGCTCCCCAGGCCAGGGGCGTTGCCCCCGTGGAGGTCTCGATCGTCCCGTTCTTGTTGCGGTCCACGCACTGGCCGTTTTCGTTGAGGCCGACCTTGACGACCGTTCCCGTGTTGCGGTTCCCCACCCAGCAGTTTCCTTTCAGATCCACGGTGGTGCGGGAGGGGCTGCCTCCCGTGGTGGGGCCTGTGCGGTAGCGGCCCAGCTCCGTGCCCGTCTTGGAGTCCACTTTGGAAATGGTCCCCTCGTTGGAGTTGGGCACCCAGATGAAGGGAAGCGTGGAGATGCTCTTGCTCAGCTGGAGCTGGTCGGGGACGGTCTTGTCCTCGACCCCCACCAGCGTTCCCGTCTCGAAGTCGGTGCTGGTGGTCCAGGTCTTCGAAAAGCTCGTATCGAGTGTATATGTGCCCGTGGCCGTTGCAGTCTTTCCCGCCTCGACGCTCACCTTGAGCGTGTCGGGCTTCTTCCAGCCGGCCACGTCCTTGAACGTCACATCGTACCAGCCCGCTTTGAGGCCTGCCTTGACGCTGTCGGCGCTGTTCAGCCAGGCGCCGCCCGGGATCTGCCACTGGGCGCCCTTCGCCAGGACGTCGGCGGGCAGGATCGTCACCGTCAGCACCGTGGGCACTTCAACGGGAGGCTGCGGCGGCTGGGGTCCTGCGGCCTGGGGTGTACCGATAGTGAACCAGGCACTCTTCTCCGGTGAGGTGCTGCCGCCGGAGTCAATGGCCTGGCCGATCACCTTGTAATTGCCGGGAGGCAGGCTGAAGTCTTTGGACGTGCCCTGCCAGAGTTTCCCCGTCGCAGAGATCTGCTGGCTGTCTACCTGCTTGTTTGTGGAGTCGAAAATGCGGAAGTTGATTTCCCTGAGTCCCAGGTTGTCCGTTGCCTTTGTGGAGAACGTGACGATCCCCGTGTTGGGATTGGTCACCACGATGTCGTGCAGGAACGGCGGTGCGTCGAGCACCTGCGCAACCTGCCGCAGCTTGTCGATCATGTCTGGCTGCTGGGCCGCGGGCATTCCCGCACCGACCACGCGGTCCCGTCCCCAGTCGTCCACGCGGGGAGCCGCAAAAGCGGAGGGAACGGCCACCTTGCCCGTCACCAGGGTGCTTCTCTGACCCACGTCATCGGTCAGTTGGATGGTGTAGGGAATCGAATCCTGGTTGATGAGGGGATCCGCCTGCAGGGCCACGCTCACCTCTCCGGAATAGCCCTGCGGAACCCTCTTGTTGTCGTAAGCGTCGACCTTGATCACCTTGACCTCCCTGCCGGCGGCGACGCGAATGGAGACAACCGGATCGGTGGACTGCCACTCGATATTCAGGGAAACCTGACGATCCAGGTACTGGGCGTCGTGCCGGATCACCTCCGGCTTCCTGGCCCAGGCATCAAAGCCGGTGAGGACCAGCAGAGCCAGTACCAGCGGGATCAACCGTAACGCAGAGTATCGTTTCATGGTTTCGCTCCTTGGATATCGGGGTTAGTTGATCTGCCCGGAAGACTGCCGCGGCGACTCCAGATCCGCAGGCCTGACCATCTTGATATTGAACGCCTCGTCGATTAGAGAAACGCGGGCTTCCCATTTCTTTGGCTGCAGATTGTCCGTGACTTCCGCGTCGATCAGCATGATGCTGATTTTCTGCCGGTTGATCTTGTCCGTCAGGGGATCGATGAAAGAGTGAAGGACGCCGGTGTAGTTCTGGCACTCTTCAATGGCCGGCCAGGCCGGGAAGGCGATGTTCATGGTCCGGCGCCTCGGGTCGGTGGACCGCATCTCCACGACCCAGGCGGCGACCATGTCACGGCTCTTGGCGTCGGCCCTGGGACAGGCCCACAGGATATTCCGGGGGAGGGAGCGGCCCGCTCCCGGATCGATCCGCTGCAAGCGTGTCTTGACAATCATGCCGGCCTTGGGGAAATCCACCACGCCGTCCAGAACGAGAGGTACGCTGCCGGAGTCCTGCTTTGCATAGCTTTTCGGATCGATCATGTGGAGCTTGTAGGCCACGACAAGTCCGTCTCCTTCCGTGCCCCGACGGGCCGCCGTTCCTACTTCCGCCGTGGCGGTGCCGCTGCCGACCACTGTCCCGGCGCCCACGTTGATCCCCGCCTTGTTACTCTTCTCGTCGCTGATCCGGAAGTTGGCAAGTCGGAGGGCCTCCGTCACGTAGGACAGTTTCGGCTCGAAGGGAATGTCGGCCAGCGTCACCGGCGTGATGATTTCGAGACCCGACAACCTGGCCCGCTCGGCGCTGCCGCCCCCGGCCCCGACCTCGGCCTGCGGTCCGGCCACGAGCTGCCCGCCCAGACCGATTCCCAGGTTGTAGGCAAAGTCCTGCTGGATGCCACTCAGGGAACGCTCCTTCTTGGTGCGGATGTTCTCCGTCGCAGGGTCCTCGATGGGACCGAATTGACGGGACCAGGCCGCCCCGATGAAGGCCTTGTCCACGGGCTTTTTCGTGACAAAATACTCTTCTTCGGTGATCGAGCTCATCCCTTTTTTATGGGTGTCCATGGCCGATCCGCCCGTGTAGACACAGCCGCCCGCCAGTGCCAGGACCGCCAGCAACATCAGACTCAAGGCTGCCCGGGGCAAAATATGATGGCTTCTCATATGCATGTAACCTCCTTTTTTATTTTTCTCGCTGAGATCTTCTTCCCGGAAAGGCCGGGACACCCTCCCGCACCGGAATTCAAGCGACCGCATTGCCGCAGAAGCCACAGGAACGCCCTCCATGTGCCACCACATTCATCCGGTGCATGTGTTGAAAAAGAAAAAAGAAATGGACTTTTCGCAACAGAAAAAGGGCATCTTTTGCTGGTGACCCCGTTTGTTAAGGAACGTTTATTTAGCACGGCCGAAATGGTCGGTAAAGACGAAATGCATGGAACATGCGATAGATATGCCATATTTGACACAACAGCAGAGACGATGCCAAACTTTACAAGACATGTATCCATGACTTCCGGGCAATCTGCAGCATGGTGCATCCAGGAAGCAGTTATGTTCCGGGCTCGCGCAACCCGCCCCATATTGTGGTGAAATCCTGTAACAACCCTGAATTCCTCTTGATTCCACTCGTCCGATGGGGTATCATCAATGCCAATCCAAAGGCAGTTCCCATGGAGGGAATCGGGTCGGCAAGCATCGGTTTTCCTCTTCGGGCAGAAGAAATGGCAGCGGAAAGGAGGTGGAGTCATGCCGGCATACGATTATCAATGTCAGGACTGCGGGAAGAAGTTCACCCTGAGCATGAGCATCTCGGATCATGGAAACGTCAAGGTCGCCTGCCCCAAATGCAAGGGCAGGAAGGTCAAGCAGATGATCTCCCTCTTCACCGCCAAAACCAGCAGAAAGAGCTGACGGCCCCCGTCCCGGTACGCCCCCGGCGGATCGCATCGGGGCGGCGGTACGTCAGGGACAAGACACCCCCGTTATGCTTCGGGACCGGAATCCGGAAGGACGCCCCGGGACCGGGGAAGGAAAAGGAGGCCAGCCATGTCCCTGAAAGTTCTCATCAAGCGGAAATTACCCCCGGTGATGCGGGATGAAATCATCAACCTGATCAAGGAACTCCGATCGAGGGCCACAGGACAGCCCGGATACATCACCGGGGAAACCCTGCAGCGCATCGATGAACCGGGCGAATTTCTCGTCATCAGCACCTGGCAGAGCCTGGAGGATTGGGAAAACTGGGTGAACTCGGCGATCCGAACGGAGATCCGCCAGCGGATCGAGATCCTCTCGGGCGCAAAGGAGACCTATGAAGTCTACTACCATCCGGGGCCGGCATCGGCAACGCTGACCGGGTTCAAGGGATGGGAAGGGGGCTGACGAACGGATCGGACGGACCGGGCGGATCCCCGGAAACCTGAGGGTATTCGGGGATCGCCACAATATCTGTTTCAGCACCGCAGTCCAGTCTAGACCATCTGTTGAAAAAACCGGGCTTCGCGGCCACTCAGCGTCTTCTTTTCCTCCAGGCCACCCATCCATAGACGGCCAGATTGAACCCCACCACGGCAAACCCGAGCAGGATCTGGTGCCGGCGGGTCAGTCCCGACGGATAGATCAGTCCGCCGATGACGCGGTCGATGAAATCCTGCGAAAGCGGTCGCCCGCCCATCCCGCGTAGGTTATCCTCCAGGAAGGTCAGGGGGCACGGCCAGCCCGCCCACTCCACCAGGGCGGCCCATGCGACGGCGGGCAGATGAATCCAGCGCCACCAGGATCGATGGAGAGCAAGAAGGCCGCCGAAAACGGCGAACAGGATGAAAGCGCCGTGAAGGAGAACGACTCCATCCGCCAGGATGGATCCCATGGGATGCCTCCGTTCGGAATCACCGCCGGGGAAGGCGACGGCCGGTATCCCTTCCTCCGCTGCTCTTCTCTCCTGCGCTAACGGCGCTTCCCCTGCCGGCGGCGGGAGATTTCCCGCTCCTTGCGCGGCCGGGTTCCCAGTGTGACGGGAAGCGGCGGAGAAGACTCCCCGTCCCTTGTCGAACGCTCCCCGGCATACAGAACCTCCTCCAGGAAGAGGCCCGACGGAGGGGCCGTCAGTCGCGCCGGGAGATCCGATCGTTCGTCCAGCATCCCTTTCAGATCCGCCTCGGCCAGGGTTCCCCGGCCCACCTCCACCAGGGTTCCCACCATGCGACGCACCATTTTCCAGAGGAAGTGGGAACCCCTGATCCGGATCCGGATCAGGTCCCCCTCGTCGCGAAGCTCCACGCTCTCGATCTTGACCCGGGTCGACGTCTTCCCGTCCATCCTGTGGTCCGCAAAGGATGAGAAGTCATGGAATCCCTCGAAAACGCGGGCGGCGGACTGCATGGCCTTTACATCGAGGCGATCCCGGATCCACCAGACGTAGCGCTTTCCGAAGGCCGTGCGTTCCCGCGAGACGATGTAGAGATAGGTTCGGGATACGGCGTCCCTCCGGGCATGAAACCGGGAGTCCGCCTCCTCCACCCTGAGAACGCAGATCCCCGAAGGCAGGAGGTCATTGAGTCCCTGGCGCACCCTGTCCGGGGGCATCTTCCGGGGAGCGACGAGGTGAGCCGCCTGTCCGAGGGCATGCACCCCCGCATCGGTTCGTCCGGATCCCTGGATTTCCACCGGCCCGCCGAAGAGTTCCCGGGCCGCTGCAAGCAGGGTTCCCTGAACCGTACGGGCGTTTTCCTGAACCTGCCAGCCCCGGTAGCCGGTGCCGTCATACTCGATGGTAAGGCGGTATCGGACCACAACCGGCGATTCCGCACCCGAAGCGGTCTTTTTGATAGTCCCGGACCGGCTCATGGCTTCCCCTCCTCTCCAGGGACCGATTCCGGCCCGGCCAGGATGGTCATGCCCAGGAGACCCCGCAGGTACCCGTCCTTCGCCTTTCCCCGAGGGTCTACACCGGGCCGGAGCGTGGTGATCGCCGCCTGGCCGACGATCCGCTTTCGCTTCAATCCCGCTTTTCCCTTCATCCGCACGCTCCAGAAGTTGTGAAACACGAGTACCGTATCGTCATGTACGCCCATATAGAGCATAATGTGCCCCTTCAGGTAAAGCAGCGTCAGGTAGGGCACGCCGTCCCTCCGGATCACCCGTTCCTTCTCCGGCGGGCTGAGCATGGACAGGTCGACCCAACGCCCCCCTTCCCGGGCCTGGTCCTTCGAGTTCCGGGGAAGCCAGATCCCGAAAGGGGCAAAAAGGTCCCGGACCATGGCGGAGCAGTCCCGATTCTCATACATTCCACCCCAGCCGTAGGGCTGGCCGGTCAGAACGTTGGCCATGCGGGCCATGTTCCTGCGGGTCAGGGGCAGGGGCTTGACGGCGGCCTCCGCTTCGGGAAGCACCGCCTGCCGGATCACGGCCCGTCCATTCTCGTCCGCAACGGCGGCCAGGACGAGGTGCGGACCGCCGATGGGCCCCTCCTCCGGAAACATCATGCCCAGGTGCGCCTTGAAAAGAAAGCGGCCGTCAACGGCATAGAGCGGGGTTTCGTCATGCAGCATGGTCACATAGCGTCCCGCTTCCCATCGCTTCACGAACGCCTCGTCCACCCAGGCGACTTCCCGGGCGGGAATCCAGCCATAGGTATATCCCGTTTCTGCCAGGAGCCAGGCGCCGTCGGCGCTGACATGGGATACCCACAGGGGCGTATTGGCGGCCACCAGGGTCTGCTGGAACCGGTCAAAAGGGTAATCGCAGGCAACGGGACCGCAGGATCGAAAATGGGGCTTCAGGGTGGGAACGGTCCGCATGTGGACGTGGACGATGGTGATGGCCCGCCGGCCGAAATTCGGATAGCTCTCCAGCTGCGCATTGGAATACACCCGACGCACCCAGGCCGCGTCGTGGGGCCTCCTGTTTTCTCCAAACCCGGCCTTACCGAATCCCTCTCGGAATTCCTCCTCCACATCCTCCCGCGAGTATCGTGGAATCGAACGGTGCCACGGCGAAAAGAAGCGCTCGTTGTAATGCCGGTCCAGCCGCAGCTGCTCCTCAGGAGGAACGAGGTCCGCGTCGTCGCGGACAGCCTGGAGATAGGCCGTGTGATCCTGCTTCAGATTTCGGATGTCCGGGATCGAGTCGACGGGAGCGGAAAGGGAAGACAGAAGAAAGATCCAGGCTATCCAGAGATTCATCGGGGTCATGGTCTGCTCCGCGCAGGCTCACCTGGCCCCGGGTTCGGCCCCAAGGACGGTGAACGCTTTTAACATATCGGCCACCGCACGACAATAGCCGGCAACGGGTGAGGCTCTGAAAGGAATGGCAATCGAAAAAAAACATTGCTATGATTGAAGCAAATCCACGGAAAGGAGGACCATGCGATGGTTTCAGCCGGCCAGTTGAAACAGTTCGACTTCTTCTCGGAGTTCACCGATGCGGAGCTGGAAAAGGTAGCGGCGATCGCCGAAGAGCAGACCTATCAGGCAGGAGCGCAGATGTACAAAAAAGGGGATCCGGCGGCCTATCTCTACCTTGTGACTAAAGGCAAGATCATCCTGGTCTTGGACAGCTACATGGGCCCCCACAAGCCGCCACTCCAGGTGACGCTGGACATCATCACCAAAGGGGAGACCATGGGCTGGTCCGCTGTGGTGGAACCGTACGTCTTTACCCTGGGAGCCCTGTGCATCGACGAATCGTCCTTTCTCGCCATCGACGCACCGAAACTGCGGGAAGCAATGGAGGAAGATTGCACGATGGGCTACAAAGTGATGAAATCCATCGCCAAAGTCCTGTCGTCCCGTCTCAGCCACACACGGATCATCCTCGTCGGCGAGCGGGGGCTTTCCCATCTCTCCGAATACTGATGAAGAAAGGAGCGGGACCATGCCCGAGCAACCCGTGCGCATTTTCGGCAAGGCGGGGTGACCGTACACGGACCGGGCCAGGGAGGCCTTTGGAAACCGAGCGGTCTATGCGGATGTGAAATCCGATCCCCAGGCGCTTCGCGAAATGCTCGCCCTGACGGGAGGAGCCCGCAAGGTGCCCGTGATTGTGGAGGGTGGAAAGGTAAACATCGGCTACGGAGGATCGTGAGGAGTCTAGTCCCGCCGGGCGCGGGACCGGAAACAGGCAAGGGCTGGAATGAAGGAGGAACCGGAGCGCGATGACAAACAGGGCGATGGATGCCGTTCTGGAGAGAGCCATCCGAAACGAGGAGGAGGCTTATCAATTCTATATGCAACTCCAGGAACTGGTGGAAGACCCGGAGGCGATCGATACGCTGAAGTTCCTGGCGGAAGAGGAAAAGGCGCACAAGGCCTACCTCGTGCGCTACCGTGAGGGCGGTTTCTATGAGCTCATGTCCGATGCGAGCCGGATCGCCGACTACAAGGTGGTTGAGCATGCCGACCGGCCGGAGATTCGCAAGGGAATGACGACGCGCGACGTATACCTCGTGGCGGCGGCGAAAGAGCTGGCGGCCCACAACCTCTATCAGGAACTGGCGGCCATTCACCCCGGCGGAGCCGTGAAGGACATGCTCATTCGGATGGCCAAAGAGGAGTTGCGCCACAAGGAAAAGGTCGAGTACCTTTACACCAACGCGGCCTTCCCGCAGACCGCGGGAGGATAGAGGAACCTGCTACCCGGAACGGGGCCTCCGCGGGGGATCGGATCGGCTGGATCCCCCGCGGAGGCTGTTTTTTTTGGGTTCCCGACCGGAATATGATATGGAATGAAGCCGTCGCGGCCGGACCGGTCGCGGAAGAAAAAACAATCCAGGGAGGCTTGGTATGCACATCAAGAAGAGTTTCCTGTGTTGCCTGTTCCTGGCCGGAGCGATTCTCTTCGCACCCGGCATTCCGGCCGTAACGGTCGATGCGGCTTCGGCGCCCGCCGGAGCGGTGTCCGGAGGCTTTGCCGATCTGGCGGAGCGGCTCAGCCCTGCCGTGGTCAACATCAGCACGACGAAAACCGTGAAAAGCGGCGGCGCCGGCCCATTCGGCACCATGCCCCGAAGCCCCTTTTTCGGAGACGACTTCTACCGCCGCTTCTTCGGCGACCAGCCGAACCGGGAATTCCGCCAGCGCGGCTTGGGCTCCGGATTCATCATCTCCCGGGACGGCTATATCTTCACCAACAACCACGTGGTCGCCGGAGCGGATAAGATCCTGGTGAAGCTGGCCGGCGGGAAGGAGTATCCGGCGGAGATCGTCGGCCGGGACGCCAACACGGACATCGCCCTCATCAAGATCAAACCGAACGGCGATCTGCCGACGGCCGTCCTGGGCGATTCCGACAGGCTGAGAGTCGGTGACTGGGTCCTCGCCATCGGAAATCCCTTCGGACTCGAACAGACCGTGACGGCGGGGATTGTCAGCGCCAAGGCACGCGCCATCGGCGCGGGTCCCTACGACGAGTTCATCCAGACGGACGCCTCCATCAATCCGGGCAATTCCGGCGGCCCGCTGTTCAACCTGAAGGGCGAAGTCGTGGGGATCAACACGGCCATCGTCGCCCAGGGGCAGGGAATCGGCTTTGCCGTCCCTGTCAACATGGCGAAGGAAATCTATAACGACCTGAAGACGAAGGGCAAGGTTACCCGCGGCTGGCTCGGTGTCTCCGTCCAGGATCTGACGGAGGAAATGGCCGCCAGCCTGAAAATCGCCGGGAAACAGGGAGCCCTGGTGGGAGACGTCTTCCCGGGCGAGCCGGCGGACAAGGCGGGCATCAAGACGGGCGACCTGATCGTCGAGATCGGCGGAAAGGCCGTCCAGAACACCCACGATCTTCTGCGCATTGTGGCGACCCTCCAGGTGGGCCGGAAAGTGGCCGTCAAGATCGTCCGGGACGGCCGGGAGCGGACCGTCGAAGCGATGGTCGGCGAGCGCAAGGATGCCCGGGAAATCGCCCGCCTCGGCAAGGGAGCCGAGCGGTTCGGAATGACCGTCCAGGAGATCACCCCGGAAATGGCACGCCACTTCGGAATGGCCGAGAAGGCAGGCGTCGTGGTGACACGGGTGGCGGAGGGGAGTCCTGCCGAGGATGCGGGAATTCAGGCGCAGGACGTTATTCTCCGGGTGAACCGGACGGAGATCCGGTCGATGAAGGATTATGATCAGGCGACTGCGGGCGTGAAGGAGGGAGATTCGCTCTTGTTCCTCTTCCGTCGCGGAGACAGCAATTTCTTCGTCACCCTGAAAAATCAGAAAACAAAATAGGAGGAGAAAACAGAAGCGATGGAACTTCGCACCGCCGTCCGGGAAAGACGGAGCATCCGGCAGTTTCGCAGAGAAGCGGTTCCGCGGGATCTGATCGAGGAAATCCTTGAGGACGCCCGTTACGCCCCGTCCTGGGGAAACACACAGCCCTGGGAGATCTTCGCGGTCACCGGAAAGGCTCTCGAAGCCTTCCGGACCGCAAACCGGGAGAGCCTTCTGCAGGGCATCCCCACCGCACCGGAGGCCCCCATGCCCCAGGAATGGCCGGAGGCCCTGAAAAAGCGATACACGGGCACCGGACGCGTCGTGCTGGAGGCCCAGTCCATCGCCCGGGAGGACAAGCAGGCGCGGCTCGACTACGCCGTGCGCATGTTTTCCCTCTTCGACGCCCCGGTCCTCCTGGTCCTCTGTTCCGACCGCAGCCTGCCCGAGGGATACTCCATGCTGGACTGCGGCCTGCTTCTCCAGACGATCTGCCTGCTCGCCAGGGACCGCGGCCTGGGCAGCTGCATCCTGGCCTGCTCCGTCAGTTATCCGGATCTGATCCGCAGGCTCCTCCCCGTGCAGGAGGAGCAGCGGATCGTGATGGGCGTGGCTCTCGGCTGGCCCGACGAGGATGCGCCGCTGAACCGGTTCCCCCGGGAGCGGGCCGGGCTGGGAGAAATCGTCACCTGGGTGAGCGGTTCATGAAAACGCAGGAAGAACGCGCCCCCTTCCCGGAGGTCCGCCGGGAAACCGTCGGAGGCGCGGGGCTTGATTACCTCTATTATGAAGGGAGCGGGCCCGACGTGGTCCTGCTTCACGCAACGGGATTCCTTCCCTGGCTCTGGCACCCCATCGCCAGGAAACTGGCACCGGCCTGCCGCGTCCTGGCGCCTTATTTCTGCGACCATCGCCCGGCGGATCCCGACGAAGGGGGACTTTCCTGGGAAACGCTTGCCGAGGATCTGGCCGCATTCTCAAAACAGCTTGGCCTCGAAAGACCTTACCTGATCGGCCACTCCATGGGCGCCACGGTCATAACGATCACCGCCGCCATGTTCGACCTCGCCCCTCGGGGGCTGGTCCTGATCGAGCCGATCTTTCTTCCCGACGAGATCTACAGGATGAACATGCGGGTGGAAGACCACCCGCTGGCCTCCAAGTCCATCAAGCGACGGAACGGCTGGCATGACGTGGCGGAGGTGAAGGCATATCTCCGCTCCAGGAAAATGTTCGAGACATGGGACGAGGAGATGCTGGACCTCTACGTCCGGTACGGTTTCCTGGAAAGCGATGCGGGCGGCCTCGAGCTGGCCTGCTCCCCCCGGCGGGAAGCGGCGCTGTTCATGGGAGGAAACCGCCTGAATCCCTGGCCGTTTCTGGAAAAGGTCTCCTGCCCCGTGCTTGTGATCGAGGGAGAGCGAAGCGAGAATCGCTCCTTTATCGATCTGAAGAAAGCCGCCGGGGATTTCCCCCGCGGCTCCTATCGGCTGGTCGAAGGAGCCGGGCATCTGATCCCCATGGAGAGACCCGACGAAATCGGAATGATGATTCATGAGCATTTAGGATTGAAAACATCTTGAAATCCTCGTCGTTTTCCGTATAGAGAAAATCAGTGATCGCGGATACCCTGTAACGAAGGGCAATTCCATATCCACGAAGGAGGGATAAACGCATGGCAAAGGCAAAAAAGGGAGATAAATTCCGTTGCGACGTTTGCGGCCTGATTGTTGTGGTGGATGAGTGCGGCAGGGCTGGAGCAGCGGAAATTCTATGCTGCCAGGGGAAACCCATGAACAAGGCAAAGGCGGTCGCGAAGAAGGTTGCGGCCAAGCCCGCTGCCAAACCCGCCGCCAAGGCCGCCGCTGCCAAAGCCGCACCCGCTGCAAAGAAGGCCGCCCCCAAGAAAGCCGCAGCCAAGAAGGCCACCGCGAAACCTGCTGCCAAACCCGCCGTAAAAAAGCCTGCCACAAAAAAAGCGGCAGCAGCGCCGAAGGCACCGGCCAAGAAAGCAGCCGCCAAGGGCAAGAAGTAATCATTCATTACCTCGGAAGCGATCACAAAAGAAAGACCCCGCCTGGAACGGATATGAACCAAGCGGGGCTTTTTTTCTGACAGGCTGTTGAAAAACGCCCGCCTGCTGCGTTTCCCTCGCCCCTCGACAATCGACGTACCAGGAGTACGCCTCATGTCTCGGGACTTCGGGGGCCTTGCATGCGGACATTTTTGAACAGCCTTGGAAGGTAATTTCTGACAGGCTGTTGAAAAAGAAATTAACTTCCATCGGGACGGAGTGACAGAGCGGAGCGTGCATGGAACAACTGCAGACCTCTGAAACCAGCCGCTGGTGCGAGAGCCGCGGGTACTTCATTGCTGTCGAGGCCTGCCAGGCCCGGGCGATGAAAAGGCCCCGCTGCCGCCGCTGCCTTCTACTGTGGCGGCAGATGCCGCTTCCCTTCTTCGAAGACATTCATGAAGCGGACCGGAAGAAAGGAACACGGCACGCTTCAGGCCCGGCCTGACCGGCGGAACCCCGGGAGCGGAAAGGAAGCGGCATGTTCAAGGACACGGCGGAACAGTGGGTTGAAGATCTGAAGGCCCGCAAGAAGCTGCGGGACCTGGACGATGCATCGGTCCGGAAACTGGTGGACGATTATGCCGCCCGCATCGAGGCGTTCTATCATGAAGCGGTCCACCGCCAGCTCGAACCGATCGGGAAAGTCGCCGAATACGAGCGGATGATTCTCTTCGACACCCAGTACCTTCATAAATATCTGAACCAGACGATTCCGGGCTATCCGGCGTTCCGCTTCGATGTTCTCCAGGAAGCCCGAAAGGCGATCCTGGGAGATTCGTGACCGGAGATCCGATGGACGTTCATTTCCTCGGAACGAACGGCTGGTACGACACGGAAACGGGAAATACGATCTGCACCCTGATCCGCACGGATGGGTGGGACATTCTCCTCGATGCGGGATACGGCATCGCCAAGGCCGACCGCCACCTCGCGACGGACCCGGCCGGTCCTGCGGTCCTCCTCCTCAGCCATTTCCATCTTGACCACGTGGCGGGCCTCCACACCCTCGCCAAGTTCCGGTTTCCCAAGGGCCTGCTCATTGCCGGTCCGGAGGGGTCCCGGAAAACCCTGGACGTCCTCGTGAATGCACCGTTCACCATTCCCATGGCGGAGCTTCCCTATCCGGTGGATGTCCTGGAACTGCCGGACGACCTGGCCAGGATTCCCTTTCCGCTTCTGGCCCTTCCCCTGCGACACGCCGGGATCACCCTGGGGTTCCGCATCGAGGCGGAGGGGTTGACCGTGGCCTATTGCCCCGATACCGGCTACTGCGAAAATGCCCTGTCCCTGGCCCGCGGTGCCGACCTCCTCATCGCCGAATGCGCCTACCGGAGCGGTCAGGGAAACGAGGACTGGCCCCACCTGAATCCCGAAACGGCGGCCCGGATCGCCCTGGAGGCGGGGGTTCGCAGGCTGGTTCTGGTTCACTTTGAGGCCCGGACGTATCCGACCTTCCGGGAACGGGAGGAATCGGAAGCCGCGGCCCGCCTCATTTTCCCGGAGACCATCGCCGCCCGGGACGACACGTGCATCTCCCTCTGAACCGGACCTTCACCGCGAAATTCCGTCAGCTCTTTTCGAGGACCGCCACCACCTCAAGATGCGACGTCTGGGGAAACATGTCCAGCGGCTGGAGGGCTGTCAGGGAGTAGCCCCGGTCCGCCAGGCAGCGTGCATCCCGGGCCTGGGTCGCCGGATCGCAGGAGACATAGACGATCCGTCGCGGAGCCAGCTCCGCAAGGACGTCCAGGACCCCGCTTCCGCAGCCGGTCCGGGGCGGATCCAGGACCGCCACGTCGATCCGCAGCCGGCGGTTTGTAAGATCCCGCAATCCATCAACCACGTCTCCCCCATGGAAAGAGGCATTGCAAAAGCCGGCCCGCGAGAGGTTATCCCGGGCACAGGCAACGGCCTCCCGGTCCTGCTCGATTCCGGAAACGGAGCCGGCCCGTTCCGCCAGGAACCGGGAAAACAGGCCCGAACCGCAGTAGGCATCCAGCACCGAATCTTCAGGGGACGGGGAGGCCAGATCCAGAACCACGTCCACCAGCGTGTCCACAAGGTACTCGTTGGCCTGGAAGAACCCGATGGCCGGAACGGACATCATGCATCCCTTGACCGAGCGGAGAATTCGGCCTTCCGGAGGCGCTGCGGCCTTCTCCAGGCCCGTTGTCCGCTCATCGGGAAGGGACGACCAGAGAAGCCTCTCCTCCCTGCGGACCGGCCCGTCCCTTCTCTCCGCCAGGGAACGGCGAAGTCCCGACAGCGCGTCGTTGATGCTATCCGCCATCAGCATGCACCGCTCCACGTCGAGCAGGACATGGCTGCCCCTCTCCATGAATCCCGCCTTCGCCCGGCGTCCGCCGCCGTAAACCAGGTGCACCTCTGCCCGGCCGCGGCAGGAAAAGATCCGCGGGGAGGGGATCATCGGGCGAAGGGGAGGCGTGTGAAAACGGCCGATCCGGGTGAAGGAGTCCGCCACCTGGCTTTCCTTGAGGACCAGCTGGTGGTCATATCGGACATGCTGAAGGCAGCAGCCTCCGCAGCGGCCGTAATACGGGCACGGAGCCTCGATGCGGTGGGGCGACGGGGAAAGGATCTCCCGAAGGACGGCCCGGGCATAACGGCTCCTCCGTTCCGTGATTTCCACCACGACCTCATCGCCGTCCACCGTAAACGGGACGAATGTCACCAGGCCGCCGGGGCGCCCGACTCCATCTCCGCCGAAGGCTACGGCTTCGATGGTCATCCGGATTTGTTCCTTGATCTTTGCACCTTTCTCCATTATCCGCTCACGTTTCCCGTTTCCTCATGTCAGGATTCGTACGGAAACACAAGGCCGCCACGAAAGGGATCCGACCCTTTTCACGATGGTGGAAATGGATCCAATCCCTTGCTCGGGAAACCCTCTCCCGAATGGCCACGGGGACGCGGCCGGGGGTTTCCAGAGGAGCATTCGGGAAGCTTTCCCTCTCCGGCGCCGTCCCTGATTCTGAACGCCTTCCCGCTGATACGCTTCCGCGACGACGGAAGCCCCCGTGACAGCCCCCGCGCCCCGGCCTCCGTGTCAAAAAAATTACAGATTCGGCATCTTTTGCAGCCCGATGCAAGTCCCTTTACATCCCTTACGATTGCTGATAATGACAGTCGCCTTTGGGATCCCTCGTGGTTTCCCTCAATCAGTGACCAGAAAATCATGAATCTTCTCGAGCACCCCCATGTCCACCGCCTGCAGCATGACGGAAGGGAAATCCTCCTCGTCGGGACGGCCCACGTGTCGCGGGAAAGCGCCGACCTGGTGGAGCAGGTCATAAGCGAGGTGAAACCCGACACGGTATGCGTCGAGCTCTGCCAGCCCCGATTCGAAGCCCTGAAGCAGAGGGACAAGTGGCAGGAAATGGACATCGTCAAGGTCATTCGGGAGAAGCGGACGTCGCTCCTCCTCTCGCAGCTCCTTTTGGCCTCCTTCCAGAAAAAGATCGCCCAGCGCTTCAACATCCAGCCCGGCGAAGAGATGATCCGGGCCGTCGCAAAAGCGGAGGAAACGGGCGCCCGGGTCGTCCTGGCGGACCGCGAGGTCCGCGTCACCCTGATGCGGACCTGGCGCAGCATGGGACTCTGGAAGAAGGCGGGCCTGATGTCGGAAGTCCTCGCCTCCCTTTTCTATACGGAAGAGATCACCGAGGAAGAGATCGAGAAACTGAAAGAGCGGGACATGCTGGAGGTTGCACTCCAGGCCATCAGCGAAAAGCTCCCGCAGGTAAAGACCATCCTGATCGACGAGCGGGACCGCTACCTGGCCTCCCGGATCCGAGAAGCCGAGGGAGAGCGCGTTGTCGCCGTCGTCGGGGCCGGCCATGTCCCGGGAATCATCGAGAACATCGACCGGCCGGTGGATCGGGCCGAGCTGGAAACGATTCCCCCGCAGGGATGGCTGGCCCGCTCGGCCGGCTGGCTGTTTCCCCTTGCCATCCTGGCCCTGTTCGTCGGCGGTTTTTTCACGTCCGGAGGACGGACCAGCCTGGCCATGATCCTCTGGTGGTCGGGCATCACCGCTGCGTGCGCCAGCGCCGGCGCCCTGCTGATGCTCTCCCACCCCCTGACGATCCTGGCCTCCGCCCTTTCCGCCCCGATCGCGACGCTCCATCCCCTCATCGCCACGGGCTGGGTGGCGGGCCTCGTGGAGGCGACCCTGCGGAAGCCGCAGGTGAGGGATTTCCTGGACCTCAAGGACGACATCACCTCCTTCCGGGGATTTTTCCACAACAAGATCACCCGACTCTTGATCCTGGTGGCGTTCGTGAACCTGACCACCTCCATCGGGACCTTTGTCGCCATTCCGGTGGTGATGAAGTTCATCTTTCAGCCGTTATGAGGATGCAGCGATGACGGAAGAGGAGAAAAAGGCGATTCTCTGCCCCCAGTGCAGGCGTCTCATCAGCCGGGACGAGCCGGTTTGTCCGCATTGCGGCCTCTCCCGGCCCGGCACGCGCCGGGTAGCCGCCCTCTTGGGCCGGATCGGGTCGGGAGCCCTGAATCCCGTTCAGATCGTCCTGTTTTCCAACGTGGCGCTGTTTCTGCTGTCCCTGCTGCTGAATCCGTCCTCCCTCGGATTTTCCCTGAATCCCCTCTCCTTCCTGTCCCCCTCCGACGCCAGCCTGTTCTACCTGGGAGCCACCGGAACGGTCCCGATCCTGGGGTACGGGCGCTGGTGGACCCTCCTCACGGCATCCTTCCTGCACGGCGGGCTCCTCCACATCTTCTTCAACATGGCCGCCCTGACCCAACTGGGTCCCTTTGTATGGCGCCAATTCGGCTTCTGGCGCTTCTGGATCATCTACCTGGCAAGCGGTGTCGGCGGATTCCTCCTGTCCCTCCTGGCGGGCGTATCGTTTACCATCGGCGCCTCCGCCGGCCTCTGCGGCCTCATCGGAGCCATCTTCTACTACGGAAAGAGCCGGGGCGGCTTCCTGGGCGACATGATTTCCCGGCAGGCCATGGGCTGGATCGTGGGGCTGGCCGTCTTCGGCCTCCTCCTGCCGGGCATCAACAACTGGGCCCACGGCGGCGGACTCCTGGCCGGAATCGGCGCCGCCTTCCTGGCGGGCCACCGGGACCGGGGCCCCGAGACGGCTGCGCATCGCATGCTGGGGGCCACCCTGGCGGGAGCCACCGCCCTCACGCTGCTCTACGCCTTGTTGGGCGCAGCCGCCGCCGTCCTGCACCTGGGATGAAGGGCACCCGCCCGGTCCCGCACCCTGAATTGACAGCCCCGCCGCCTTTCGATAAGATGCAATTGCATCCGGATGTCCGCAGCTGGACCGAACCGCCCTGCCATCGGGGATGCGGTGCAGACGTAGAGAGAATTCCCTCTCCGCCGCAAAAACAGGAGAAAAACGATGATCCCGTACCGCCGAACACTCGTCTTCCTGTGCAGCGTCATGGCCGTCCTGACCGTGAGCGGCTGCTATACGGCCTCCACCGTCGAGGTGAAGGACCGGATCGTGGGCGTCCGCTCCGGCCGGTTTGTCGTGATCGACGGAAAGCTCGGCTCCGACTACCCGTACCCGTACGAGCAGGTCTGGAAAGCCGCGGAGAAGACCATGGCCCAGATCAGGGCCACGGACATCGTACCGGACCGGGGCATTGCCTCCGGCTCGATCAAGGGCAAGGTCGGCGGCGACGAGGTCATGATCATGATCGATTACGTCTCCAGGGAGCGGACCTCCGTCTGGGTCCTGGTCGGCCTGATCGGCGACACCCTGGGAACCCGGATGATCCACGAGAGGATTGCCGACAACCTGAAAAAACAGGCACCATGAAAGAAGCCCCTGCCGGTTTCCCGGCAGGGGCTTCTTCCCTCTTTCCTTCCGCGTGCCCGCTCAGGTGCGGGCCGTATATCCAAGTCCGTTCAGCAATTCCTCCAGGGCCTGCCTTACCTTCACCGGTTCAAGCTCCTCCAGGCATTCGCTGCGGTGCGAGTTGTCACAGCCGAGCTTCCGGCAGGGAACGCAGTCCCGGTCCGGAAAGACGACCCGGTGCCGCGGTCCCGGATGCGCCCAGGCCTCTCCGAAAGAGGGACCGTATATCGTTACGGTCGGCAGGCCCAGGGCCGCGGCCAGGTGAGGTCCTCCCGTGTCGACCCCGACGTGCAGGACGCTTCGCGCAATGACTCCCGCCAGCTCGGCCAGCGTCGTTTTCCCCGCCAGATTGTGGACATGATCGCCTCCACTCCGGACGAATTCGTCCGCCTTGCTGCGATCATCCATGGAGCCGACGACGGCGGACGCGACGCCCCGGCAATCCCAGAGCCACCGCATGACGGATATCCACTTTTCCGTGCCCCATTCCTTGTAGGTCCAGCGCGAATAGGGACTGATGGTCACCCAGGGAATCGCCATGTCCATTCCCTCATCCTTGAAGAGGCGGTCCACCCTCTCCGCGATGACCGGGGGAACGGGAAAGGGCGGCAAGTCCCCCACGATATCGATGCCGAAAGGCCGGAGTACGGCGAGGGACTGTTCCGCAGGCCCCCGGAACGGTCCTTTCCCGGGGAGAGGCGCCGCCGCCAGATGCGTGAACAGCCGGTTTCGCCAGAAAGGCACGTCGTTGCGGCCGTAAGCGAGGGCGATCCGCAGCGGCGCCCCGGTGCTCCAGGCCAGGAAGGCACCCCGCTCGTCCCCCCGCAGGTCCACCGCCAGATCAAAGCGGCGGCGCCGGAGACCCGCCAGGAAGCCGGCCTGGGCGGACAAGGATACAAGACCGCCCCCCTGAGGCTGAATCACCTCGACGATTTCCTGCAGGAAGGGATTCGCCTCCAGGAGTCCGCCACGTCCCTTTCTCGCCAGGAGGGTGATCGCCGCTTCGGGGAACCGGTCGTGGATGGCGGCCAGCGCCGGCCAGGTCCACACGATGTCGCCGATGTCACCCAACTGGATGACGAGAATGCGGCGGGGATTGCCAGGAATTTCATGATGTGGATGAATCAGCATGACCCATGAGGGGGACCGATTGGAAATCGGACCCCGCTTCCTTCAGGAGATGGACTTCTCGCCGACGTACGCGGGGGCGCGGCCGGGGGTTCCCAGAGGAGCAATTGGGAAGCGTTTCCAACACCCGGCGTACCGGTTCGCTAACGCCAAAACGGGGAAACGCTTCCGCGACGGCGGGAATCCCCATGACAGCCCCCGCGCCAAGGACGAAACAAAAGCAGCGGGGCGCGGCCCTCCATCCCGTCCTTCACTTTGATCGGAACCCGTCGAGAAACGGTTCCGCCAGGGCGGCCACCCGGCGGCCGATGGCCAGGGAGGTCGTCAGGCCCGGGGACTCGATGCCCACCAGGCTGATCAGGCCCGGAAGGCCGCGGTCGCTCTCCTCGCTGATGATAAAATCCCGGTATGCCTCGCCGGGCCCCTGCAGCTTGGGCCGGATGCCGCACATGTCCGGCTGCAGGGCCTCCGCCGGGATCCCGGGCAGGTAGCGCCGGACGGCATCGTGGAACCGGCCGCGGCGCCCCTCGTCGACCGCATAGTCGATCCGGTCGACGTATTCGACGTCGGGCCCGAAGCGGACCCTGCCCGCCAGGTCCACGGTGGCATGAATGCCCAGCCCCTCATTCCCGCGTTCCGGAGCGGGGTAGACCAGATGTTTGAGCCGGGGAGCGGAAGAAGCGGAGAAATAGTTCCCCTTGCAGAATTTGAGGCGGTAGTCCGCGGCGTCCACGTCGATGCCGGCCATGGCGGCCAGCCGGTCGGACGCCAGGCCGGCGGAGTTGACCAGAACCTTCGTCCGGAACCGGTATTCGCCGCCGTTGATCTCCACGTCGAAACCGTCTCCATCCGGCCGTATCGCCGTCACATCCGACCGGAATGCCGTGGTGGCCCCCGCCGCCTCCAGGCGGTACAGGAGCGCCTGCATGAACCGGTGGGAATCGATGATTCCCGTGGAGGGTGAAAACAGGGCCTCCCGGACCTGGATGGCCGGTTCCAGGCGCCGGATCTCCCGCGGCGTGAGAAAACGCAGATCCCGGACGCCGTTACGCTCTGCCTGTGCGCGAAGCCGATGGAGCTCCTGCCCGTCCTCGTCCCCGCCGGCCACGATCATCTTTCCCAGCCGCCGGTGCGGCACCCGCCACTGGGTACAAGCCTCATAAAGCATACGGCTCCCTTCGCGGCAGAGAACCGCTTTCAGGAGACCCGTCGGGTAATAGATGCCGGCATGGATGACCTCGCTGCTGCGGCTGCTGGTTTCACGACCGCAGGATTCATGACGCTCCAGAAGCAGGACGTCCCGGTATTCCCGGGACAGCCGCTCCGCCACGGCGAGGCCGACGACTCCGGCACCGATGACGGCGACAGAGAAGCAGTCCCTCAAAGAACGCTCCTTGAGTCCTGGGGAACGTATTCGGGAACGATTTCCCGGAGAAGGCGCCGGATCTCCGGGGCATCGTGGCGAGAAGCGGCGTCGCATAGCCGTTCAATCTCTTCATAGAGCATCCGGCGGAACGCCTCGGGATCCCCTTCCCGCTCCGGGTCCGGGTCGGGCCGGAGGACCAGGATCTTGTCGTGACCCGTGGGCACAATGCCTTCTCCCTCGGTGATCAGCTCCTCGTGCAGCTTTTCGCCCTCCCGGAGGCCCGTGAAGACAATCTTGACGTCCCGATCGGGCTCCTTTCCCGAGAGGCGGATCAGGTCCCGGGCCATCTCGACGATCCGGACAGGGGTGCCCATTTTGAGGATGTAGATCTCCCCGCCCTGCCCCATGGCGCCGGCCTGGATGATCAGTTGGGCCGCCTCGGGGATCGTCATGAAGAAACGGGTTACGTCAGGGTCCGTCACCGTCACGGGCCCTCCATGCTCGATCTGGCGCCGGAAAAGCGGAATCACCGATCCGGAGGATCCCACGACGTTGCCGAAGCGGACGGAGAGGAACCGGGTGCCCGTTCCCTGGTGGGCCTGGAGAATCAGTTCTGTGACCCGCTTGCTGGCCCCCATGACGTTCGTGGGTCGGACGGCCTTGTCCGTGGAGACCAGGACGAACCGCTCGACGCCGAAGGCGGCCGCCGTCTCCATGATCGTCCGGCTGCCCTGGATGTTGTTGAAGACGGCCTCCCAGGGATTCCGCTCCAGCATGGGGACGTGCTTGTAGGCGGCGGCGTGGAAGACGACCTGGGGATGGTACTTTTCCAGGACGGAGCGCATGAGGGACTCGTCCTGCACCTGCCCCAGAACCGGCTCGTATCGCCGGAAGGACAGCTCGTTCTCCATCTCCATCTGGATCTGGAAGAGGTTCGCCTCCGAGGCGTCCAGGAGGACGATCAGTCCCGGTTCGAACCGGACCAGCTGGCGGCAGAGCTCCGAGCCGATCGAGCCGCCGCAACCGGTGACGAGGATCGTCCGGCCTGCCAGGTAATTCCGGATTCCCGTCACATCGAGATGGACCGGGGGCCGGCCCAGCAGGTCCTCGTAGCTCACGTCCCGCAGGATCTTGACGCTGACCCTCCCATCGATGATCTCCCCGATGCCCGGGAGGGTCTTGTAGGTGACGCTGCACTCCTTACAGACGTCCACGATCCGCCTCATCTGCTCTCCAGAGGCGGACGGAACGGCGATGAGGATCTCCTCGATGTCGTGGCGCTTCACCAGGACGGGGATCTCGCCGACCTTGCCCAGGATCGTGACCCCATGGATGGAACGGCCCTGTTTGTGGGGATGGTCGTCGACGAACCCTACTACCTGGTAATGAATCTGCTCATTATCGCCGATTTCTCTCAGGATTTTCTCTCCCGCGTCGCCGGCCCCGACGATCAGGACCCTCCGCGGGGGTCTCGCGGCCAGGACAGCCTCCGCCCGGCCGTTCGCAGTTCGCGCCTGGTACATGTAGTAGGACCGGACAACGAGACGGTGGGCACCCGCCATCAGGAAGGTCAGGCCTCCGTCCATCAGGAAGACCGCACGGGAAAAATTCTCCTCCCGGAAGAAGAGGAAAATGACGGCCATGCTCAGGAGGACCCCCAGAACACAGGCAAGGGCCAGCCTCCAGAAATCGCGGACGCTGGTGTACCGCCACATGCCGTGGTAGAGGCCCAGGGTATAGAAAATGGCGACCTTGAGCGATACGAGCCAGGGAAGAACGACCGCGAACTGGGCGATCCGGGAGGCGTCGGGGGAAAACTCGAACCGGAACCAATAGGCCAGGGCATGGGCCGCAACGAACAGGCCCGCATCGATGAGAATCTTGGCGTAGAATCTCGGGTTCCGGAGTTGATGCGGTTTCGCGAGCATCGGTCCGACCGTCAGCGGCCCTCCCGGAAAGACAGAAGCCGGTTGCAGGCCTCCTCC
The DNA here is from genome assembly GCA_035363115.1 of Syntrophales bacterium. NCBI lineage: Bacteria > Pseudomonadati > Thermodesulfobacteriota > Syntrophia > Syntrophales > Syntrophales bacterium. The sequence goes on along the minus strand of DAOSEM010000001.1, from coordinate 532,594 downwards.
AGAACGGGGGTTTCCTTGGCGAAGCAGAAGCGTGCCAGAGACTCCCCGTCCGTTCCGGAAAAGAAGGCCTCCCCGGGCACGCAGGCGACGCCGGTTTTGCCGAGCAGGTTCATCGCCTTCTCCTTGCTGCCTTGCCCGGGCACGGACGAGATGTCCGCCAATACGTAATAAGCCCCCCGGGGGACGTGGGGCCTGAGCCCGGCCCGGGCCAGGGCATTGCAGATCAGGTCCCTTTTGACCGTGAATTCAACCGACAGGTTTGCATAATACGCCGCATCCAGTTCCATCAGCCCCCGGGCCACCCCCATCTGGAGCGGGGACGGGGCGCAGACGTAGACCAGGTCGTTGAAGTAGCCGATGGCCCGGCTCCACCGCTCGTCGGCGATGCAGTAGCCGATGCGCCACCCGGTGATGCTGAACGTCTTCGAAAGCCCGGAAATCGTGACGGTCCGCTCCCGCATCCCCGGGAGCGTCGCCGGTGCCGTGTGGCTCCAGCCGTCATAAATGAAGTGCTCGTAGATCTCGTCGGTGAAGACAAACAGATCGTGGGCGCTGGCGAAATCGGCCAGCATCAGGAGCTCTTCCCGGGTAAAGACCTTCCCGGAAGGATTGGCCGGCGTATTGATCAGGATGCCCCGGGTCCGGCCCGTTACCGCCTTCTCCAGGTCCTCCCGCCGGAAGGTCCAGTCGGGAGGATTCAGGTTCACGTAGACCGGAACGGCCTCGGTGGCGACCAGGGTGCTGACGTGGTAGCCGTAGTAGGGCTCGAACAGGATGACCTCGTCCCCCGGATTCAAGAGGGCCAGGCAGGCACAGTAGAGGGCGCCCGTCGCGCCGGCGCTGACAATGATCTCCCTCTCCGGGTCCGGGTCCATGCCGGTGAAACGCCGCTGCTTGGCGGCGATGGCCACGCGCAACTCCGGGATCCCGTCGTACCGGGTGTACGTATTCAGCCCCGCCTCCATGGCCTCGCGGGCCCCCTCGCGAACGCAGGACGGTACCTCCATGTCGCAGACCCCCTGGGACAGGTTGATCCCGCCGATCCGGTCGCACTCGATGGACATGTTGCGGATCTCCGACTGGAGAACCCATTCGTGGCGCCTGCTCAGTTTCAGATTCATACCGTTGTTCCGCCTCGGCCTGCAGCCGGCGATCCGTTCTCTGATCCCCGGAACCGGATCTGCCACAGGATGGTGATCAGGGCAAACAGGATGTAGTGCAATACAATCTGTGGCCCCAGCATGCCGTCCATGAAAACGTCCTGAACGGCGATTCCGACGAGGGCGGCCAGGAGGCACGTGCCGGCGCCGGTAATCCCGCCCCCGGGGTCCTTCTTCATGGTCTGCCAGGCCAGGCGGCCCGCCGTGAAGAGGATCAAAAGCCACAGGACAAGGCCCGGGATCCCGGTCCGGACGGCGATATCGAGGTACGTATTGTGGGGGGATCCCCAGAACACGCCTCCTGGATGGTGCTGCCGGTACTCCTCCGGGAGCCGGATGTTGTATTTCGCCAGGTCCAGGGAGGCCGGGTCGCCATACGTGAGCATGCCGTAGCCGATCCCCAGGAGGGGATAATCCTTGATCACCTCCAGGGTGATCATGGCGATCTTGATCCGCCCGTCCCTCAGAAGCTCGGAGCCGCTCATGCGCTCTTTCATGCTGGGGATCATGGCGGCAATGACGAGGGCGATGATCCCCCAGAGGAGCCAGTTCCTCCTGCTCTTCAGGGTAAAAACGAAGACGGACGCGAGGACGGCCAGGAAGGTGGCCCGGGACTGGGTCAGGGCGGTCGCCAGAGCCGTCCCGACGATGCAGAAGCCGAGCAGGATCCGGAATCCCCTTTCCCGGACCGTTCCGATCAGGTGGAGCATCACGAAGACCGCCAGCAGCGAGGTATAGCTCAGGTATCCCGGAATGAATTCCATGAAGGGGAGCATGATCCCCATCCGCTCGCTGACGGGATTCCCTGCGAACAGGTAGAAATAGCTCATGACTCCGAAGGCCAGCAGAAAACCGGACAGGGCGAGGATCCAGCACAGGATCATGAACCGGCGGGGCGTTCGGAAAAAATGGATGAGGAGATAGAACAGGACGAGGTACTGGACCAGATGGGCGTACACGTCGTGAATGCTGTTGTCCGGCTTCAGCGCCGTGAAGAGGCCGAGGACGCTCCAGGCCAGGAAGAGCAGGAAGGGAACCGCCAGCGGCGTCCGAAAGGAGAAGCGGACGCGGCGGGTCACGGCCAGAGCCAGGGCAAGGATCGTGGCCCCGTAGAAGCAGATCAGCTCGACGGCCGTCTTCCGGGGAAAGGGATTCAGAAAAACGTAGATCCCCAGGAGGACCGGAACGGTCCAGTACAGCACGATCCAGACCTTCCCGTCCGGCGGACGGCCGATCCGGCTCTCCGGGGCCAGGTTCCTACTTTCCATAGAATCGCCGGACCACGGAGATCACGCAGGCGATCTCGTCGTCTTCGATTTCCACGTTCATGGGCAGGGAGCAGACCTCCCGGCTCAGGGCCTCCGTCTCCGGGAAGCCCCGGTCCTCCAGCTTCAGCGCCTCGTGCCGGTAATAGGGCTTGCGGAACTGGGTCAACACCTCGATGCCGTTGGCCCTGAGAAACTCGGAAAACCCGTTCCCCTGCTTCGAACGCACCGTGTAGTTCTGGTACACGTGGTCCCGCCGGGGATCGTCATAGTGGGGAAGCAGGAGGTCCGGCAGGTCCGAGAGGGCCTCCCGGTATCGGGCGGCGATCTCCTTCCGGCGGACGATCCATGCCGGCAGGTGGCGCAGCTTGACGTCGAGAAAGGCTGCCTGGAGGTTGTCCAGCAGGCACGTGAACCCGTGGCCGTGGTACTCCCCGGTTTCCCGGTCCTCCCCGTTGTAGCGCATCCGGCGCGCAAACAGGGCGATGTCGGGATCGTCGGTGGTGATGGCGCCTCCGTCTCCGTAACCGCCAAGGATCTTGAAGGGATAGAAGCTCCAGCAGCCCGTGAGCCCCCAGGATCCCGCCCGCTTCCCGAGCATGCTCGATCCCAGGCTCTGGCAGGCGTCCTCCACGACGGCCAGGCGGTGGCGCTCCGCGATCTCCATGACCCGGGGCATGTCCGCCATCCAGCCGCTCAGGTGGACCGGGATGATGCCCCGGGTCCGCTCCGTTACGGCCTCCTCGATCCGGTCGCAGTCGATGTTGAAGTCCTTCCCCACGTCCACCAGGACCGGGCGGGCCCCCACGTTCACCACGGCGGACGCGGTCGCCACAAAGGTGTGAGCCGGGACGATCACCTCGTCGCCGGGACCGATTCCCGCGGCTCTCAGCGACATGTGGAGGGCGTCGTAGCCGCTGTTGAGGCCCACGGCGTACTTCGTCCCCACGAAGGCCGCCAGGTTGTCCTCGAAGCTCCTGAGCTGGCCCCGGTCGATCAGGTCTCCCTTGCTCATCACCTCGAAATAGGCGGCATCGAGCTCGTCCCGGATCATCCGGTACACCTTTGCCGGCTCGACGAATCGTACCTTCCTCGTCATGTCACTCGCGCTCCTTCCCGCTCGAAGTCGCCTGCATCATGCAATCACTTCCCGGACCGCCGCAGCGATCCTGTCCCATCGCGGGTAATAGGCAGCCTCCAGGTCCCTGCTGGCCGGGGCGGGGCAGTCGGGAAGCGCCACGCGCCGGACCGGCGCCTTAAGATAAGAGAATCCTTCTCCCGCCGCCATGGCCGCGACTTCGGACGAAATGCCTCCGGTCAGCCACCCGGGATCGGCCACGACGAGGCGGCCCGTCTTCCGGACGGAGGCCAGGATCGCTTCCCGGTCCAGCGGCTTGGCTGTCCGCAGGTCGAGCATCTCCACCCGGATCCCCTCGCGGGCAAGCTCGTCCGCTGCCTTCTCCGCCTCCGGGACCAGGTAGGACAGGGCGACGACGGTGGCGTCGGATCCCTCCCGGCGCCGGACCGCTTTCCCGATGGGAGTCTCGTAAGGCTCCTCCGGGACCGCTTCCTCCAGTCCATAAAGCCAGCGGTCGTCAATGAACACCACCGGGTTCGGGTCCCGGATGGCCGCCATCATCAACCCCTTGGCGTCGGTGGGCGAGGCGGGCATGACGACCTTCAGCCCCGGCGCATGGGCAAACAGGGCGTGCAGGGCCTGGGAATGCTGGGCCGCCTGCTCCCCTCCCCGGTTGATGATCCCCCAGAAGACGACCGGGACGGAGGCTCGCCCGCCGTTCATGTACGACCAGTTGGCCGCCTCGTTGATGATGGGGTCGAAGGCGTAGAACATGAAATCCATCCGCGGATGGACCACCACGGGCCGCATTCCCGCCAGGGCCGCCCCCACCGCCGCGCCGGTCATGGCGTTCTCCGAAACGGGCGTGTCGATCACACGGGACGGGCCGAAGCGGTCGAGAAGACCCTGGGCGGTGTTGCCGACGTACCAGGGACTCTTCACTCCCTGCCCGATCAGGAACACCGAGGGATCGGCGGCCATCGCCTGGTGCAGGGCTTCGTTGATGGCCAGGCTGTAGGACAGGCTACGAGGCGAAGACATACTTCTGCAGGTCCTTTCCCGCCGGCATGGGGCTCCTCCGGGCGAATTCGTGGGCGCGTTGGACCTCGTCCAGGGCGTTCCGGTGGATCTCTTCCAGGGATTCCTTCTCGACGGCGAACCGTTCCATGAGGACGGCCTCGAATCGCCCGATGGGATCCTTCTCCAGCCAGGCTTTCACTTCCTCCGGAGGACGAATGTCCGTGTGGTCTCCCTGGATGTTGTCGTCAGGACCCACGTGCCCGCGGAACCGGTAGGTCAAAAACTCGAGGAACACGGGTCCGTCCCCGCGCCGGCAGGCCGCCACGGCCTCCCGGCCCGCCTCGCGGACCGCCAGAACGTCGTTTCCGTCCACCTGCCGTGCATCGATTCCGAAGGGCCGGGCGATGTGGAAGATGGGGCGGTCGGCCCGGCAGTCCCGGACGGGCATGTGGGTGGCATAGAAGTTGTTCTCGCAGGCAAAGATCAGGGGAAGTTTTTTCAGGGCGGCAAAGTTCATGCATTCGTAGAGCACGCCTTCACCGGTGGCGCCGTCGCCGAAGAAGGAGACCACCACCCGGCCGTCGCCCCGGATCGCCGAGGCCAGGGACGCCCCCAGGGCCAGCGACATCGTTCCCGCCACGACGGGGACTACGCCCAGGACTCCGTTCTCCGGGTCGATGAGGTGCATGGACCCGCCGCGGCCGCGGCAGCATCCCGTTTCACAGCCGTAGATCTCCGCCACCATGGCGTCCATCGACCCGCCCTTGGCGAGGTAATGGCCGTGGGAGCGGTGGTTGCCGAAGACGGCATCCTCTGTCTCCAGACACGAGCAGAGGCCGGCCGCGACGGCCTCCTGCCCCGGATAGAGATGGCAGGGGCACCGGACTTCCCCGCTCAGGATCGGCTCGACGAGGCTCTCCTCGCAGAGGCGGATCCTCAGCATCATCCGATACAGGGACAGCAGTTCTTCCTTCGGATATTCCGTCATGGACACCTCTCTCCGCCGCCGGCCTCACCGGCCCAGGATGACGCGCAGCGTCTCCAGGATGATCGCGAGATCCGTCCGGAATGACCGCTCCCGGACGTACTTCAACTGCAGCCGGATCTTCTCCGGGCGGATGTGCTCCTCGTAGTACCGGTCCGGGTCCGCCTGCCCGGCCAGGAGAGCCCCCTCGTCGGAGTTCCAGATGGACGCCCAGTCGGTGATGCCGGGACGGACGGTCAGGACCGCCTTCTCCTCCTCCGTGTACAGGTCGGTATAGCGCTTGACTTCCGGCCGGGGACCCACCAGGCTCATATCACCGGTCAGGACATTGATCAACTGGGGAAGCTCGTCCAGTTTGAACTTGCGCAAACGGCGCCCCACCCTCGTGATCCGGGGATCGTCGTCGGCGGTGGAGGAGGCGCCCATCTTCTCGGCGTCGACGACCATGGTCCGGAACTTGAAAATGCGGAAGGGACGTCCGTTCCTCCCTGTCCGCTCGCCCCGGTAGAAGACGGGTCCTCCGTCCTCCCGCCGGATCGCCAGGGCGACCCCGGCCAGAACGGGGCTCAGGAGGACCAGGCCGCAAAACGACACCAGGAAATCGAAGAGGCGCTTCATTGCTTCGCCGCGTCCTTCATCAGTTCATAGGCCCCCAGGAGCCGCAGGCCGAAACGACTCGTCCGGACCGCCGTTCCGTGTCGTTCGAATCCCGCCTTCCGAACAGCGGAGATCGAGGGTTCGTTGCCCTCCTCAACCACATACCAGAAACTCCGCCCCGGCTCCCCCAGGCGCTCCGTAATCCGAACCAGAGCCTCCGAGGCGATGCCGCGGCCCCGGAGCTCCGGCGCCGTCCACGTGTCGCCGACCTGGAGGTCCCCCCGACCCAGGAAGGGAAACCGGAAGAACGGCGGGGTCACCACGGAACGGTGCAGGGGAACCCCTTTATCATAAAGCAGCAGGATCCGGTAATCGGGATTTTCGAAGATCCGGGCATAGCGAAAGAGCCACCAGACGGCATACGGCAGGAGCGGCAGGCCCGGCGGAACCGGCCGCAGGATGGACGGCCGCCAGAGCATCCAGTCCCGGCCGCCGGCCGCACTGCGTTCCGGTGCCGCGTTCCGGCCACAGAGAAAACGGTAGACCTGAAATGTCACGGAGCCGCCCTTTCCCCGCCGGCCCGGAAGGACCGGGCCGTCTTCTCCAGGTGGTCCGCCATGGCGCCGTAGACGGCTCCGGCGGTGTAGGAGCGCTCATAGAGCGCCCGGGCATTCCGCTTCATTTCCTCCCGCTTCCCGTCATTCTCCAGCAGATCCGCCAGGGCTGCCGCCAGGCCTCCCGCATTTTCGGGATCATAGGTCACGCCGCAGCGGTTCGCCTCCAGGACCCGCCGGATGCCCTCGCTCTCGCTGGCCACCACGGCCAGGCCGCCGCAGAAGTATTCCACCACCTTGTTGGACACCGTGTGCGTCGCGCCCCGGATGAAGCTGGCAAGGCCGAAGTCGGCCGACTCCATGAGTCGGGCGATGGCCTCCGGGCTCACCCGTCCCGGTAGGACGACGTTGGGAAGCCCTTCCGCCCGCGTACGCAGGGCCGGCAGCTTCTTGCCGTCGCCGCAGAGAACGAACTGGAGGTCCCGGTGAGGGCCTGCTGCCAGTTCCCGGGCCGCTTCCACGACCGTCTCAAGGTCGTAGGATTCTTCGAAAGACCCGAAGAAGCAGGCCAGGGGGTGCTCGAAGCGGACGCCCGCCCGGCGGAGGAGTTCTTCCTCCCGGCTCCTCTCCCCGGCGCTCAACGTCCGCTCCCGGTAGGCATGGGAAAAGGTCCCGTCGAAGGCCCCCGGGGCCCGCCTCCCGTAATCCCGCCCCCATTGGACGAAATCGTCGCGGATCCCGAGAATCCCAGTGGCCTGACGGAAGACGCGCCGGTTCCGCCGGAACTCGAACCACAGGGCAAGGCGTCCGAGGGGCCTGAGGAGCGGCGGGACGACGTCGAGGAAGATGTCCGGCCAGAGGTCCCGGACGTCGATGAGCAGGGGAATCCTCCGCTGTGCGGCATAGTCGGCGGAGGCGGCGCACATGCTGGGCGAGGGCATGCCGCAGAGGAGAATGTCCGGGGGCTCTTCCTCCCGGGCAAGGGCGGCGAAGCGGCGGGCCAGGATCTCATAGTGCCGGATCCGCTGGAAGCCGATGTGCCGCCGGTACGGCGGTACGTGGATCAGGCGGATCGTGTAGTTGTCCCGCCAGCGGATCGTCGTGTCGGCCTCGCAGCGCTGAAACTTGTGGAGATAGAAGCTGGGCTGCCATCGGATCACCTCGTGTCCCCGGTCCGCCAGGATGTCCGAGAGGATTCCGTAACGCCAGGGGCGGACGGCCCCGTCGATGGGCAGCTCCTCGCCGATGAAGACGATCCAGACCTTCAAGATTCACCGTCCCCGCGTTCCGGGCCGGAACCGGGGTGATCCGGATGAGCCCGCTCCGGGAGCGTTCACGAGGCCAGGATCTCCACGACCTTCCGGGCATGGTCGATGCCCGTCAGGCAGGGTGTCCCCTTTTCGATGCAGTCGAAGAAGTGGTCGATCTCCACCTTCAGGGGCTCCTGGAAGTCGATCTTCGGGATCAGTATGTCGCCGGAACGGAGGCTGAAGGTCGGATAGGACGGCCCGTCGTAGTCCATGTTCTCCCCCAGGACGGCCCTGCGGTCGATCCCCTTGTCGTAGACGGCGATCTTATTGTCCGCCACGTCGTCGTAGACGACCATCTTCCGGGAGCCCACGACGGTCATGCAGCGGATCTTGCCGGGGTCCAGCCAGCTCACGTGGATGTTGGCCATGATCTTCCCGGGGTACTGGATGTTCATGAAGACCACGTCGGCGATCCCCGGCTGGATGAAGTCCACTCCCCGCTTCACCACCGACACCGGCTCGGGGTCGCCCAGCCAGTACTGGATGATGCTGACGTCGTGGGGAGCGAAGTTCCAGAGGGCGTCGACGTCGGAGCGGATGCGCCCCAGGTTGAGCCGCTGGCTGTAAATGTAGCGGATATCGCCGATCTCTCCGGAATCGATCAGCTTTTTCACGAAGCGGACCGCGGCGTTGTAGAGGAATGTGTGGCCCACCATGGCCACCTTCTTTCGCTCCTCCGCCAGCCGGCCGATGGACTCCACCTCCGCCACGCTCCGGGCCAGGGGTTTCTCCACCAGGATGTGCTTTCCCGCACCCAGGGCAGTCATGGAGAGATCGTGATGGCTCGCCACGGGGGTGGCGACGATGACCGCGTCCACCTCCGGGTCTTTGAAAACGTCCTCCACCCGGTCCGTCACTGCAACGGAAGGGTACAGGGACTGGACGTAATTCCGGCGCTCCGCCGACAGCTCCGCCACGGCCTTCACCCGGCAGCGCCGGTTGGCCACCAGGTTGCGAAGCAGGTTGGGACCCCAGTATCCCACGCCGATCTGGGCGACTTGAATCATGATATGCTCCTTGTCGAGGGTTGTTTATGCGGAAAGGGACTTCTCATGGCCCGCGTGGATCCGGTATAGGATCCCTCCGTACAGCAGATACAGAAATATCTCCTTGCAGGACCAGAACCACAGAAAAGACTTGATGTCGTTTCTCCAGAACAGAAAGGCCAGGATCAGAGCGGTCGCCATCGCCAGGAACGAAAGGATCTGCCAGCCGAGCAGGAGGTTGAGCTTCTCGAAGGCCATGAGTCCGAGGCTCGTCGGCGAGACCACGAGCTGCGAGAGGAACCCGACGGCGAGGATTGCAGCGTATTCCCCCGCCTCACCCCATTTGGTCCCGAGTAGAAACGTGAAAATCTCCTGGCCGAAGAGGACCAGGAGCACGATGGGACCGACGGAGCAGACAAAAAGAAGTTTCCACGTCCTGATCAGCAGGGACGTCGCCTCTTCCCGATCACGCCGGAAACGGGCAACCCGCTGGTAGAACACCTGGCCGAGCGTCACGCTGAAAAAGTCCACCGCGCCCCTGAGAAGCCTGTCGGCAACGGCAAAGGAGCCGCCGATATGTGGGGAAAAGAGGACCGGCAGCGCGATCAGCGGAATCTGCACGGCTGCTGCATCCAGGAAGGCACCAATGCCTGCCTTCTTGGGAAAGTCCGCGTACCGGGAAGCGACGGCGACCATGCGTGACCGATCGACGGCTTCCGTGAATATGATTCTGGTCCTCCTCAACAAGGGAACAAGTCCGGCCGCGAGGCCGATTACATAACCAAAAATCAGGCCTCCTCCCGGCAATGCGACAAACGGATACGCGATCAACTGCCCCAGGACCGTGGCAACGGACTTCGCCACCCGGAATAGAACGATGCCGCGAAAGCGCCGACCTCTCAAGCACCAGTTGTAAAGCGTATTGGAAGCTCCGACCAGCAGAATGCACAGGGGGAGCAGGGGGAGCCAGGGACGCAGCTCGGTGGCGCGGACGCGGAACCATGGAGACAGCCACACATAGGTGGAAAACACAAGCACCAGGATCACCAGGCTGACACTCCCTAAAATCAACAGGGAGAATCTTGCGAGTACCGCTGCGTCCTCTTCATCTTCCGGCAGAGGTATGGCGACTTCGTACCGGAAAGCCGAGAGGATACCGATCAGGGAAACCACGCCGGCAAACATGGAAAACACGCCGAAATGAGAGGGGAGATAAAACCGGGCGAGCACCAGGGTGCCGAGAAGGGCGATCCCCTGTGCCACGGCCGTCCCTCCCATCATAGTCACCGTATGGGCAAAAAAGGACTTTCGCCTCATACGGTGGAAAAACCGGTCCAAGAGTCTCAGCATGGTTCAGTCCATCACCCGGAGGAGCCTGTCTGGATTCTTAACGACTGACAAATCCTATTTCCTGATAGGCATCGAGCATTTCTTTTTCCTCCACGTGCCATCCGAATCCTTCCCGGGCCTCCAGTGCCCGTTCCCTCTTCCCGTCCACATCCGGCATCGAGATCCCCCCGATGAGCCTCAACGCCCCGTCGTCGGACGGATCGCATTTCCAGCCGCACCCGAAGCGGTCAACCACCTGCGCCATCTCCGGCAGATCGCTGACGACGACGGGGAGGGCCGCATTCAGGTATTCCCAGATCTTGTTGGGAAGGCAGTAATAGTGATTGAGACACGTGTTTTCGATCAGGTGAACACCCACGTCGGCACCGGAGGTATAGCGGAAGACCTCGGACGGCGGAACGGCGGGATGGTAATGGATGTTCGGATGCGCACCGGCGAAGCGCTTCACCAGATCGACGTCTTCCCCGAATCCCATGCAGACAAGATGCCGGTTTTCATCGAGCCGGGAGAAGACATCCAGCAGGCGCCGGATGCCCCGATCCTTCGCCATGGCTCCCTGGTACAGGAAAAGGATCTCCTCCCCGCCGACGCCGCAGGCGTCGCGCAGCATGGAGGTTTTCGCGGGAACGGAATCCGGACGGTAGGGAACGTTCTTCACGACCCAGACCCGCTTCAGACCGTAGGTCCGCCGGTACCAGGAGGCGATGGAGTCGTTGACGGCGATGACCGCGTCCGCCTCGCGGATCAGGATCCGTTCGACCCGTCGGGCCAGCACCCTGCGGATGCCGGTGGAACCGGCGGTCTCCGTTTCCAGTTCGTGGGTATCGTAGATCAGCTTCGATCCCTTGAGCCGTTTCAGGAGCACACAAAGCGGAAGAACCGACAGGCTGTGGGCGTTTATGCAATCGATGCGCTCTCCCCGGAGAGACTGCATCACCCGCCAGGACCATTCCCCGACCCGGACGGCTTTCCAGAAGGTACCGCTCCTTTCTTCCCCGATCCGCCTCCGGATGCGGACGACCCTTCGCGTCTCGTCCAGGTCCTCTTCTTCCGCCAGCCCTTCCTCCCAGGTGGCCATGATCCGGATCCGGTCGAACACGTTCGCCTCCTTCAGGCTTCTCGTGATCTTGAGAATCCGGCTCTCGTTCCGGAACGGGGTGGGATAGATATGAACGTTCAGGGACACGGGCGGTCTCAGGCGGACGTGGCGATCTTCTTGAAGCGGGCCCGCAGGTTTCCCATGGTATGAAAAAAGAAGGAGTGATTGGGATAATCCCGATAGGACTTGACGGGCCGGTTCATCAGTTCCTCGAAAGCCTCCTCGGTCAGGCCGAATTTCTTGATGACGAATTCCCGGTCCTCCCGGAGATCGTTGTTCGCGTACGGATCCTTTTCCATCTCCTTGAGAGCCTCCTCCCGGCTCATTTCACCGGAACAGACGAGCGTGGACAGGTGGGCCCGGCGCTTGTCGAACCCGAACTTGCGGGGAAGGATGTAGCCCTGGAAAAAGCGGGTGTAGATGGATTCGTAGTGCTTTCCGCCGTAGTAGCGCCAGCACAGTTCCTCCTGGATAATTTTCATGGCCCGGGCCTTGTTGTAGTCCACGTAGTTGAGAATGGGTATGAGCCGGATTCCCCGGGCGAAGACGAGGTACAGGAATCGCGTCAGGCTGATCCTGGGCGTTGTCCTCAGGGGAATCGTGCCGTAGATCCGGTGCACCGCTTCCAGGTGCTTCCGGTCCTGGTTGTAATATCCCCAGCTGAACGGGAGAATGCCCTCCGTGGCGACGTTTCCTCCCCCGAAGATGTAATGGATGTTGTGTTTCGCCGCGGCATTGAACAGGAGGGCCGTGATGGCGTGATCGGTTGGAATCTCGCAGTTGGCCACGGAGGCTTTCAGGAAGGACAGCTGGAGATCCTTGAATTCCTCCCAGTCCACCACGTGGGTCTGCAGATCGATGCCCAGCCGGTCGAGCGTCTTCTTGATATTGTCCACCGCCAGTTCGGTGTCCCATCCATTGTCGAAATGAATGGCCAGGGGTCTCAGCCCCAGTTTCCGGACCGTGTAGGCCACCATCGTGCTGTCGACCCCGCCGCTCACCCCGATGATGCAGTCATAGTCCTTCCCCCGGCCCCGTTCCCGGATCCGCTCGACCATGGCCTCGAGCCTTTGCCTTCCTTCTTCTCCCCGGAACACCTCCGAGGCCGCCCGGACCTCGTAATTCCGGCAATGGTTGCAGCGCCCCTGCCCGTCGAACGAAATGTCCGGGTCCGACGTGTCCATGATGCAGTATGTGCAGATCCGGTAAGGTCTTTCCATTTACGTCTCCCTGTCCGGAGCGGCCGGAAAGGCCGCGTCCAGTTCTTCCCTGGACGGATAGCTGATGAGAACCGCCCGGTGGCGCCCGTGAAACACGAACAGGCTGCCCGCAGCGGCTGCGGCGGCCCCGCGCTTCACCGCCGCTGTAATGTCCGAAAGGCCGCCGGCGCCTCCGCAGGCGATCACCGGAATCCCGACCGCCTCCGCCACCCGTCCGACCAGTTCCAGGTCGTAACCCTGCTGCGTACCGTCCCGATCGATCGAGGTGAGCAGAAGCTCCCCGGCCCCCATCTCCTCCATGTGGCGGACATGGGCCAGGATGTCCTTCCGCGCGTTCCGGCGCCCTCCGTGCGTAAAAATCTCATACTTCCCGAAGAGGCTCTTCTTTACATCCACGGAAACGACGATGCTCTGGCTCCCGAAGGCCTTCGCCGCATTCCGAACCAGGTCGGGATCTTCAACCGCCGCGGAGTTGAGGCAGACCTTTTCGACCCCCAGGCTGAAGATCTTCTCGATCTCCTGGAGGCTCCGGATTCCGCCGCCATATGCCAGCGGCATGAAGCACTCGCTGGCTATCTCCGAAATCACCTGATAGGGCGGAGGCCTTTTCTCGATCGTCGCCGTTATGTCGAGAAAGGCGAGTTCGTCCACCTCTTTGTCGTTGAAGATCTTGATGGCGTTGATGGGGTCTCCGACGTACGTCGGATCCTTGAACCGGACGGTCTTGACCAGGCCCCGGCCCTTGAGCAGCAGGCAGGGAATCACTCTCGTAATCAGCATTTTTCCGCGAAGTTCTTCAGGAGGCGCATACCGAACCGGTGGCTTTTCTCCGGATGGAACTGAACTCCGATGATGTTGTCCCTCGCAAACGCGGACACGAAATCTCCTCCGTAATCCGTCGTCGCCAGCACATCCGCCCCGGCGCGGCATTGCACGTGATAGGAGTGGACGAAATAGAACCGGCTGCCCTCCGCCATCTCCTCGAAAAGCGGGTTCGCGCCCCGCACCCGGATCGTATTCCACCCCATGTGGGGCACTTTCAGGTGCCGACGGGACTCGTCAAACCGGAAGCGCACGGTCTCGGCGTCGATCCAGCCAAGTCCCGGCAGAACCCCTTCCTCGCTCCGGCCGGTCATGAGCTGCATCCCCAGGCAGACCCCGAGGACCGGAATTTTCCGGCTCAGGACGCTCTCATTCAGGACGGGCATGAGCCCCGTCGAGCGGAGGTTCTCGATCGCATGATCGAAGGAACCCACTCCCGGCAGGATGATTTTGTCCGCCTGCCCGACGACCTGGGGATCCTGGGAAATCATGGCCTCCCGGCCGATCTTCTTCAGCATGTTCCGGAGTGATCCGAGATTCCCCACCCCATAGTCGACGATAATGATCACGCTACACCCCTTCTGCAAACAAGCCGGAGCAGGATATGTGAACAACCATACAAAGAATGATGACCGTACCGTTCACAACAATTGCTGCAAACGGATGAAGTAATATCATACAGATGCAGCTGAGTGCTCCTGAAACAGCAACCAAACCGGCAAGGAGCTTCAGCAGGCCCATCAGCTTCAGTTTCTTGAAATCAGCCTCGCTGAAAATGACATGGAGAAGATAGAAATGGTAAATTGTTAATGTTAACGATTGCAGAACAATCGCCAGAAGTATGTTCTCCAGTAAAACCATCACCAGCGTGAACAACCCGATGACAATGACGGATGAGACAAAATCCAGCTTGAACAGGAGGCGCTGACGGCCAAGAACGTCAAATGACCGATCCATCCAATTACTAAGGAGTTTTGGAATGATGGGAGCTGAAAGAACGGCGGCGTAGATACCTGCCTCACGCCAAGCCTCGCCAAAAAATAACGCAAACAGAGTCTCGGCGTGAAAAAGAAAGAGAACCCAGAAGGGAACGGCGCAAATCGAGATTGCATATAGAAGTGTTTTCAATCTCCCCTCAAGAACTTCCAAGCCCGCGGTTGCTCCGCTCTGGAAAAAGACAGGCCGTATGGCACTGCTGAGAAGGCTATTTGGCACATTGATCACACGTGAAGACAATCCATAAAAACCAAGGCTTTCCTTGCTGGCAAAACCAGCAAGCAAAAAATACGGAACCCGCTCGCGAAAAGTCCCTATCAGGGTGTAAGGCGTCATGTGAGTCAGATATACACGGTAGCGAGAAAACAAACGTAAAATTTCCTCCATTGAGACACCGTGGGCAATAGCACGTCCGTATTTAGCCAGTATCAATGCGAGCATGAGAATAATCACAATGGACTGGCCGGCCAAAGTCCCGATGATCAGACCCGAGGAATCTTTCCGGCCAACTGTGGCCATTATGATTTGCACCAGGCACACCATCAGAGGCAAGAGTAACTGCATCATCGCGTACCATTGAAATTCCTTCATTCTCACACACCAGTGCACACATGCTTGGTAAAATCCCGTTACTGCGACAAGATAGGATATGTACAATAACCAATGCTTCAGTTCCTGGCGGAACCCTCTGCCAATCAGATCATCCTGGAACAACGGCAGCAACAGACCGGATGCCACCGCAACGAGTAACGAAACAGCCAGACAGATAACGAAAAGATTCGAAGCCTCCTCGTCTGACCTGGGAAGAACCAGGGCAAGTTCAAAGCGCAACGTTGCAATGGAACTGAACAGAATTGCGGTACTCATCATCAGTGCCCATCCCGCGTAAGCCTCTGGTGCATAGAGGCGTGTAATAAGCGGGATCACCGCAATATTCAATAAAAAGGCACCGACACTTCCCAAACCAACCGTGAAAACATGATGGACAAAATCGGACAGCTTCATTTTGTTTTTCTCATCTCATATGTGACGCCGTCTCCTTGTTCTATCCTGGAGCACCGGTCGGATCCGTGTGATTGCCGTCTCTCATCACAAGCATGCCCGCAGCAGCAAACAGAAGCCTGTTATCCGAAAGGTCGCCCGAGCAAAGGGCGTTCACAAACAGATCAACAAATATCATCAATATAATCAACAATGTCGGGACGCATTGCGTGGCCTTCAAAAACCTGTTTTGATACAGCGCCCTCAAGGGAATGGCCAGAAACAGAAGAAAACCCACCAGACCGAGTTCAACCAGCAGTTCTAAAATGACGTTGTGAGGATACTCTTTGATGTCCCCAAAACCAACCAGCAAGGGCCAGCTACCGAGTCCATGTCCCAGGATTGGTGCCTCCACCCAAAGTCTTAACGCTCTCCAATAATAATCCAGCCGAAGCAGCGGACTTTCCCCTATGCCGACAAACAGATAATATGTCCTTCTGATGGTTGGCATGAGTGAACTGTGTGACACCATATAGCCAGCCAGGATAGCGACAGCCAGAATCGCAATACACATCAGGAAGACATGCTTTCTGTTCCATAGATGGAACGGAGAGCTCTTTTTCCATCCTGCAATCGGGATCAGGGCAAATGAAACGATCATCCCCAGAAGAGGTCCTCGGCCTCCCAGAATCATCAATACGAAAACAAAACAACATAGAAGAGCCAATGACAAGAACATGGATAGACCCGATTCGGCATTCAGCATATAGTAGCCATATATGGAGATTGCACCCAGACTGATGATCCTTCCGATTGAAATGTAGTCGGCGCCGTCTACGGCAACGCCGATCGCCCAAAGCCTCTGGTCTGAGGATTGGAAAAACGAAAAGAGAGATTCCACGGCAAACCACAGGGCAAAGAAGAAAAGGCCTCCCAGGAAATATCGGACCCGCTCAGCACGGTCAGCGACAATCAAAGCTGCGGCAATCAGAGGCCAAAATGTAAGAGTACAGAGATACAGAGCTTTCTTCCCGGCATAGAGCACACCTGGAGACCAGGTCAAACTCACGGTGGCATAGAGAAACAAGAAACCGCCAATGCCGACCACGATTAAAGCATCCCCGGCAAAACGAGCCTTTTTCCTCGCCAGGATGAACATCCCCACGGCAACACTCATGGCAAAGAAAAGCGCCGTCAAATCGACAGGAACCCAGTGCAGCCAGGGACGGGCCTTGTAGCAACCTGCAAACAGAAATAACAGGAAAACGAATTCAAAGGAAAAGAACGTCTTTGCTGTATAGGCACGCATACTTTTCAATGAATTGGTCATCCTCATTCCATCTATGCGATCATTTGTTCGGTGCCTATAATGAATGGGCTGCGGGCGAATTGAGAGAGCCTCTGATCAATCCTGCGATAAGACATCGAACATCTTCTCCCAGATGGCGATGTTATAAAGACGCCACTGCATTTCAGTATTTAAAGTTCCGAGGTCGGGAATCTGTTTGCAAACTCTGTTGAGCAAGCTTGAGCGATCGATCTCGGCCTGCATGATTGCCTGATGCCGTTTCAGCCACAAATCGGCGGGCGCCTCGAAGCCGAACTTGTTGCGCCGCCAGGCGATTTCCCCCGGCAGGATCTTTTCCGCCATTTTTCTAAGCGGATACTTGGTATATCCTCCCCGGATCTTCCATTCCGCGGGCAGGTCCAGGGCCGTCCGGACACAGTCCCCCTCGATATAGGGGACCCTGGCCTCGATGGAAAAGGCCATGGAGTTGCGGTCCTCGTAACGAAGGAGGTGGGGAAGCTGCTGTCCCATGACTTCCTTGGCCTGCAGTTTCCGGAGCCGGAAGACGTCCCGGGAGAGGCTGCGGATCATGGAATTCGAGCGCTCCAGGGACTCCGGCTTCAGGAACCGCGCCCGCCTGTGCAGGACGGCCCGGCGGAGGGGAAAACTGGAGAAATAGCCCACGGAGGCGAGGAACCACCAGAATCCCATGCGGGAATTCCGGATGGCCAGGCCGTATTCCTCCAGGAGGCTTCGCAGGCGGCCCTTCCGGAAAAGCTCCCAGAAAAAGGCTATGTAGTAGCGTTCATACCCCAGAAGGATCTCGTCGCCTCCCTGACCGTCCAGCATGACCTTCAGGCCCGCCTCTTTCGCCGTCTTCATGACCCAGTACTGCATGAAGACGGAAGGGCTGCCGACGGGCTCTTCCTGAAACCAGAGGCACCGCTCGATGTGCTCCGCGAAATCGTCGTAGCCGGGAGCGGCGACGTGCCACTGGAGGCCGCAGTGCTCGGCGACCAGCCGGGCGTAAGGGGTCTCGTCCGTTTCCGGACTTTCCGAGCGGGCCGTGACGGCGTCGAACCGGCTGTTCCCGTTCTCCCGGTTCATGGCCGCCGCCAGGGCGGCAACCACGGACGAGTCGAGCCCCCCTGACAGGCAGGTCCCGACGGGAACGTCGCTCCGCAGGTGGAGACGGACGGAGCGCTCCAGGCGGTCCGCAAAGTCCTCGACCGTCGGAGGCAGCGAGTCCGGCCGGCCGGTCAGATCGAAGTATCGCTCCGTCCGGATCCGGAAGGAGGGAAGGTCGATACGCATCCAGCACCCCGGGAGGATCTGCCGGATGCCGAAGAAAAAGGTCTCCTCCGTGTGATCCGTTGTCCCCACGACGATATACTCGACGAGTCGCTGGTCGTTGACGCGGGCGGGTGCGCCGCCCGCCAGGACGGCCTTGATCTCCGAGGCAAAGAGGAATCGATTCTCCCCGTCGGAGTAATACAGGGGCTTGATCCCGAAACGGTCCCGGGCGAAGAAGACCTCCCGTTTCGCTTCGTCGAGAATCGCAAAGGCCCACATGCCTGTGAAGCGTTGGAGGCACGCCTCTCCCCACGCGTCGTAGGCGTGAAGAATCACTTCCGTGTCCGACCCGGTCTCGAACCGGTGCCCCTGGGTTTCCAGTTCCTGACGCAATTCCAAATAGTTGTATATTTCCCCGTTGTAAACGATCACCAGGTTGCCATAGCGCATGGGCTGGTGCCCAGCGGGGGACAGGTCGATGATGGACAGGCGCCGGTGGCCCAGGGCTACCTGACCGGACGCATAGACCCCTTCATCGTCGGGGCCCCGATGCCCCATGACCGCCATCATGGCCTGAAGGATCTCCTGCCCGGCGGGCCCGGCGTCTTTGTTTATGATTCCGGCAATGCCGCACATACCGGCTCAGCGACCACCCGGAGCCGCCATCAGCGACTCGTAAATCCGGGACAGATTGTCCAGATACGCATCTTCTCCAAAGCGGTCCGTCACCGTCCTGCGAATCACAGACTCCTCATAGCGGACGGCTCCCGCCAGGACCCGCTCCATGGCCGCGGCAAGATCCCGGCTGCTGTCTATATCGACCAACAGGCCGTTCTCCTTTGTAAGGATGAACTCCGGACCGGTGCAGCGGGTTGCGATCACCGGCTTCCCGCAGGCCATCGCCTCCCCGATGACCACCCCGAAGGTCTCCACGAGGCTTGGCAGAACAAAGACGTCGCACCGACGCATCCATGTGCGGACCTCCGCCGGCTTGAGGAGCCCCAGGAAGCGGCAGCGGCCATCGACCCCGAGGCGCTTTGCCTGCACTTCCAGCGCTGCCCGTGCCGGACCGTCGCCGCCGATCCAGAGTTCGCAGTTCGCGAATCCTTTTTTCTCGAGGAGATGCAGGGCCTCCACGAGGTTGTGGATCCCCTTGGCCGGATCCAGGAGCGCCACGGTCAGGAAGCGGGTGCGCGGACCGGGTGGCTCGTCATCGGGGGAAGGCGTGAAGAACCCTGTTTTCACCATAATCCCGAGAGGGGAGACCTTCCTCACCGGCTGAAACGATTCGATCTCCCTCGCCAGCCCCGGACTGGCGGTCACAAGGTGATCGCAGGAATCGAGGGTCTCCCGGACCAGTCGCCGTTGCAGGCGCGTTTCCAGGTGCACCGAGAAGGGTCCCGTGTATTCGGTCAGGACGACGGGAATGCCGTGCCGTTTCGCGACCCGGACTGCCGTCCATCCGGCCGGGTAGACCATGTAGGCGTGGATCAGGTCCGGCCGCCCCCAACGGGACACAACCCTGGCAAAGAGCGTTTCCGCCAGCAGGCGGTAGAAAAGGATGCGCAGGGCAAAGGAACGGGGTGGGGCGATGGCTTCCTGCCGAAACACGGGGAGACCGTTCTGAACCTGCTCCACCGTCCGGGGCCGATCCTTTCCCTCGAGCATCCTCCTCCAGCTGGGGATCCGCGCCAGGCCCACCGCCACATCGTAGCGCCTCGAGAGGACCTCGGCCTGCTCCTTGGTGA
The DNA here is from genome assembly GCA_035363115.1 of Syntrophales bacterium. Taxonomy (NCBI): domain Bacteria; kingdom Pseudomonadati; phylum Thermodesulfobacteriota; class Syntrophia; order Syntrophales; species Syntrophales bacterium. Next base: position 512,842 of record DAOSEM010000001.1, on the reverse strand, counting down.
AGATCCCGCTGACGAAGGAACCCTCCGTCGGATAGGTGGACGGCCAGATCAGGATCTTCCGTTTCATGATAGCCCCATGCCGGGGAAAAGCCGCCGCGGAAACGACAGGGCCTGCCGGACGACCACAAACGGATCCGCCTTCAGGGACCGGCCGAGGATGGGCCATACCCCGGGATGCGAGATCCCCCGCATGAAAAGCTTGAACAGCCTTGCCGCGGCGTCGAGGCGGATGATTTCTTTCTCCGCGGGATTCAGTGAGGGATCGGACAGGACCGAATCCTGGAGACGGCCCATCCAATCCGCCGCGGCCACCGCATCGGCGGGCACCCTTACATCCTGAAGCCAGAGGGTGCGGAGCGCGCCCGGCGGGGGCTCCTCGCCCAGGATTGTCCGGATGTGAGCGCCGGCGACGCGGAGGGCGTTGCGGACGTTGTCCTCCGGCCAGACGCGGGTCATGCTCGAGGCATGCCGGCGCAGCAGCAGCAGAACCTCCGGGAGCATCGCCAGCCTGGTTTTATCCGCCGCCCGGGTCCAGAGGTCATAATCCTCGCACCGGAAGGCCTCTTCCCGGTAGGCGCCCAGTTCGAGGATCAGGGAGCGGCGCATCATCACGCCCGCATGGGCGATGGGGCAACCGAAGCAGAAAGACCAGCGGAGCAGGCCGTGACCCGCCAGGAGGGGCAGGACGGCTCGGGGACGGTCCCGCTCGTCGATCAGCCTCGCTCCCACAGCCACGATGCCCACGTCCCCGTGTCGCTCCAGGAACGCCGCCTGCTTCTCCAGGCGCTCCGGCAGGCTGATGTCGTCCTGGTCCATGCGGGCGACATACTCCCCGCGGGCCAGATCCAGCCCCTCGTTGAGGGTCGCGACCAGATCCCTGTTCTTTTCGTGCCGGACAAGCCGGATCCTCGGATCGTGCAGGGCGGACAAAATGTCCCAGCTTTCGTCGGTGGAGGCGTCGTCGATGACCAGCAGCTCGAACGCTTCGCAAGTCTGGCGCAGGATGCTGTCCACGGCGCGCTCCAGGTAGGGAGCGCCGTTGTGGACCGGCATCAGGACCGTCACCTTCGGGGAACTCACGGTCGGCAGACCTCCAGGATCTGGCTCCAGGTCCTCCCGACACCTTCCTCGAGGGAGGTCGAGGGCTCCCATCCCAGTTCGCGTCTCGCCCTTTCGATATCAAGACAGATCTCCGGGACGTCGAACCGCCTTCCCTCCGTGTAATGGACAGTCGGCTCCCGCCCCGTGGCTGCCCGGATCGTCGACAGCACCTGATTGAGGGAGGTCCCCCGGCCGCTTCCGAGGTTGAAAATCCGGGAAGGCGTCCGGGCCACGGAGGCCCGATAGATTCCGTCCACCAGGTCTCCGATGTACAGGTAATCCCGGATGATGCTGCCATCTCCCCAGATCTCCACCGCCTCTCCGCGGGCCAGCCGCCACAGGAAAACGGAAACGGCCCCCTGGGCCCCCTGCGGATCCTGCCGGAAGCCGTATGGATTGGAGGGACGGAGAATCGTGTAATCCAGTCCATGGAGATGGCGGTACAGGGCCAGGTATTTTTCCACCGCCAGCTTCGTGATGCCGTACGAGCAGAGCGGTTCCGTCGGGCTGTCCTCGGAAACGGGCAGGCTCCGGGGATTCCCGTACACCGTGCCGCCCGAAGAGACGAAGACGATCTGGCCGATCTTATGGCGCACGCACTCCTCGAGGAGAAAAAGGGTGTCCGCCAGGTTGGAAGAGACGTCAAAGGGGGCATCGTCATTGGACGTTTTCGGAAGGGTGTTCCAGACAAGGTGGTACGCCACCTCCCGACCGCGAAGTGCCTCCGCCAGGAGGCCGCGGTTGCCGAAATCGCCGAGGTGATAGTCCACCCCGCGCAGAGAGGGACGAAAGCGTTCCCCGTACTTGTCGAACACCCGAACGTCGTGGCCCTCCGCCAGCAGACGGTCCACCAGATGGGATCCGATGAATCCGTTGCCGCCCAGCACGAGGGCCTTCATTTCTCCTGCTCCTGTTCCGCCTTCCGCCTGCGATCCTTTGAAATCATGCCCTTCCTTACATCCTGATCCAGGAATCCGGAACGATGTCCGTCTCTTCCAGGACGCCTGCCCGGAACCAGTTCCGGGGCGCCAGGACGATCTTGTCCTGGAAATCGCACAGCCAGGCTCCCCACCAGCTGAAGCTGCTGTTCGCGACGATGTGGTAACGGCATCGGCTCATGAGCAGCAGGTCTTCGTAGTCCCTTTCCCCGCCGTTGTGATCCACCACGACAGCCGAGCTTCCCAGATCCATGTTCCGCCGCACCCAATCGGGCTCGTCGGAAAATATGAACAGGCGGAGGTTTTTCACCCGTTCATCGAGGAACCGTACGCACCGCCGGTAATAATCCCCGTCGCAGAGGCCGTGGACCTCGCAGGCGGCGGGGTCCGTCACATAGTCACCCCGTCGGACATGGACGCTCGCGGAGGCGGTCCGGAGCATCTCCTTCTCCATCTCCCGGCTGTGGGCGTCCCGGGGTTCGATTTCGGCGATCTCCCTCCGGATGTCGCCGGCGACCGTCAGAAAGTATTTCTCGCTCTGCCAGTAGCCACGGAGGTAGACGCTCTTCGGGGTTCTGAGAATGTCCGGATCGTAACGGCCAATGCACCTTTCCTGGAAAACGAAACGCCGGTGGTACGGTCTCATTCTCTGCAGGAGACGGAAGACAATCCCCCGAAACGAGTTCCGGGGCGGTCCGCAGAGGGCGTCGATTTCGTCGTCGCCGGCGATGCGTTCCCGAACCCGGAGGTGATTCAGACGGTAGGTGCGTTCCTTGCCGGTATGAAAGGCCGATAGGTCCAGTTTCAGCTCCGTCCGGTGGTGATCGGCGAGCATCCGGCCCGTCGCGTACTGGAACAACTGGTTGCCCAGCCCGCCGTTCAGGCGAACGATCACCAGTGGTGTGTCTGCCCTTTCCATCGACTTGAAGCCTTCCACCGCTGTCTGTTCATCCCCCCGAGGGTCCACCCCCCCGTGCCTCCGTACGTCAGGTCGGAAGCCTTCCCCTCCGGCCCTGCCGGATCATCCTCAGGAATCGGAAGATCGCCGGCCTCAGCGAGAGCCGAAAAGCCCTGAGCGGGCGGATCCCCAGGGCACCACGCGTCAGGAACGGGTTTGCGAACGAAACACCGGGATTCACCAGTCCGAGATTGACAAGGTACAGCCATTCCCTTTCCGTCGGCGATAGTCGCCCGAGGAAGTATTCATAGGCCTGCCGGCCGGTCAGGACAGGGAGCCGGGAACCGTCGATCGCGTCACGGCGAACGAAGAAGGCGTTGCCCGTGTAGCAGACAAGGGCATACCCCTTCGCGTCCGCCATCTCCACAAATGTCCGGAGCGGCTGGCCGACGTTGTCCTGCGCAACGCGACGATCGATCCTTGTCTTCAAATCGGGATCGTGCCCCGCGTTGACCTCGATGCAGATCACGCGGGGACGGACGGTCAGTGCTTCGAGGATCTCGTAATCCAGTCCATCGATGTCGATGCTCAGGAAATCCAGGTCTCCGATCCCGTTCTCTTTCATGATTGAGTCCAGGCTGTTGGGCCCCTTGTCGACAAAGCGGTTGACGCACACGACCGACGGTTTGTCCGCGTAACACGAGACGAGCAGGTGGAACCGCTCGGGATCGCCTTCGATCATCAGGGCGGACCAGCCCTCGAGAATGAGCCGGCGGCAGTTGCTCAGATGGACGCCGTCCCACGCGCCGAATTCGCAGCAGGTCCTCGTTGTCGTCCCGATCCTGTCGAAAATGGCGGCGATGACACCGTCCTCGCCATTCTGCGAATACGTATTCGATTTGTAGGCGAGCAGGTCTTCCGGTGGCATTCCGGGATGTCTCCTTTCGGGTAGTGGAAAAGCAAAACGACCGCGAGGGTCAGTCTGAAGACATGTCGGCCTGTGTCGCTCGCAGGACTTCCTTCACCCCTTGATCGAGGGTGTATCGCGGCTCCCAGTCAAAGGTCCGCTTCACGAGACGGATGTCCGCGGCGATGTCGTCGACGTCGTTTCTCCTGGGCGTGTCCGCGATCGCCAGGTTGAAAGGCCTTGGTGCAAGCCGGCGGACCCGCTCGGCTACGTCCAGGTTGCTGTGGATCTCGCCCCCGCCGACGTTGTACGTTCCCGCCGGCACCGGCTCCGTGGATAGGATCTTCCGGACAAGTTCGGCAAAATCCCGGATGTAGAGGTAGTCCCTCCGGGGCGCCGGGTCCCGGAGCGTGAAAGCCGCCCCGCTCCGCGCCGACGCCAGCAGGTCCGGGATCAGGCGGCCCGGCGACCGGCTGTCCCCGTAGATCAGGAAGCCGCGCAGAACGACGACGGGAATGCCCGTGAGGCCGCCCCACTGGCGGCAGATCGACTCGCCGGCGATCTTGCTCCCCATGTAGGGATTCAGCGCCTCGACGGGATGGGACTCATCAATGGGGAGGTACTGCGGCCGGCCGTAGACGTAGGAGCTCATGAACAGGAACGAGGCCCGGGAGAGCCGGGCGATCTCCAGGGCACGGAGCGTCGCCTCCGTGTTGTTGGCGTACACGCCGAAGGGGTCCTCGAAGCTCCGGGGGATCGACGTGGAGGCCCCGAAATGGAGAACCCACGCCAGCCCGCCGGGAATCGTTCCCCGGTCCGGCTCCGCCGCCCCACGGCGGGTGAAGGCGTCCAGCGAGACCGCCTCGTGCCCCTCCCCGGACAGGAAGCGGCATAGGAAGCCGCCGATGAATCCCTGTGTCCCGGTGATCCCGATCCTCATGAAGGGCTTCCCCGCGTCACAGCTCGTTGAGGGCGGACCGGGGCTGATGGAACACCTCCAGGTACCGGCGGTACCAGGCGACCGTCCGCTCCAGCCCTTCCTCGAAGGCTACCCGGGGGGTCCACCCCAGGAGCTCCGCGGCCCGTTCATTGGCAGCGCACATGCGCCAGATCTCCGTCGGCCGGTTCGGGAGGTGGCCGATCCGGAGTTCCGAGCTCGATCCCGTCGCCTCGTGGATCCGGCGGACCAGATCCCGGATGGCGATCTCACGGTTGGAGCCGATGTTGACGACCTTGTCCAGCGGAGGATCCGGCATTCCGGCCACCTGTACAAAGGCGTCGATGATGTTGTCGACAAAGTTGAATTCTCTCGTCTGGATGCCCTCCGTGGTCTCCACGGGGAGCCCCCGGAGGCAGCGGACGATCAGCTCGGGAATCACGGCCCGCTCGCTCTGGTAGGGGCCGAACGTGTTGAATGGCCGCACGCAGACGATGGGCTGGTTCGTAACGTGCCGCTTCATTCTGGCGTAGAGCTCTCCCGCGTATTTGCCGATGGCGTACGGTGAGATGGGAAACGGCATGAATTCCTCCGCGAAGGGAACCGCCGTCTGATACCCGTAGACCTCCGACGAGGAAATGTAGACGAACCGTCCGAAATCCGGAGCGTATTCCAGAAGATTGGCCGTCGCTACCGCATTGGACTGGAGGGCTTCGCTGACATGAAGGAAACTGTCTCCGACGTGGTTGTACGCCGCGAGGTGAAAGACCGCGTCGTAGGACGCGTCGCGGAACTGTCTCAGCGAATCGATGTTCCGGAGATCCCCCTCGATCACCTCGATGTCGTCCCAGACCGGACTCAGGCGGACATTGTCGATGATGCTCCGGTATTTCACCAGGACGGACACACGCGCTCCCAGCCGGACCATCCGCTTCGTCAAATGGGAGCCGATGAAGCCGGCCCCTCCCGTCACCAGAACGCGCTTATCCTTCCAGTCCATCTTCCACCTCGGACATCGTATAGAATTGACAGAGCTTTTCTTCCGCTACCTTCAGCTCGTCGGGCGTGTTGAAGCTGATCTCCAGCCCCTTGTGCTCGTAGGCCCCGAGCTTTTCCATGGCCATCAGAATCTTGAAGAAGGCCACCAGGCCCTCCCCATCCCTCATGCGGCGGATCTCCTCGGGTACGAACCGGAGGGCCGATTTCCGGATCACGGCATGACCGATGTAGTACTGCAGGACCGGTTTCTCCCGGAAACTGGTCACCCGGCTGCGGCCGTCGAACTCCACCAGCCCGAAGGGATTCTGGATGGAGGCCGTGACGAGGGTCGCTTCGTGGCCGCCCTCCTCGTGGAAGGCGAACAGTCTTGACAGGGACAGGTTGGTGAAGGTGTCCCCGTACGTCATGAAAACCCGGTCGTTGAACAGATCCCGGGCATGGCAGAGGCGCTCCAGGATGCCGGCGTCCTCCCCGGCGTCGGAGAAGACGGCCTCCATGCGATCCTCATACGGTCGCACCGCCTCCCGGATGAGATCCCCCCGGTATCCGACGCAGAAAATGAAGTCCCTGCATCCCTGCCTCAGGTATTCCTCGATCTTGAGTTCCAGGATGGTCTTCCCGTTGAGGCAGACCAGAGGTTTGGGAACCCGGTCCGTTAGCGTTCCCAGGCGCCGGCCGCGTCCCCCGCACATGACAAGAATCTTCATGGTTTCTCCCTACGACCTTCCCGGACCGTCGCTGCAGAGGATTTCTTCATACCGTCCGACGATTTTCTCCCACGTATAATTTTGCCGCCATCTTTCCCGCCCCTGCCGCCCGAGCGTCATGAGCCGCTCCCTGTCCACCGCCAGACCGGCCATGGCCTGCGAGAGAACGTCCGCGGAGACGCGAGTGTTTTCAACCCGATCCCGCTCGGCAGGGACGATCTCCCCGGCCCCGGTCCATTGTGCGATCTCTTCGGCATTGCCGACGGGCACCGTCAGAAACGGCAGCCCCGCAGCGGCGGCCTCGAAGAGGACGAGGGGAGAGTACTCCACCCGCGATGCGAAGACGAAGAGGTCTGCCGTGAAGAAGGCGGCGATCATCTTTTCCCGGGGCAGGTCGGTGAAGACGATCTGCTTATCCCGCTGCCGCAGGATGCTCCGATAGGCAAGGAGAAGGTTCCGCACGGGATTCTCCCGCCCCAGCAGCACCTTTTTCAGGAGCGCCCGCAGATGAAGACGGATCCGGTCTCCGGGACCCTGCGTCGGAGGCTGGTCCCGCCGCTCGTAGCGGCCGTCCAGGACCAGGCAGGTTGGAAAGGGGAAAGAGGCCCCGGCGTAGGCCTGGGCCACCTCCGCATGCCCCTTGGCAAAGGGGGGGGTTCCGACGGACAGGAAGACGAAGGCATCCGGGTCAATGCCGAGCTGCTGCCGCAGATCCGGGACGGGAGAGGCGGCGAATTCCTTTTCGCTGGCTCCGTTCGGAAGGACCGAAAAGCGTTCCAATCCGTTCTCCCTGGCAAACCGGATGTCCCGATAATCCGTGGCGTTGAACACCAGGTGATCGAACCGCCTAAGGACGTCCGGCATTTGGCGGTAGTATTCGCTGTAACCCGGTTCGTAAAGGCAGGAATACCCGCAGGGGACGTGAATCTTGCGGGCCGGGATCCGATCGAGGATCGGCCAGAGGGCATCGAACGTCCACTGCTGGGCGGCGTAAACGAGCATCGAGTCGAATCCGCCGTCGAGAACGAACCGCCGGTACGCCTCCGCGTCCCCCCGGATCCCTTCCACCCCGTTTCCGGAGACGGCGAACTGCCGGATATGGACCCCGTTCAGCGCGTCGAAGGACCGCTCGTCCATCCTCGTCGTGGCCACCGTGACATTGTAGCCCCGCCGGGAAAGCGTCTCCCCGAGCTCCCGGATGACTCGCTGGACCCCCCCGACACTGGGAGCGAACCACTCGGCACACAGAAGGATATTCACAGGCCCCTCAGGACCGGCCCCACCGCAGGCGGCCCGCGATGGCCTTGCAGCGTCGGTGGTACCAGGCAAAGGGGCCTTTCCCGAGGGAGGCCGCGAGCCTCCCCGGCAGCGCCCGGCTGAGGAGACCCCCGGGGATCCTCAGGGCATCCCCGAGGAAACGCCTCCCTTCCTCCATGGCCCCTTGCAGGCAGTAGTACTTGCCGATGCAGTAGTAGCTGAGGCCAAGGAGCCGGGGGTACCGCCGGTATGCTGCCATGTTTCCCCGCAGGTGCGCCGCCCAGCAGGCCAGGTCGCCCGCGACGGCTTCCCGGGATCCGTTTCCTTCCGCCGCCGCGATCTCGCGCCAGGCAAGAATGAGGCGGAAGGTCTTGTAGTACGACTTCAGGCAGGCTTTTCGGAGACGGTCCTCCGGCAGTTCCCCGGCAATCCGGTCCAGGACACCCAGGAATTCGTAGCCGAACCGGACGGACTGGACGACCGACTTGGAATCCTGATGGTAACGGAACCACGCGAGGAGGACCGGCAGGTACTCGGCCCGGACCCCCGCCAGGAAGAGGCGGATCCAGAGGTCGTAGTCCATGACGAACTGGAGGGCCGGGTCCGGTCCGCCCACGGCCTCCCAGATCTCCCGGCGGCAGAACGCCCCGGGCTGGGGTATGAAATTCTCTTCCAGAAGTTCCGGAAGCCCTCCCTGTCGGACCCGGAAATGGTCCATCAGGCGGCCCGCACCGTCAACCATCGCACAGTCGCCGTACAGGAGGTCCACTTGCGGCGCCTTGGCAAAGCGGGCGCCCACAACCAGGAGTGCTCCGGGGGCATAAAAGTCATCCGAGTTGAGCCACGCGAGGATCTCCCCCGAGGATTTCCCGACACCTTTCCGGATCGCGTCGGTCTGGCCGGCATCGGGCTCGCTCACCCAGTAGGTGATCCAGGGCTCGTAGCGGCGGATGACGGCAAGGGTCTCGTCGGTGCTCCCGCCATCCACGACAATGAACTCCAGGTTTGGGTAACCCTGCAGGAGGACCGAGCGGACGGTCTCTTCCAGGTAGGCCCCCTGGTTGTAAGACGGCGTGACGACGGTGATCCGCGGCCACACCGCCCCTTCGGGCAGGTCGGGAGCCGGCAGCGGGGAGGCCTCCGTCCAGGGCCAGCCGGTCCGCCCGTGTGGGGGCGTAGGGAGCTCCGCCAGAAGGGGAGAACGCTTCGTCATGTCATCCGGGCGGGGCATCCATCCTCAGGACCGGCCGTCTGCCGGGCCTGCTCCTCCTCCACAAGCCGCCGTACCAGCCCGTCGAAGGTCATGTCGTACTCCCATCCCAGCTTGTTCCTGGCTTTGGCGGGGTTGCCGCAGATCACGTCGATGTCGGACGGACGGAAGAGGGTCCGGTCGATCATGGTGTGCTCCTCCCAGTCCATGTCAAGGCAGGCAAAAGCGGTGGCGGCAAAGCTTCGAAGGCTGTGGGCCTCGTTGGTTGCGATGACATACTCGTCCGGCTCGTCCTGCTGGAGCATGAGCCACATGGATTTGACGTACTCCGGGGCATACCCCCAGTCCCGTCGGATTTCCACATTCCCGAGGGTCAGCTTCTCCCGGGATCCTTTCGCGATCCGGACCGCTGCGGAGACGATCTTCTTGGTGACGTAGTTGGGGGGACGAAGCACAGATTCATGGTTGAAGAGGATGCCGCAACAGCAGAAGAGTCCATAAGCCTCCCTGTAGTTGACGGCCAGCCAGTGACCCGCCGCCTTGGAGATGGCGTAAGGACTGACGGGATGGAAGACCGATTCCTCAACGACCGGCAAGGTCCTGACGCGGCCGTACATCTCGCTGGACGAAGCATGGTAGAACCGGGCGGGAAGGGCCAGCGTCCGGATCGCTTCCAGCAGATGCTGGGTGCTCAGGACGTTGAAGGCCACCGTATCGACGGGATCCCGGAAGGACTGGGCGACGGAGCTCTGGGCTGCCAGATGATACAGTTCGTCCGGCTGCACCTCTTCGAGCAGGTCCTGGAGCCGCGGCAGGTCCAGCAGGTCGCCGGAAACGAGTGATACGCGCTCCAGAGCGTCGATCCAGGCCAGATTGGCCAGTTGCGTGCGGTCATAATCGGTCACCAGGCCGTAGACCCGGTAATCCTTGTCCAAAAGGAATCGGGACAGGTACGCGCCATCCTGGCCGGTGATGCCGGTAATCAGGGCCTTTTTCATCGAGGCGCCTCCATATGAAATCCCGACCGTACCGTCACGCTATGCTCCGGTAGACACGCAGCGTCTCCGCGGCTGTCCGGTCCCAGGAATAACGGCCGGCATGGGCGAGAGCGGCCCGGGTACGATTTGAATCCCTCCCCTCGCCCATCACCTGGTCGAGGGCGGCCAGGAGGGAATCCCCGTCGATGGGATCGAAATAGATGGGGCAATCCCCCGCCACCTCCACCGTCGTGGCGATCCGGGAGGCCACCACGGGACACCCGCTTGCCATGGCCTCCAGCAGGGGAATGCCGAAGCCTTCGTAAAGGGAGGGATAGAGAAAGGCCGCGGCACGGTTGTAGAGCCGGCAAAGGCTCTCGTCATCCACGTTCGTGAGCAGGCGAACCTGATCAGCGAGGCCCAGCTTCCGGAGGAGGTCGGCCTCAACAGGCGTCCAGGGGGCTCCCACGGCCAGGAGTCCGACATCGCACCGTTCAGCCCAGCGGCTGTAGGCCCGGAGGAGCCCGTCGAAATTCTTGTAGTGGGCCCGGGAGCCCACGTAGAGGAGAAATGGTCTTTCGCCGGGATGGTTGCTCTCCGACTCGCCGTCCCGAAGAGGCCGGAAGAAATCGCTGCCGGCCAGGTGAACGACGTGGAGCCGGTCGGAGTCCCAGTCGTAGATCTCCCGGATGTCGTTCCGGGTCGCCTCGGAGATGCAGAGGACGGCGTCGGCCGAGAGAACGCAACGCTTCCTCAACGCCCGGAATGCGTCCCCGCCGGGGCCGAAGAACAGGTCCGGATAGCGCTCGTGGATCATGTCAGCCACGGTATACACTTTGCGTCCTTCCCACCGGCCCGGCTCCGAGAAGTACGTCGAGTGCCAGATTTTCCCTTGTCCGGTGCCCAGCCGGAGCCGCATCATGGCCTTCCGGGCCGGCTCCTCCAGGGAGCGCCAGAGAAAGGACGGACGCATGAACGGCTGCGGATCGAAAATCCGCAGGGGGTGGATCCGCGGATGGGCAGGCAGCGCCTGGCTGCTGTTCCCGACAACGAACAGGGTCATGTCCACCGCCTCGTCCTGAGCGCACATGCGGGGCAGGATCTCCGTGAACAGCCGGGAGATCCCCCCCATGGACTGGGACTGGTAGATGATGCCGTCGATGACGAGGTGCAGGGGATTTTGCATAGTTTGTTTATCTTCTCAACTTCTGGCCTTCAGGCGATCTTCCCGTTTGATCGGCTATCTGCCTCATGTTCAGGGAGAGACGGCCCCATTCCCCGACGAGTACCTTCTTTTCTTCATCCGGCATCTGCGTCAGTGCCTCATTGATCCTGCCTGGCATATTCAGGACTGCACGGGCGCTCACCTTGTTTATGCTTTCCCCGATTGCCGATATCTCATGACGCACAACGGAGGAGAACACAGGTAGAAATGCCAAAGTAAGGAGGAACAAAACCAGGGCAACGATCAGCGTTTTGATGAAAAAAATGGAAAGATCGTGCGACAGCAGTCTGCCGATTCGCAGTGGAACAGGATTTTCAACGGTATTTTCAAGACCGTAATATTTAGTTTTTTCAAAGTAATCCTTCTTTCGAGTTTCCAGCAGGTCATAAGCCTCCTGAATGCTCGGACCTTCTGCAAGAATATTCAATTCCAGGATGAAAAAGCAGTAGCTGCCGTCCTTTACCCTGAGAATCGGTGTATAATTCGATCGGCTGATCGTATCAGAGCCTCCGCTTTGCATAGGGTCCTCCTTCGCACCTCAATGGGTCATCATGATTACCGGACCGATTTGCTTCACGGCCACTGGAGCATCGACGATTCCTCTCAAATCCGACCATCGCCGCCCGGGAACGGCAATGGCGACATTACCGTATTTCTCAAAAATTGAATGAATGCGTCCCTGCAAAATCGACGAAATGTCGTCCTTGGATGCATAAAAATGTAGTGGGATCTGGCGGGCCACATAATACGTATTGACCGGCACCCCTGCTGCATAGCCCAATCCGTATACAACGGCATCCCATTCATCATCTCCGGTCCAGATGGACGGAGCGATGAGCAGGGCTGTTTTGTCCGTCACGGTGGCGCGGATCTGATTTCTCTCCTCCGTGGTAAAGATGGACTTGATCTGATCGCTCCCGGCTGCTTGAACCGGACGAAGAAGAGGAAGAACATCAAACAGATGCACGAGTATCAGGATAAAAGGGAGCAGCGTTAACAGGTTTGAAGATTGAGCAAACCGGGGATGACATTTCAGCCAGTCTATGGATCTGGAAACCAAGACGCAAGACAGCAGGACCAGAAAAAGCATGAACGGGACGGCCAGTCTTCCGGGTGCTCGGATGTTGAACAACGGATGCCACATCTCGGCCATCATTCCGGCGGGCATCAGCGGAATCGATTCAATCCTCCGTCCTGCAACGTACAGTACGTATCCCAGGCTGAAAATGAAACAGGAGAACGCACACACTCCTATCATCAAGGCGTCAGGGATTCTTCTGTAGTAATACGAAAAAGACCTAACCCGGAGTATCTTAGCTCCAACTTTAGCCCTGCCGGCCGGAGACAGATGAAGTGCCAATGCCGAGACAAAGATGAGGCACAAAAGGGCAACAGGGACGGTGCCGATGTATGAGAACCCCTCGTACTGTCCGACATCCTGAATCGCCGTAGTGAAGGGAAAGCCGATTCCCGACAGAATTGAACCGGCAGGGAAACTGGATGTTCCTTCCTTCGGTGTCATGAACGGCGCCAGCAGGTCCGCTACATGGTACCCTCCCCCCATTCCAAAATCGAAAGAACTGATGTTCAGCGGGATCTCCGGAAGCGGATACATACCAAGTACATAGAGCACCGATACGGACGCTGCAATTCCAACCAGAAAGGAAAACCCGGCAACACCGAACCTATGCAAACGTGTACGGTCCGCCCCCTGTATAAGCAAAGCGAAGACCTCCAGCACCAAAAAGACCAGCGTCATCAGAATCAACCCGACGAAGGTGTAATTGTCAACAAGCGTCGTGACGGAAAGCAGTAGAAGCAGGGCGGCACCGGCCTTGACGGATGGGCGTCGCATGATCTTCAGCATGATGAGACCCCAGGCGAGATAGATCGGAAAACCGAGAACGCAGAATGGTTGATGCCATTCACTTCTTATGATGATGGGGAAGGACAATGCCGTCAGAAATGAACCCAGGAGGATGTATCCGAACTTTGTTACACGAAACTCTTTGAGGATAAGAGCTGCGTTGAATGCCGTCAGGAATACGGCCACGAGATCAAGCAGTGTGAAATAGTAAAAATCTTTAAAAAGGGAGCTGACTTTGCCTAAAAATTTGAACACAATTGCAAACAGGGCGATAGAGCCTGTACTGCCGATGTTCGCATCCAGGAAAGGAAACGTCATCCTGGCAATTTTTCCCAATGGAAACGTGAATGGCTCGTCTGCATAGATCAAATAGGCTCCGTATTCACCCAGACTTTCAACATTCAACAACCTGGTGGAACCTGAAAACGGCAGGCAGTCCCAGAATCGGATGGCAAAAAAAGCCGTCACGATCGATGCGCACACGTATGGTGCAAGACGGATCAACCACGCGGCCTTTCCTGCCTGCGCGGCGTGTTCGTCATGCCCATCAAAGCTGTCAATGTCAGGATTCGGGATAGTCAACACTCGATGATGGAAAGCGATCAGGTGTTCTGATGAATGCAGGGGGATGCTAAGGTAGTATGGCCCAACCCTACACGAAGAGCAGCGCGCCTCAACGCCAGACGAGAAAATCTCGGATGAATTGATATAGGAAAACTGCGCCCCATTGCCAGATCCGCAGTTTCCGTTCGCCCCCGATCCGGGGAGGCTCATCGCCCGGAATCTCGGATATTTTTAATTTTCTTCTGGCGGCACGCACGGACAGGAGTGGCTCCCAGCTCACCTTACAAAAAAACAACTTCTCCGGCACATTGTACCATCGGTCATCACAGAGCTCCAAATCGTAGATCAACTGCTTTTTATAGGCTCGATAGATGACCATGGCGTCGGTGTAGTTCCCCCCGTGCAGGAGGTTCGCCAGACCTGTGAAAAACCAGTTTCCAAAGCCCGTCAGGAAGTCATCGTCCGCACTCTTGGCATCTCCGAGGTAGCGAGAAACGATGACCATATCGAAACCTTCCTTCATTTTTTCGAGCAGGTCTGGGATCAGTTCCGGTATGGAGTTTCCATCCGGGCTGAAGGTGATCACGACGTCCCCTTCCACGGAGGGCAGGATCTCTTCATATGCATGCCTAAACCCCGCCTTTTTCTGGATGTAGACATGATACCCCGCCTGTTTCGCCCACTCCACGGTCCCATCCGTTGATCCGCCGTCAACGATAATTATTTGATCGACCCAGTCATTCCGAATGCGAGGCATGATGGCTTTCATGCCTTCAATCTCATTCCAGGTCATAACCAGCAATGTGACTTTCATTGATGTTATCCTCCGGCTTCGTTCAGCTATAAATCTTCGGGACTCTAACGCTCAGATTTTGACGACCGGCCGTTGCGTCGGTGAAGGTTGCTGCAATGCATCTTCAGGAAGTCTTCCAAGGTTTCAAGAACATAATCCATCTCGGCGATTCCCAGGTCGTGATGACATCCGATGTGGATCCCGTTGCGGCCCATGTACTCTGCATTGGGAAATTGCCCGAGCCTGTAGCCCAGATAAGAAAACCCCGGGCATTGCGTCGGCATCGACAGAAAGAGGGTCCGTGTTTCAATACCCCTCTTCTCCAGGTAATTCGTCAGGTCAGCCCGAGTGAAGGGTGCACCCTCCTGAACAATGATGGGGATTGCATGCGGACCGATCTGTTCCCCTGCTTCTTCGCGGATGGAAGATAGATAAGGGTTGAACCTGTCGAACCGATTCAGCACGTACAGAAGGTTCTCCCTTCGTTTATTCAGGATATCGTTATAATTTTCCATGTTGCCGAGGCCGATTGCCGCTTCCAGTTCGTTCATCTTGCAGGAGTATCCGATCCGCTCAAAGATGAAGCGGATATCTTCACCTCCCTCGCTCGCGAATCTCTTGGCGCAGAAGCCTGACTTCAGATTCAGTTTGCATTGCCTGCACTTGCATGCCCGACCGTGCGAACGGAGCGAGCGGAGTATGTCGGCGAAGCCCTCATCCTGAGTGATGACGATCCCCCCTTCTGCCGTCGTGATGATATGAGCAATGTAAGTGCTGAAGGCCGCCATGTGCGACAGGTGGCCGATAGTCTTCCCCTTGTAGCGTGCCCCGTGAGCCTCTGCGGCATCCTCTATGACATAAAGGTCGTGCTTCTTTGCAATCCTCGTTATCTCGTCCATCCTGGCCGGTTTACCCATCAGATGAACCGGCATGATGGCACGGGTTTTTTCCGTAATGGCCTCTTCGATTTGTCCAGGATCCATGTTCAGCGTATCTCTCTCAATATCGACAAACAACGGCGTGAATCCTGCGTGAACAACGGCATTCCCTGTCGCGACAAAGGAGAGAGAGGGAATGATGATCTCGTCGCCCCGCTTGGCTCCATAATCGTGAAGCACAGCCAAGGCAAGAATATCTGCATCCGTTCCACTGCTTACTGCAACCGCCTCCTTGAATCCATGCAGCCGGGCAAATTTTTCTTCGAATTCGCGGACATACTTCCCACTGGATACCCTTTTGGTTTCAAGAATTTCCGAAATAATTTCCTTCGATTTTTCTGGAATGGATATTGTGCCGAAGGGAACCTTCATTTTTTTCTTTGCCATAATCACCTACCGATTCACGACTTGGCTCTGCCGGAACCAGTCGTATGTCTTTTGAAGTGCGTACCGGAAATCCACCCGGGACCTCCAGCCGAGAGAGAAAAGTTTGCCGGAATCAAGCAGTTTCACCGGCATTCCATCAGGCTTCGAAGGATCAAAGCGGAGAGACCCTTCATAAGCAACAATTTCCCGAATCAGGAGGGCCAGATCCCGGATTGATATGTCCTGACCGCTTCCCAGATTTACAGGAGACAGCCCTTCATAATGGTTCATGACAAAAACGCAGGCATCCCCGAGGTCATCGGAATAGATAAATTCCCGTCTCGGTTCACCCGACCCCCATATCTCGACTTCGCCCAATCCCTGGATCTTCGCTTCATGAAAGCGGCAGATCAAGGCACCGATGACATGGGAATCTTCGGGACTGAAGTCATCTCCCGGACCGAAACAGTTTCCGGGGATACCACAGATGAAATTATCTCCGTACTCCCGGCGATAAGACTCGATCATCTTGATGCCGGCAATCTTGGCCAGCGCATAGGGTTCATTGGTTGGTTCCAGGGGACCCGTCAGGATGGCTTCCTCTTTCATCGGTTGCATACACATCCTCGGGTAGCAGCAGGAACTTGCCAGATACAGGAGTTTCCTGACCCCCGCACGATGCGCGGCATCGATAAGGTAAATCTGCCTGAGCAGGTTATCGATCATGAGTTCGGCCGGAAACTTCAGGTTTGCGGCAATCCCTCCTGACATGCCGGAAGCAATGAAGACGTACTCAGGCCTTTCCGTCCTGAAGAAGCTCTCCACTCGTCCGGGATTGACTCCTTCGTCGCCAGCAAGTCCCTCGATCAGCAGATCGTAACCGAGGGCTTTCAGGGCCCTTTTGATTCCGGCCCCGATAACTGTCTCGACTCCCGCCACAAAAATCCTGGAATGTTTTTCCATCCGTCCTACCCCCGAGACAGGCTTTCCAGGATTGCCTTCTTGATGTTTTCTTTGCCGACATAGAAGGCTTCTTCGAGGGTATAGCCGGCGGGCGTCGGCAGGTCGGGGCAGGCCACCCTGATGATGGGGCCTTTCAAGGAATGAAACCCTTTTTCCGACACCATTGCTGCAATTTCTGCAGTTGCACCACCTGTCTTCCAGCCCGAATCGGCAATGACCAGGCGACCCGTTTTTTCGACTGACTCAAGGATTATCTGTTCATCTAGCGGACGAAGAGAACGTGGATCGATGACCTCGGCATCGATACCGTCCGCCGACAACTCTTCCGCTGCATGGAATGCATCGATCAACAGATGTGAAATGGCAACGACGGTAACGTCTTTTCCGGTCCTTCGGACGATTCCCTTTCCGATCGGCACCCGGTAGAGCCCTTCCGGGACGACGCCCTGCTGCTTGAAATTGAAGCGATGATCGATGATCAGGACAGGATTCGGATCGGCTATGGCGGAGATCATCAGTCCTTTCGCATCATGGCACGTACTGGGCATGACGAGCTTCAATCCCGGCACATGCATGAATAGTCCCTGCAAGGCCTGAGAATGCTGGGCGGCCGAGCCCCATCCTCTCCCCACACAAGCCCAGAGTACCAGAGGAACGCAGACGGCTCCGCCGAACATGAAATGCCACTTCGCCGCATGATTGACCAGTTGGTCCATGGCAAGAAGCAGAAAATCGGGACGATTGTGAAAATAGACGGGATGCATCCCTCCCAGGGCGGCACCCACGGCGACACCCGTCAGCGCCGTCTCCGCCAGGGGCGTATCAAAAACGCGTTCCCCTCCAAATTCGTGATGAAGCCCCAGGGTTGTACCGAACATACCACCAGGATCATCCACCCCCTGTCCCATCACGAAAACCCGCTTATCGTGCCGCATGGCCAGTTGCAGCGCTTCACGAACCGCATCCGCATAGGCACAGACGCGTCTGCATTCTGTGAGGCCCTTGCTGAAGTCCGGCTCTATCTCGTCAGGCTTGATCTTTGACCAGGGCATGGGCACTACTCACAAAAAAGATAGCGATGGAGAGTTGCAGCAGTTGGCAGTGGAGATTTCTTCGCATATTCGAAAGCATCATCAATTTCCTCATCGATTCTTCTCTCCATGTCCGAAATCATATCCAAGGTGATTATCCCTTTCTTCAGGAGATTTTTCCGCAATCTTGAAACGGGGCACTTTCTTTTCCAAGACTGAATGTCTTCAGATGATCGATATCCGGAAGGATCCTGTGCTTCACATCCCGCATGGCCGAGGATTCGGTACGTCCTGCATTCGAGGAATGACGGCCCCTGACCTTCCCTGGCACGGGCCACGGCCCTGCCGGATGCTTCACGGATCGCAAGAACATTGTTGCCGTCTATGATCTTTGTATACAGCAAATCCCCAGGCATGGCATGGAAGACGTTATCCCCCGCCTGCCGGACCGATACATGGGAACAGACTGAGAACTGATTGTTCTCCAGGATGTAAATGACGGGCAGCTTCTTCAGTACGGCGAAGTTGATGCTTTCATAAAGGACCCCTTCATCGGCAGCGCCATCACCGAAGAATACCACGCTGACTGCCGATTGCCGCTGCATCTGAATCGACATGCCCAATCCGGTTGCAATGGGAATCCCCCCTCCCACGATGGAAGAGCTCCCGTAATGACCGACGGATACGTCCACCAGATGCATCGAGCCGCCCCTTCCCTTCGAACACCCGGTCTCGCGGCAGAACAACTCCGCAATCAGTGCCCTGAGGCTGCCACCCTTAGCGAGATAATGACCGTGACTGCGATGGTTGCTGTTTATGTAGTCGTCCCTGTTGAGGTTCGAACAAACGCCGACCGCAATCGCCTCCTGGCCGATGTAAAGGTGAACCGGCGTCTTCATCTCATTTTCGAGATAGTGCGCATCTATCTTGATCTGGACTTTTCGTATCCGCAACATCTCATAAAAGAGATGCCTGAGCTCGTAAGCTGAATGACTCAATTGCCGCTCCCCTTGCCGCCGATACTGGCCATTTCCCTGAATGCGGCTATAGCAGATCGATCCTGGATGCTTTCCATGGCCAAATAGTCCTCCTTCTCCGGCTCATAGAAAATGATCTGGCTGCCCGTGTTATCAAATTTGAACGGAACATGCAGCAATTGCCGCAATGATCGACGAACATTCTCCTGTGATACAGGAGGAACAAACAGGAGCAGAAATCCACCGCCGCCTGCCCCTGTGATCTTTCCTCCGATCGCCCCGTTTGCCCTGGCATTTGCGTACAGGTCGTCAACAACACCATTGCTGACCTTACCCCCCAGTCCCCTCTTGAGTTCCCACGATTCATGAAGCAACTCACCAAATGTTTGAATGCTGCCGGTGCCGTTCAGGATAGCAAGCCCTTCCTTGACCATGCCGTGCATCTCCTGGAGTCGCTCGTTATTATTTTCAAAATCTTTAATATAGCTTTTCGCGACATCCGATGCCGTCCTTTTTATGCCGGTATAGAAAAGCATCAGGTGCCGGTTAAGTTCGGCCAGCCTTTCGGTCGCGATGGTGATTGGGCGAACGACAAAATCGCCATTGGGTTTGAAAATAATCTGATTAAAACCACCGTAGGCTGCCGAAATCTGGTCCTGTGAACCGACCGTCTCCCTCAGAATTTCCTGCTCGATGCGAATGCTGTTTGAAGCCAGTTGATTCTTGCTTGGCATGGTACCTGAAAGGCCGTACAATGCGTGCATCAAGCCGACTGTGAAGGCGGAACTCGACCCCATGCCGCTGCGAGCAGGCAAATCTCCGTCATGATGGATTTCTATGCCATTATGAATCGACAGGAAGCGAAGGATTTCGCGAACAGCAGGATGCTGTATCTCTTCGAAGGACTGGCAATTTTCAATCTTTGAATATACAACCCTGATCCGGTGTTCAAAGAAGGGGGGCAGCCAGCGGCACGAGATGTAGCAATACTTGTTAATCGTTGTTGCAAGGACGCTTCCACCATGCTTCAGATACCAGGACGGATAGTCCGTGCCGCCGCCAAAAAATGAAATGCGAAAGGGGGTTCTACTGAGAATCATTTGTATTTCCTTTCCTGCTCCATTCTCCGAAAGAATTGTTCCGCTGCAAGGTAATCCTCAGGAATTCCGATATCGATAAAACGCCCCTCACTCCGATATCCATAAAGCCCTTTCCCGATCCATGAAGGAAACATTTCCTTCTCCATTGACACGGTCAAACCGGAAGGAATTGACTGAATGAAGTTTTCCCGCAAGAGATAGACCCCGGCATTGATCCACCCCGGCCCGTCATGTGCTCCCTTTTCTTCGAAGCCGGTGATGCACCCTTCCTCGTCCGCTTGTACGCGACCATATCGACTTGTATCCTCGACTCGGGCCAGAAGGATTGATGCCGACGCTTTCTTCTCATCATGCCACTGGAGAAAATCATCCAGATCCAGATCAATGTATGAATCGCCATTCATGACCAGCAGGCAGTCCGTTCCGATATGCGCCTCCGCATTTTTGATCGCACCAGCTGTCCCCAAGGGGGTGATCTCGCGAGAATAGATCAGAGAAACGTTCTCGAAGAAGGGGCCAAAGGCTGCCTCCACCTGATCGGATCGATAGCCTGTACACAAAACAATGCGGGAAACACCGGCATCGCGCAACTGCTCCAGGAGATAAGTCAGAAAGGGTCTTCCCAGGATGTCCGCCAGGACTTTTGGGCGATCCGACACGACGGATCGCAGGCGGGCTCCCAGTCCACCCACCAGAATCGCTGCTTGTCTATCGGAAATCGCTGTCATGGGCTAGCCAGTTCAGCATTCTAAATATTTTTAAACTGTCCCCTGCCCAGCATACTGTATCCCTTCAATAATTCTCTGATCCCGTCATCCAGGGAGCGCTTTGCTGCAAATCCGGCATCCAGAAGCCTTTTGTTCGAGACAATATAGTTCCTCTTGTCAGGATCACTGCCAATCTCTGAAAAGTGAATATACAGTTTGGGCACATACTCTTTAACTTTCAGTGCAAGCTCTTCTTTGGAGAGATTGGCCGCATCCAGTCCTGCGTTGTAAGGCTTACCTTCCATTTTTTGGGCGTTGTTGATGCAGTGAACAAAACAATCTGCCACGTCCCGGATATGAATATAGTTGCGCTTGAAGTCCTTTTCAAAAATGACAAGATACCCATCCGTAACGGCGGCGTAGACAAAGTGGTTCACCAGCAGATCCAAGCGCATTCGGGGCGACAATCCGAAAACGGTGGCCAGCCTCAGCGTGACCGTCCT
Organism: Syntrophales bacterium; assembly: GCA_035363115.1. Taxonomy (NCBI): domain Bacteria; kingdom Pseudomonadati; phylum Thermodesulfobacteriota; class Syntrophia; order Syntrophales; species Syntrophales bacterium. Next base: position 491,877 of record DAOSEM010000001.1, on the reverse strand, counting down.
CTTGTCTTCCAGCAGTTCCTGCTCCGCATCCACCTTCGTCTGACCGTACAGCGTGATTGGCTCAAGGGGTGTTTCTTCCGTACAGTAAACGTCGCCCGATTTCGTTCCATAACCGCTGTTTGTTGTAGGGTAGATAATCCACTGCTCCCTGCTACGGAGGCGGATAATGGACCGGATCGCCTCCAGATTGACTGAGGTGGCCATCCACGGATCCCGGTCACAGGCTGGTGCGCCCACGATCGCAGCCAGAGGGATGATGACATCGGGATCCCTGAGCAGGCGTTTCATCAGAGCCTCGTCGCGAACGTCACCCCGGACAAACTCAAAGGAATCATTCGCACAAAGATGGAACAGGGGGCTCTGGCCATACAACAAATTATCGACAACCATCACCTGGAAACCTGCAGCAAGCAGGTGCTCACACAAAATGGAGCCCAGATAGCCGGCTCCTCCAGTAACAAGTATTTTCAACATTGGCCACCTCCATAATTTGATCACTCTGGCAAGAGAAGGGCACAGCCCTTTTCCCTATCTCTGCCGTAGCGCTTTTTTTATAAAATGTTTACTTAACCCCAGGAATGTCTTCGCCATCACACCGATGATTCGAATACAATAGGGAGTCCCCTGAAGACGCCGAACATATGGAGCGATGACAAGAAAATACTCATGGAGTGTCCCGATACGGATTGCTCCCGATCGCTGGACAACTGTAGCAAAGTCTCGGATGCACCACTTCAGCAGCAGGAATAAATATAATTGATCATCACCGGCCACCCCTTCATCTCTGAACACGTCCATACTGCGCAACAGGAAATCCTCCTGGGCACTGCTATAGGCGTAGACATCCGGGCTGGTCAAAGAGATTGATCCCGAGTGCGTGCGAAAAAAGACCAAGGGAGAATCGACGTACCCAATCCTGGCATTTTTGGCAGCTTGGACAGCCAGCAGGTTGTCCGCATAGGGCGAAAAACCGTTCCCCAAATGCTTGATACCGCCGATCTGCCGAAGGTAGTTCGTGTCGAAGACGCCATAACAGCCGATGACATTTAACGAGCGGTCCAAATACCGTTCAAGAAACTGCTCCCCCTTAAGGATCTTGAAATGTGACCGGTCACAAACGATATTGACATTCATTGGGTATTGATCCCCAACTGCAAAGTTCGTAAAAACACAATCAAAAGGGCCATGTTGCTCGAGCATGCAATGAATCGCCTGCAGAAAACCTGGAAAGTACAGATCGTCGTCCGCCAGCCAGGTGAAGTACCTGCCCCGGCCGGCATCGAGAAGGGCGTTCATGTTGCCCAGTTCACCGAGGTTGGAGGGGCGGTTGATGAAGGAGATGCGACTGTCGTCAATCCCCAGGAGTTCGCCGGAAAGCTTGTTGCCGGGGTTGTCGTTCCCCACGAGAATCTCGAAATCGGTAAAGGTTTGCCGGGTAATTGATTCGAGAGTCTCCTTCAGAAGGGCCGGACGGTCGTATGTGGTCACACCGATGGAGAAGAAAGGTTTGGATCCCGCAGTGTTCATGGCGGAACCGGACACTGGAGATTGTGCATCGCCTGTCATGGACGCCGCTATCGTTTCGCCGCCCGCACAAGGATCATGAGGTCCCGGTCACCCTTCCACCGGTACTTTGAAATCTCGATTTCCTCGAAATCGAGATGATTCAGGATGGCCCGGATCTTCGCTACGGAATAGCCGTTGCGGTGGAACTGCCCCTCCCCGTTTTGGCTTCCGAAGATCATGGCCATGAGGTAGCCCCAGCGGTTGTCCGTCGAATAGGAGTACTGTCCGAACCAGTGCTGCTGCGCGATGGCCTCCGGGTCGTTCCGGTAGAATTCCTTCCAGTCGTCTTTCGCCGACAGCCAGAGCCGGATCGCCTCTTCAAAATCAGGGGTGGAAAAATGAAAAATCCCTCCCGGCTTGAGCAGCCTTTTGACCTCATGGAAAAACTTCGGCTCCTCGATGAAGGAGAGGTGCTCGACCAGCGAGTCGGCCCGTATCTCCGTCACCGATCCGTCGGGAAAAGGAAGGTTCAGGATATCGAAATTGTTAATTTCAATGCCGTCCGGAAAATCCTGGAAAGGATAGCGGGCCTTCAACTCCTCCAGGCTGTCCATGTCCACATTGATATAGCCGGGCAGGGGGCGCCCTCCACAGCCGAGATTCAGTCTGATTTCGTTCCTTTCGCCCGGTGTCGTCAAGGCTTCCAACTCCGAACTCCTTTCAACATCCCGATGGTTTCCGCGATGCCTCGCTCAAGGTCCCCTTGGAAGGCAAACCCCAGGCCCCGGAAACGATCGCAGGAAACATGGTAGGATAACTGATTCATGATTTCCGTATCGACGAACCGGATGGCCAGATCCGGAACATGCCGGGAGATGATCTGCAGGATGTCGTCCACGGTCGCGTTTACCGTCAGGACATTGTAGACCTGCCCGTCATAAAGGTGCCTGTTCAGGATGAAGGCCAGCGCCGCGACGGCGTCGCCGAGATCGAGATAAGGGCGGTGCTGGTGGAGAGCCGTCCGCCAGACGGTCACCGGCTGACCCGTCAGCGCCTGCCAGCAGAACTTGTTTACCGCCGTGTGAAACCGCATGCCCGGCGATACACCGAAGATCGTGCCGAGCCGGCAGGTCACGAACCTCAGTCCATCGCTCCCTCCAAGTCCGGACAGAAGGCGCTCCGCCTTCAGCTTCGATTCGGCATAAGGACTTTGGGGATTCAGATCGGTCTCCGGACAACCCTCGTCCACCCGCTCGCGCTGGGTTCCATAGACGCTGGTCGTTGAGAGAAAAATCAACGGACATTGTGCATCGACACAGGCCCTCGCCACCCGCTCCGTCCCCGTGAAATTCACCTCTTCGACCTGCTCGGGCGCTTCGAAGCTGCCCGCGGCGTTCGTGATGGCCGCGAGGTGTAGTACCGCATCCGCCCCGGCAAAGATTCCCGCCAGGTCGGCCTTCAGGATGTCCTCTTCGAGAAAGCGATAGTGCCCCTGATCCGGGAGGTGAAACAGCGAACAGTATCGCTGCGCCGAGAGATTGTCCACGAGGACCATATCGACAGAGGGCACAAGGCCCGGGAGTTCGCGGATCAGCCGGGACCCGATGTGTCCCAGGGCCCCCGTGATGACGATCTTCATTTCACTCCTCCCGCATCCCGTCCTTCCAGCAGCGACCTGGTTTTCCGCAGGCCTGCGGTAAAATCGAACCGGGGCATCCAGTCCATGATCGCCTGCAGGCGGGCCGAAGAAAACTTGACGTCTTCGATCTCGATGCGGCGTCGCTCGTCGGGCCACTCGATGTGGGTGACTTTTCCCCTTTCGAGGACCGATACGATCTTCCGGGCAATTTCCGCCACGGAAAGGTGTTCCGAACCCGTGGCGAAATACATCTCGCCCGCCAGTTTTTTCTTTCCGGCGACCCGCCAGAGGATATCGGTGGCGTCCTCGACAAACATGACGTTGCGCGTCTGCTCCCCCGATCCGAAGATCCGAATATCCTGGTTCGTCCAGGCCTGATGAATGAAGTAATTGATGAAGCCGAACTCCGGGTATCCTTTGCCGTAGGGTCCGTAGAGGTTCGCAAACCGGAGGACCACCGTGTTCAGGTCGTGGATCGTGTGATAGATCCGGTAATACTTCTCCGCGACACCCTTGTTCGCGGAATAGATCTCCAGCGGCCGCTCCCAGTGATCCTCGTCCACAACCTCATGCAGGGCCCGGCCGATGACAGTGCTGCTGGACGTATAAACGACCATCGCCTCCCGGTTGAGCAGGCGGACTGCCTCCAGCAGTTTCAGGTTTCCCAGGCAGTTGATCTCGGCGTCAAGCAGGGGATACTGGATGGAAAGGGGATGCGACGTCTGGGCAGCGCAATTGAAGATCACATCCTGGCCCTGTACGATGTTGGCAAGCAGGGTCTCGTCCCTCAGATCGCCCCGGATGAAGCTGATCCTGTTCCATACTTCACTGAGATTCCTTGTCGTCGCATACAGATGCGGATCCAGGGAATCCATGACGGTCACTTCGACTCCCGGCTCGGAAAGACACCGGCGCACGAGGTTTGCTCCCAGGAAGCCCGCTCCGCCAATGATGAGTGCTTTCACGATAACCTCTCGATGGTTTGGTCGATGCCCCTCTCCAGGGTGTAATGGGCCTTCCAGCCTGTCAACCCCGCAAAACGGCCCGTATCCGCAACGAAATTCCGGAATTCAATCGGGGACTGCGGCGACGGGGGATCGACATGCTCGACGGATACCCTCCTGCCCGTCTTCACGGCCACCCGGTCGGCGATCAGGTTCATCGCCTCAGTGAGGGAATACCCGCGACCGCTCCCGATCACATAATGTCCCCCGTTTAGATCGGCTGCATGCATCGCCGCCCGGAGAAAGGCCCCGGCGACGTCCTCCACATGGACGTAGTCCCTAAGCTGATCGCCCCGTCCGTACACCGTCAGGACCTCCCCGGACAGCGCCCGGCGGGTCATCTGGTTCAGAATCCCGCGATCCGGACGACTGCTGGCAGGACCTGGTCCGTATACATTCGCCAGACGGAGGACGGCCGCCGTCACGAACCCCTGCGCCGCATAATACTTCAGGTACTGTTCCGCCATCATCTTGTGAAGGTCATAGACCGTGACCGGCCGGTCGGGAAAGCTCTCATCGACCGGAAGACGCTCGGGCAGGCCGACAATGGTGACGGTGCTCGAGAAGAGGATGACCTTGTGCCAGTTCCGGGTCCGGCATACTTCCAGCAATCGAACCATGGGCAGCACGTTGATGTCGAGATCCGCCGGCGGGTCCGCATTGGCGACGTATGTGCTGGTCTGGGCGGCAAAGTGGAACACGATGTCGGCCCTGTTCAGGGCCGCTTCCCAGGCGGCGGGATCCCGGACATCCGCCTCCAGGTCGTTCACCTCCGCCTCACCCCCGACCGGCTCGAAAACGGTCCCGGGCCTGTCCAGGCGGAATATGCGGCATTTCACATCCCTCAGCGCGTGCAGCAGGTTGGTCGCAATATAACCCGCTCCGCCCGTAACCAGGATTGTTTTTCCGCCGTACCAAGCGTGGATTCCGGCCCCGTCGAACCGGTCACGAGCCGCCGTGTTTCGCTTTTCGGACATCACTTGATGGGAGGCCCCGAAAGCCAGTCAAAGCCGATCCCCGGGTCATCATGGGGGATGCGGAGTTCGTCTTCGGGATTGTAGACGTGAGAGGTGACGTACAGAAGTCCGACGGGACCCTGGACCACCTTGCAGCCGTGGGCCACGCCGGGAGGAATCTTCAGCAGGCGGGCCGGCTGCTGATCCCCCATCAAAAAATCCATCGTCCGGCCATGCGTCAGGGATTGCTCGCGAAGGTCGTGCAGGCCCACGCGAAGAACACCAGCCATCACATACCACCAGTCGACCTGAATCCGGTGCAGGTGCCAGGCCTTGATGACGCCGGAGTACATGTGGGAATGGCTCCACTGTCCGAATCCCTCCGCAAAGAAATCGTCCGTAACCCGGATGATCTCCCGGAAAAAGCCCCGTTCATCGGTGTGGGTCACGAGATCGCGGACGATAACCCCGTCAATCATTTCTTCGACCTCCCTCAAATACCAGCACTGCTTCCACGACCTGCCCCGCCTCCTTCTCCGTCAATTCGGGATACATGGGCAGGGAAAGCACCTCCCGGGCCGCCCGCTCCGTCTCTTCCAATCCGCTCGGACACTTGACCCTTCCCCTATACGCCGGCTGCAGGTGAACGGGAACCGGGTAGTGAACCAGTGTCCCGATTCCCCGGTCCCTGAGAAAGCTCATCAGCCGGTCCCTATTGCCGGAACGGACCACGTAGAGGTGAAACACATGCTCGGTGTCCCGGACGGATGCCGGAAGGATCAGGTCTGTTCCTCCGAGCGCTTCACCGTAATATTGTGCCAGCCGCCGGCGTTTTCCATTCTGTTCATCCAGGCTTCGCAGCTTGACGCGCAGCAGGGCAGCCTGTACCTCGTCCAGTCGGCTGTTCCAGCCCGGCATTCCACTCACGTTTCGCTCAGCCCATCCGTACTCCCGAAGCAGGCGCGCCCGGCCGGCCAGCTCCGGATCACGCGTAACCACCATGCCACCGTCGCCGATGGCCCCCAGGTTCTTCGTCGGGTAAAAGCTGAAGCAGGCCATGTCTCCGAAGGATCCCACCCGCCTTCCCCCATAGCGGGAACCATGCGCCTGGGCACAATCTTCGATGACCCTGAGATGGTGACGTTTTGCCACATCAAGGATAGCTTCGAGGTCCGCCGGCTGCCCGTAAATGTGAACCGGAATGATGGCGTGGGTTTTCTCCGTTACGGCCTTTTCCAACTGTCCCGGATCCAGGGTGTACCGAACCGGGTCGATGTCCACAAAGACCGGCACCCCTCCCGCCATTTCAATGGCGGCGACGGTGGCCACCGCCGTGTGGGAAACCGTGATCACCTCGTCGCCTCCCTTGAGTCCGCAGGCTGCCAGGGCCAGGTGGATGGCTTCCGTACCGTTGCCGACACCGATCCCGAAGGATGTGCCGACAAAGGCGGCAAACTCCTCCTCGAAGGCCTTCACCTCCGGGCCCAGGATGTAACGCCCGCTCCCCATCACGCGGGAGACGGCCTCGTCGATTTCCGCCTTCTGCGACAGATACTGGGCATGGGGATTGCTGCAGGGGATCACGAGAGAACCTTCACGGAGGGAACATAGACAATCCAGCGGCCCCCGGAATCGATGAACCGCTGTTCCTTCGCCATGATCTCACGGGCGTGGTTGTAAGCGAAAAGAAGGGCATAGTCCGGGTAACGGGCCGTGAAATCCTCGTAGGGTCGGACCGGGATGTGGGCTCCCGGGCTGTACTTACCCTGCTTCACCGGCGTCGTGTCGGAGATGAATTCGATCAGGTCGGTCCCAATCCCGCAATAGTTGATGATGGTCGTGCTCTTGGAGGTAGCGGCATACCCGACGATTCGCTTGCCTTGGCTCCGGAGGTCCTTCAGGAGGCCCATCAGGGCGTCCCTGGAGGCTTCGCAGTTTTTCCGGAACCGCTCGTAAACCGCCGGCTTGTCGAGTCCCAGTTCCTTCTCCTTCCGGAGGCAGGACTCCACCCTCGAAGAGACAGGGCGGCTTCCCTGACGGGCGATGACGTAACGCATGGAGCCCCCGTGCGTCTCCTGGGGCACCGCATCGACCACCTCCATGCCGTGCATCCGGAACAGGTGCCGGATCGACGCCACTGAAAAAAGAAACACGTGCTCGTCGTAAATCTGGTCGTAGGAAGTGTTTTCTATGACATCGCCCAGGTAGGGATCCTCGAACATGACGATGCCCTCCGGCTTCAGGAGGACCTTGATCCCCTCGATGACCGAGTGGAGGTAGGGGATGTGGCACATGACATTTGCCGCCAGGAAGGCATCGGCCTGCCCGTGTTCGCTCACGATCTGCCGGGCCAGGGTTTCGTCGAAGAATTCGCTGACGGTCTCGATGCCCTTCTGCCGGGCTACTTCCGCCACGTTGGCCGAGGGCTCGATTCCCAGGTGCCGGATCTTCTTCCCGGCGAAGTTCTGCAGCATGATGCCGTCGTTGCTTCCGATCTCCACGACGAACGGGTCCGCACTCTTCAGGTGGTTTTGCATGACCTCTTCGGCGAAATCCCGGAAATGGATCTTCATGCCCTGGGATGTGCCGGAAAAGAAGGCGTAGTGCTCGTTGAACATCTGCTCACGGGCCGGCTGCTCCAGGAGTTGGACCATACCGCACTGCCCACAGAAGGCCACCTGGAGATCGAAGAAGTACTCCGTGGCAAACTGATCGGCTCGCAGGAACCCGTTTGCGATGGGCATTTTGCCGAAGGAGATGAAGGGTTCAATCGGGGATTTGCATATCAGGCAAACGTTCATGATGAATTAGCACCTCTTCGCTCTTCGAGTTTTCATTTGGGATATCATCAGGGGTGATCGATCCGGAACAGGGCTTCAAAGTAGGTGGACTGGACCCGGCAGTCACGGAAGAAAAGATTCCGCCAGTTGGGGAAAAAGGGATAATCCTCCTCGGTCAGGGCGATATCGTCATAGGGAATCTTCGTCTTTTTCCAGCACTTCTGATACAGACAATCCGCAATACGGTCTATGGTCCTGTAGTACCGCATAATCTGCTCGGGCCGCATCTCATGAAGGCAGTCCACGGCAAGGAAGAGATCAACGCTCCGGTCCGGCAGGAGGTCGAGCTGCTCGGGCATCAGGAAGGCGATCTGGGCCTCCCGGAATTCAGCGTCCACGTCCCGGAAGTCCTTGAATGACCGGTACGGGAAGATCTTCCGGTCCGGAAACTGTCTCGTCAGATACCGTTCCGCAATGTAAAGCGCCGGTGGAATGTCGACCATGAAGTACCGGACACTGGGCAGCAGACTGAGAAATGCGTAAGCGGTTCGCCCGTATCCCCCTCCCAGCTCAATGATCGACCGGACTTGTTTGACATCGCTCAGTCCACGGATTACGGAATCATATTCCAAGACCGAATTGGCCAGATCCTGCGATATGTTCCGCCCATCAAGCATGACAGACGGGGGATTCCCCTCGACCGGCTCCTCGAGACGGTTAAGGAGATTCGCTCCCACCTCACCGGCAGCATATTCCCACAGAAGATAGGTCATCAGATTGTAAAACTCGGACTGTTCCTTCGTCATGAAGGCATGTTGCCTCGATGCTGCAGCCCTTTTCTCGGCCTCAGTCACGGCATCCTGTGGCAGATGGCTCTTGAGAAACAGGAATTGTGGATCATCCTTCCCGACAATCCAGGTGAAATAGTTCAGGGCCACCGTCTGCTTGAAGTTCTCATAGCCCGTCTCCAGGAGCTGGGCTACGTTTTTCCTGCACAGGACAGACCAGTATTTGGACGTAGTGGCCGCTTCCTGCCGATCGATGAAGTCTCTCAACATATCCGCCAGCCGAGGGTCCATTCGGGGATCCTGGAGATACCTCCCCCATTCAACAAGCTGATCCGGAGGCGAGGTGGATATATCCGATTGTCCCGATATCGTTCGGTACAACGTTCGCAATTCCCCATAGACACCAGCAGGAAGATAATGTTTAGCAGATCGAACCAGAATTGATTTTAGACTCATATGCTTTGCGTTGCCAACTCCTCGTCATAATTGGGAATGTCTCTTCTTTATCATGGTGAAGAAGCGTTCTATGATACGATGGAGCTTTCTTTCGATCCGAGAACGGACAGTTGCAGCAGCAAGATGTTCAGCCTGCAGAGATTCCAGATGCTTTATTATACTGTTGAGCCTTGCCACTTCAACGGTTTCCAGCAGTCTGACAAGAAGAGGCGCGGAAGCGATCCGATCCCGGATAAATGTGTCCGCCGTTGACCCTTGCGAATAGACAATGCTGAGACCATTGTGGACGGGCAAGGTGAACAGGCGCAACGCGAGTGATGTATCACGAACAAAATCCTCCACCGCCGTCAACACTCCGTTGCGTACCCCCCCTTCTTTCTCCGCGTTTGCAAAGGGCTGGTTGATCATGTCCTGCACGAGGTCCGGTGACCAGTGCGTCATGCCGCAGTATCGAAAAGCATGAACTGCATGCTCCGGCAGTCCATCCGGGTCATAATACATGTCACGTCTTGCATACGGCCATCCTGTAGCCCTTAAGAAGACAATTGGAAAGGGCGTCTGGCAACGCTCAGCCATGTCAGCTATGCCCGATAAATCACCGTATACAGTGTGATAATTAAGATCCCCCTCCAGAAGCACAGCGTCAACCGGTCCTTCCAAAATGGGAAGGGCATCCCGGCTCTTCGCTTCCACTAGCTTTACATTTCCAGATCTACCAATGAATTCGTTTAGTTCTGTCTTAACAAAGGGTTCGATAACGGTCAGCGTGCCGTTGACCGAATTACAGTAACAAGCGAGCAGTCTGGTATGTGTACCAAGATCAGCACCAATCTCCAGCAAGTGCCGCGCATCAATATGACATAATAAAGGTCTGACAATATCGATCCAGAATAGAAGAAAACCGGAGACGGTATTGATTGATTTGAGAAAATCGATTTCTTCTTCCGTCCGTCTTTGAAACGCAGAGGAAAGATAATGGTGTGTCATGCGGCCTGATCCAGAAATTTCCGTCGCAGATTATATTCTCCGGAATCAACGAAACGGTGAATGATGGACAATATCTGCCGATGTCTTTCCTCTGAAAATTCATCCCGGAAGACTTGGTAACTGACAGGATCGTATTGCTTGTAGTATCCCCCGATGCGCCTGATGAATCCGTCATAATCCCTGTACAGCCAGTCATTTACGTTATGGACAAAAGCCATAAAGTAATACTCGTATACCTCATTGAGGTCGATATCCAGCTTCTGTGCAGACAGATTAAAGATGATATTCCTGTATTCATCAATCGACTGCGGGTGGACGTTGAAGTTATACCGGATGCGGGGGTTGCATAAAGAGGCATTGATGACGGAAATTCCCAGGGCTGCATATTCGAATCCGATCGTGCCGTAAACCGTAAGGCCGAAATCGATTCCCTCCTTCTTGAGTTGCAGATGAGAGGTGTCGGAGGGAATCATAGTGAACTTCGGGTATTTGCGGATGAATTCCTCGATAATCGGGATGTTCCCCGGCAGGAAGTCCGGATGCGTCTTGATGTACCAGTCGTAGTCGGTCTGCTTCGATATCTCTCCCAGGAAATGTAACCACTCGTAGAAATCGGGAAACAGGTTGACGCCGTAGGGATGAGGGTTATCGAAGAAGCAGTGGGTGGCGACAAGGATCTTGATCCGTGAACTTTCCCGCAGAACCTTTGTCTCCCCGATCCGGCCGTAAGCGGTCTTGCTGGAATAAGGCATGTCCACACCCACTTCCCCGGATAAGCGCTTCCCGATCCTTTCCCTGGCAATCTCCAGCCCTCTCTCCCTCTCCTCCATTGGCAGCTCCCGGAACTGTTCCGGATAGTAGAAAAATTCGTTATAGGCCCAGAGATTCTTCTCCGTGAGATAATGCAGATGAGTTGCGTTGATCTGGTATACCGGGATGCCCTTCCGGATCGCCAGCCGCGTGACGACACCCGACTGGATATAGACCGTGTGACTCACGATGACCGACCGGACTGGATGAGCGTTAAAGTAGTCACGCCAGAAAACATAGGACGAAAGAGCATTCTTCAGGGACTCCCCGAAACGGACGTCATAGAGAGTGATCGTGGGCACTTTATAGTTCATGCAGTGCGAATCATAGAGGAGATCGCCGATCCACAGGCCCTCCACACGCAGATCCTCCACGTCTCTCTTCGTCCTGAGCAAGGGGTAGATGTCCTGGAAAAGCCGCTCCGCTTCCTCCCGCTGCCGGGAAGAGAGCAGGCAGGATATGAAGTCCCGCGTGTTGAACGACTTGTAGAGTCTCTTCAGTTTCCGGTTCGAAAGCCTAGACCGGAGGCCCCCGTTGCTCAATAAGTAAGCAACGATTTTAGCACCGTGTTTTTTGGCAAGCACATTGGCCAGGTAACTGAAGGCGATAATGCTGCTGGCCATGCTGGTGGTCTCGATCAGGATTTCTCCGGAAGCGGGATTGCAGAGGTTCGATCCCCAGACCTTGCGGTTGTGGTCCATGAATTTCCGTTCCCGCTCATCAGGCCGGTTATCCCGAATCTGCCGGACAGCAAAACGCGAAAAGTCAGAAGCCCTTTGGAATAGGTTGGATCGATGGAGAGACATGAAACCGGATCAACGCATTTGGATGGAAAGACTCAGGACTGCTTTCGGAACAGAGCGGCATGGACAATATCCACTTCTCTGCCATCAAGAAGATAATGACGAATACGACGGCCGTCTTCCATCATGCCGGAGTTTCGCATGATACGCACCATGGCCGTGTTGGCCGCCATCGCACCCGCGGTGACTTTGCGCATTCCCGCCCCCCCCAGCAGATAGCCGCAGACAGCCCTCCAGGCCTCGAGACCATAGCCCTTTTTCCACACAGATCTCTCCCCGATCAGGATCCCGACGTCGGCGATCCGGTTCTCCGGATTGACATGGGCGTTCAGGTTCCCGATATGTCCCGGGGGGGCATCCTTGACCACCATTGCCCAGAAGAAATGGGGCGTGCCCGTGAAGGACTCGAAATACCGGCGACAAGTCTCCAGACTGTGGACTCGGTGTCGCTGCTCACTGTAACGAACCACTTCCGGATCGTTCAGCCAGCCTGCGTAGCGGGGAGTCAGGTACTCCTCGGAGAAGGGCATCAGACGCAGCCTGCTTGTCTCAATGACCGGGGTCTGTGCCACAATTAAGCGTCCTTTTCAGCCGGGCGATGAGCCAGAAGGCTTTCGAAAAAGCCCACCGTACGCTCCAGGGATCCGGGCCGGATAAATTCCGAAATCCTGTCCGGGGATGTCCGCAGTCTATTCTCGAGAAAAACCGGCAAAACCGCCCTGAGTTTTTCCCTCGTTGTCACACTGATCGTGAGGCCGCATCGTATTGTGGCCAGGGACTTCGTTTCGACGAACCGCGGGACAATGGATAACGTGGGCCTTCCCATGATGGCTGCCTCCACAAGGAGTATGGAGGTCATTCCGACGATAAAATCGGCTGCATGAACGATCTCGATGGATGGTTCGTTCTTGCTGATCTGGTCAAATGAGGAGAGGTAAGGCGCCAATTCTTCCAGTGTATTCTTCGGATGCAGGCGGAGGATGAGGTACGGTTTCCGCTCCAGGAGAGATACTGCGTCCAGGAACTCCTCCAGGACAATCTCGGTGCGTCCGTGTCTCTCGCCTCTGCCCGCCAGGGTATATTCCGGTGAACGCTGACGCGGTCCGCTCCGGCCCACCGATATCTCCGCCCCGAAGATACATACCGGCCTCTCGTCATGCTCGTTATGAAACAGGCTTCTCCTCTGCTGCCGCCTGTCCTTCGCCTCTAAAAGTTCAGCCTGACGGAGAACACGGTCATAGTGAGGATGGCCGCAAACGGCAATCCTTCCTTCCGGAAATCCAAGCGCGACATAGGCTTCTTTTGTCCAGATGTCGGGAACCACGAGCCAGTCCGGTGCATGGTGCAAAGGCTCATCCGTTCGGCCCCGGAACCTTTTATCCGAGTTTCCGAAGGCGTCGATGACAGCAACATTCGCCAATCCGCGGGAACAGGCCTCGGAGGTCAATTCAAACCCGAACGAGTCGGGGTTGTCCGATGTCCCGACAACCAGCAGACGAGGGCATGCCTCATCCAGGATCTCCCGGGCCGAAGCCGGTTGTTGGATCGCTTCGACACGGCTACCCCTTGAAAGAAGGTAGGGCAATGCATATCCCTCCGACAGGAGCCGGGTTCGCAATCCCTTGCGTTCCAGGGCTCCAGGGAGGTCCAGGCAATAATTGGCTGCCCCGGGGTCTTCGACATAGACCAGGACATCGACTGCTGCCGGTTTGCCTGCGATGGAGGCTTTCATCGGCTCAGTCACGCTCCAAACGATCCAAATGATGCCACACCTTGTGAAACGCCTCGATGATCAGGTCCACATCTTCATTGCCGTATTCGTTAACGCACAGCCCGATCCCCAGGTGCCGTTCGTCCTGAAGGCCCTCCGCCACCGGACAGATGCCCTTGTCGTAGGACACATTTCCGTCATAGAAGCCGGCGGTCCAGGGAAATCCCTTCGTCCCGTAAGCGATCTTCTTCTGGTAAAGCGGCAGCAGGTGAAGATTGACATAGCGGTCCCCGACGGGGACGCCTTCCGCGCGCAGCGCCTCGAAGACCCGGGATCGGCAGACTCCCGTGTCTTCCCTTCTGTAAACAAGCGGATAGACATAATAGACATGGGTGCAATCCGCCTTGACAACAGGCGTTCTCAACCCCTTGAGGTCTTTGAGGCCTTCCGTGAACCTCTCCGCTACCGCGATCCGGCGCGTGCTCAGCGCGGGCAGTTTTTTCAACTGCTCGATGCCGATCGCCGCTTCTATCTCGGTCATCCGAAAGTTGAATCCGATCAAGTTGGAGAAATCCTCGACACCCTTGTCCCCGGCCACCGCCTCCGCGTGGTTGCGAATGAGCTGGAGGCGCTCCGCCAGCACCGGATTGTCGGTAACGCAGACTCCCCCTTCACCGGTGTGGATATGCTTGTGGTAGTTCAGGCTGAAGACACCGACATGGGCGACCGTTCCTGCAAATCGCCCCTTATAGAGGGCGCCGGGCGCCTGGGCGGCATCTTCGATGACTTTCAGGCCGTGCCTGTCGGCGATCTTCATTATCGCATCCAGATCCGCGGGATGACCGAAGATGTCGGGGACCATGATGGCCCGGGTTCGCGGGGTGATGTTCTTCTCGATGGAAACCGGGTCCAGGTTGTATGTCTCCTCTTCGATATCCGCGAAAACGGGAATGGCGTTCCAGATGAGGATCGCCGTGGCGGAGGCGGACATCGTCCAGGGGCTCACGATGACTTCATCGCCGGGCTCCACGCCGACGGCGCCAACGGCAGCAATGAGTCCGGATGTAGCTGAATTGACGGTTACGGCATGCCGGACCGAAAAGTGCTTTTCCCAGGCCCTCTCCAGAGCCTGCACCCTTTCGCCACCATAGAAATCGGGAGACCAGGTACCCAGAAAGCGGGACAAAATCCCTGATTCCACGACAGACCGGACGGCTTCCTCCTCTTCCGACCCAATCGATCGATAGGGGGAAAAGGGATGGGAGATCGTCTTTGGCCCCCCGAAAAGCGCCAGTTCACGCATGCCGCCTCCAGTTTCGCTGGTCCGCTATTTTCTCAATAACTGCAAGGGTTTCCGTGGCGCTCACACCGTCTGAAGGGAGCTTTTCATTCCGTGTCAGGTGGTTGTAAAGCCCCTCCAGGACGTACCACTGATACCTTTTGAGGTCCGTGGAAATGATTTCGGCATTCGGGTCCAGGATCGTATAGCCCGAAAATAAAGGAGACGGCTCGGTCCGTCGCAGTTCGATCGTGTTCCCGCCCTCGGCATAGCGGATCATTCCGCCGGTTCCGTAAAGGTCAATCCCGCCGATAGAGTAATGCTCATCCCGGCCGGCGAGAAGATATACGGGTATCTCCCCAAAGTGCAGGCAGACATCCGGTTCCGGATCATGATCATCTCGGAGCCTGCCCGGCCGGATAACGTCTGCATCCGTGACCTCCCCCAGCCAGAAACGAAGGAGGTCGATGAAGTGCGAACCGTTGTTGAAGAGTCCCTTTGCATACCAGGCCACGCCCTTGAAAATGGAGCCGAACTGCCCGCTTTCGATTCGCCCTTTCAGGGCTGCACCTGCCGGCTCGAAACGCCGCATATAGTTGACCGCCAGAACACACCCCACCTCATCCGCCAGGGCTTGCATCCGCAGTCCATCGGCGGATGACAGGGCAATGGGCTTCTCACAGAGAATGGCACGGGGTCGGAAACGGACGGCCTCCCGGAAAACATCGCAGTGGATGCCTGACGGCACGGCCAGGGAGATGACATCAGGTTCATGGCTTTCCATCAGGGACGGCAGGTCGGCATAAGCGGGGCATTGGAATTTTTCCTCGAACCGAATCCTCTGCAACGGATCCGGATCAACGGCAGCCAGAAGTCGATATCCCGGGTGCTTCATATATGCGGTTGCATGGGTAGCTATCACCCGGTCGCCCTGAAGATCGTAGTCGTATCCCTGGCCGATCCGGCCCAATCCAATTACAACCGCCGACAACTGCATCCGGAATAAGTCCTTTTCCGCCCCGTCAGGCCCATCGAATCATCGAACCGGTTTCTGCCGGACATGGCGGTTGATATCCATCAGTTCGGGCCTTCGTTCCAGCAGATCGATGATGTCGTAGAGGCCGAAACGGGGATTGAGGGGATATAGCTCCTCGAAGACGGTCTCGATGAACGCGAAGTCCTCTTTCGTATCCACCGTCAGGCGGATATCCCAGTATCGCCGGTCCAGGTTGTTCTGGAAGTGGTAGATGGAGAAGATGTCCGGGTGTTCCCAGACATAGAGCGTGACATGTTCGCGATCCACCGGGTCCCGGGTCAGGCTATCGATCCTTTCCAGAACATCCCTCGAAAAGATGCGCATCCCCAAGCCCACCGGATAGGTGCCGTCCAGCCGGTTCCCCATGAAGTCCACGTCCATGTATTGATAGGAGCGCAACATGTCGTCGACCTTCGATGCCTCGATGAGCGGACAGTCCGCCGTCACCTCCACGATGACATCCGCCTCGAAGCGCCGGGCGGCGGTGAGAACCCTGTCCAGCACATCCTCCTCGCTGCCTCGGTGGCAGCCGATCCCGAGCTGCTGCGCCAGGGCCTCGATGGGCTCGTCCGCATCACTGTCCGTCGTGGCCACAACAATCTGGTCAAGGTTCCGTGCCTGCTGCAGCCGCTCGACGAGAAGATCCAGCATGGGTCTGCCCATGATTGGGCGGAGCACCTTCCCTGGAAGACGGGTGGACTTCATCCGGGCCTCAATGATGGCGACTCGTTTCGCGTCTCTTGCCTTCTTCATCTACAGACGCTCCTTCTCAACACCGGTTCACCGGCTGCCCCTCGGGTACCGGGCGAAGCCAGGCCCCGTCCTCGTCATCGGTCGGGACAAAGGTAACCGGATCGTAAACCCCCCGGCGCATACGGTGCTGTTTTGCCAGCTCCGACGGCGCAGGCTCCTTGCCGCCCGTACCAAGGGCTTCCTCGAGGCACCGCACCTGGCGGGCCATTTCGCCGAATTCCTCCATGGTCATGGCGAAAGGATGATCCGGACCCGGCAGGGACCGATCGAAAGTGACATGTTTTTCCACAACCGTCGCCCCGAGGGTAACGGCGGCGATGGGAACCAGGCTTCCCGGCGTGTGGTCGGAGATGCCGACGGGCAAACCGAAAGCCTCTTTCAGTGTCACCAGGGCCCTGAGGTTCATCTCCCCCCACTGGGGAGGATAATTGCTGACGCAGTGCAGAAGGACGATCGGACCCGCACCCGCCCGTTTCAGAACGCCCAGGGCCTTCTCTACATCTTGCAGGGAACTGCCGCCGGTGGAGAGGATAACCCTCTTACCCGTTCGTCCTACCGCCTCCAGGAGAGGCCTGAAGGTGATATCCCCGGAGGCGATTTTGTACGTCCCGACGCCGACCGACTCCAGCAGGTCCACGGCTTCCAGGTAGAACGGCGTGGATAGAAACTCGATGCCCTGCGTATGCGCTTCCTCTTTGAGCGCCCGATGCCAGTCATCGGGAAGGGCAAGATTGCTGAACTGCCGATAGACCGGATTTTCCTCGGCAACACCGCCGGACCAAAGTTTTGGGGCTACGAGCTTTTCCTTGCGGAGCGTCTGGAACTTGATGCCATTCGCCCCACAGGCTTTCGCCGCCCGGATGTACTCGATGGCGGTCTCAAGACGACCATCGTAGTTGGATCCCACTTCCGCGATCAACTCCGTCCGACTCATCGGTGGCCTCCGCACCTTTTCAAGATAGATTTACCGATTCAATCCAGGAATTCTTTAATGCCTTCTACTTCTGCTTTTTGAAGAAGCGGGCCGGGTTTCCGTACCACACCTCACCGTCCGGTACATCGTTTCGTACCTGGGAACAGGCCCCGATCTCCGCATTTTCACCGATGTTGACCCCCGGCATGATCGTCACGTTGGCACCGAAACGGGATCCGCGCTTGAGGATGCCGACTTGTTTGTCCTTCTCACGTCCCAGGATCGGCGTATCCGTCACGACAAAGCTGTACTTCATGATAACGTCGTTCTCGATGCGAGTGCCCGCAGAGAGCGTGCCGCGGCTTCCCATGGAAACGTTGTTGCCGAGAATGCAATTGTCGCGGATTTCGCAGAATGACGTGAACTTACAGTTGTCACCGATAACCGCATTCTTTCCCACTTTCGTGTACGTACCGATCTTCGTCCCGTTTCCGATACGACTGCCCGAAAGCAGCATCGAATATTCACCCACCGAGGCATTGTCGCCCAGCCGAGTGCCCGATTTCAGCACGGCATAGTCTTCGATGCAGACGTTGTCACCGACCACTACTTTCTCTTCGATCCGAACAAAGGATCCGCAACAGAAGTTCTCCCCATGAACAAAATCATCCGCAATGTCACAGAATTTACCTGTCTTCATCTCGGCACCTCCTGAAGTTTGGACCATCCCCTGTGCTCGTTTACTCCCCCCGATACAAATAATCGGCCCCTTCCAGTTTGCGGATCACACCGAAATGGTTGTCCCATCCGATGTCTTTCTTGCCAATACAGATTGTACAGACCCCCAGCGGCGGAACCCCCTTCAACTGCAGCGAACTGGGGTCGATGTCCTTCATTCCGTCCATCTCCGTGAGCAGTCTCGATGTGCCTGTCCCCTGCAAGGCGTTCACTTCGTAAATCCGGATCGACCGGCTGACCTCCCTTATCTTCTCCCGGAATACCTCCCTCTCCGCCTGGCTGATCAGGTCGATCTTCGTAACAACGGCAACGTCGGCAAGGCTGACCATCGGCCCCATCTTCAGGGGAGAGTTCATTCCCCCCAGCATGCTCAAGACGATGACTCCCAGCCCCTGGTTCAGGTAAGGGGAGCAGCGGAGACACAGCCCGGCGCTCTCGACAATCAGCAGATCGCTCCCCTCCCGGGTGGCCCAGTGGATTGCGTCTTTCATCACCATGACGCTGGCATGATCCGGACACAGGTCGCCCGCGTAGACGATCTGGATCGGCAGGTCTGCGAACTCCCTCTGCAGCTCCTCTTTCTCAAACGCCATGACAACATCGATCTTCAGGTAGGCTATCTTGACCCGCGGATACAGTTTCCGGATTATATTCTTGATCACCGCTGTCTTTCCGGCGGAGGGCGGTCCCGCGAAATTCATCAGCTTCATGACGATCCCCTTAAAAAGAGATGACTTCCCCTCTTCGGACCCTTTCTCGGACCACGCTCAGCAGGATATCCTGCTCGATGATCCTCTTGCGGGCCTTTCTTTCCAGTTCTGTGGTCCTGTGGATCTTGACGATGCCCCCGTTCTTCATGACCAGCCGGATGTCGCACAAAAGGGCAACGACGGGATCATGGGTGACGAAGAGAATGATCTTCCCCTCTGACCGCACCATCTCCATCGCTTCCTTCTTGAAGATCCCGGCGTTTTCGATCTCGTCCAAAAGGACGATCGGCGCTTGGCCGATCACGATTGCATCGGCGATCATGAGAGCCCGGGTCTGGCCTCCCGACAGGGACGTCATGCGCATCTTTTCGTGCACTTTTTCACCGGTCAGCTTGTTCGTCAGGTAGATCGTCCTTTCGACCGTCCCTTCGATTCCGATGTTCCGGGCCTTTGCATGGACCCGGAGGAACTCGTCAATCGGCAGATCGGCCAGGAAATTCGTGTGCTGCGTAATCAGGACAATCGGGTTCCGGGACGGATCCTGACGGAAGGAAGCAGGGGGAATCTTCCCGTTGATGAAGATCCTCCTCCCCGTGACGGTGTCGTCCTGCGTGAGCATCTCAATGTCGTTGACCAGGGAGGATTTGCCGCTGCCCGTGGGTCCGACGATGGACACCGTGTTGCCCGGCACGATCTTCAGCTCTTCGAAGCCTTCTTTTTCCCCGTTCTTGTCAAATCCGGGATAAACTGAGATTTTCTTGATGATCATGACTCGCAACCCACAGTTCTTACTGCTTCAATCATGTCCTCCAGCTTCTCCTGCATATTCCCGGTGGACCGGAATCCAAGGACCTTCCCGGCGCGGGTATTGGAAATCGGATGCTGGACGATGTTCTTTTGCCATTTCATGTCCAGGTGGCGGATCGTCGCCCCGCAGACGGAGACGATTTGCCGGGCGACATCGATGATCCGTATGTCTTCGTCCGCACAGATATTGAATGTGTTGCCGGACAGGCTTCCCCTGAACAGGACCGCCTTCACCAGAGCGTCGACGACATCACCCACATAGACAAAGTTTCTCTTTTGCAGGCCCTTGTTGTGAACGACAACCTCCCCTCCCTTGAGGGCACTCGCCACCATGACAGGTATGACGCCGGGATCGCCCTCGACTCGCCATCGCCGGGGCTCCGGACCCACCCCATAGACATTGGAAATTCTCAGGGTAACCGTATCCAGGAGATACTCGTTCGCAAACACCTTGCTGTAATATTCCTGCGAGATTTTCTGATGGTAATACTGGTTGATGGGAACCAGGGGATCGCTCTCGGAGAAGTGGTTCCGGGCGGCCGCCACATAAACCCCCGCCCACGAACCGAGGACGACCCGCTTCACGCCGCACATGACGGAGGCTTCCATAAGCCTACGATAGCCCTCGACGTTTTTCTGCCAGCGGGCGACCTGCTTCTTCGTAATGGCGGTCCCCTCCGAGTACACTTTCTTTTCCTTCTCTTCTGCCAGGTGCACCATCACATCGGTCTGCTCGAGCAGTGGGACCATCGTTTCCAGGTCGAAGAAATCCGCTTCGTGGAACGAGCATTTCTTCGGATCGAGGCGCGCCAGCGTCGATTCGAAAAGGGCCTTTCCCGTGGAGAAGAAATTGTCCACCGCCAACACACGGGCACATTGGGATGTTCCACAGAGCGACACGATGAGATTGCTCCCGATATAACCCGCCGCTCCCGTCACCAGTACGTTCATAAGACCGTTCCTCAAAGAAACCGGATGTCTTCCAGCCTCACATGGAGGCCGAATGACTTGTTCAGGAGCATGTTGACGACGCCCGTATGCGCGATGTTCATCATGCAGAAGCCCGGGAGAAACCGCTGCCGCCTGCCGAATTCGGGTGGCCGGCCCACAACCTCTGCGATGCCCTCGAAGCCGAGCATGACGTAAGCTTCCACATCATGAACCTTCATGCCCCGGGAGAACCTCGGTCCCACGCACCACGTGTCGAGAACCCCCGTCACCTTGCTGGCCTTGATGACCTGAAGGACATGCTGCACGGGGCACCCGGCGCTCATGGGTCTCCCGACCACGCAGTCCCCCTCCTTGATCTTCCATTTCTCGACGAGATCGGGCCGGAAGGGCATGACGATTTTACGGGCGGAAACCTCGTTCGGCAAGGCCTTCAGGACAAAATCGTATGTTCCCCCCAGAAAGTCTACATTATGAGCTGAAGATTTCTTCAAGTCCTTCGGAATTCCTGAATCCTCCTCCACCCGGCCTGTGAAGAAGACGCACGCCTCGGGCTTCTTGATTCCCTTCTTCACAAGACTTATGAACTCACGGCACGTCTTTTCGCCGCACAAGCCGCAGTCTTTACCCGGCGGCTTCCAGGGCTTCGTCCTGCTTCTCACCGCAACCCATCCTCGATTTCAAGGCAATGGAATCTTTCCACCGATCCCGTTTCCCACATCTGAACCGGACCCATGGACCGTTACCGGCCCTCAAGGCGCAGGATCATGCTGATCTCGATTCCCGCGTGCCTCATCCGCATTCTCTCTAAACCGCGAATCATTGCGATATTGTTGATGTTCGAACCGAAATAACCCCACTGAACGCCTTGCTCCCGATACCAGGGGTTGCGGTCGGCAATAAGGGCCAGGGCCACCCCTTTACCGGCAGCCCGAGGGTGGACGATGAGGCCCTGGGACAAATGGTTGACAGCGATTCCCAGTTTGCTCCGGATCGCCTCATCGATGATTCCGTTCAACGCCCCGGCAAATCGCCCCTGCCACTCGGCTACGAATACCCGTCCCAGCTTCTCGTGTACTTCCCGGAAGCGTCTGACGTAAAGACGGATCACCTTCTCCTTGTCGAATTCCGGCTCGTGGAGCAGGTGGTTCGGAAAGGGCATGTTGGCATAACTATAAGCGATCTCCTCGAAATCAGACTCCACGGGAGCCCGCATGACCAGGTCGTCCCGCAGAAAGCCGCTGTAGTCGTCGTCGGTCGGAGCCGTGACGTGCCGGAAGCCGTCGGCATAGCGGAAGCCATTCTCTTCGAGAGCACGGATCCACTGATAGGCCTGCGATGCCGCGGTCGTGCTCAAAAAGGCCACCCCCCTGTGCTTTGCCTGCCGGCGCAGGGTTTCCACCATCAAATTGAATACGGAAACGTTATCTGCATGACCGTCACAGGCAAAGGCCTCGTTGGCAATCGAGGCAACTTCAATGCCGAAGTGATCAGAGAGATGTGCCGTTCGCCGCAACTGAGCGGCACAGAGAACCCGGTCACCAGCAACACCCGCCAGGAGGGTGCCTGGATCCGCTTCAGCCGCCTCCAGGACCTGGTGAAGCCGGTAAGCCTGCAGTCGATCGTTGACAATGGGGGAACCGAAATAAGGCGGATAGGGAAAACGGGCGTAGAGGTCCCGCAGTTGATCCGGGTCCGCCTCCCGCCAGTCAATAATCCTGGTTTTCATACTTTCGAGCCCTTTGTTTGATTCAGGGAGTGAGAAAGGCCCGGGCAACTCGACCGGCCCCCAAACCGTCCACCATGCTCCGGCCTGCCATGGACATGGCCCGGCGAAGCTCCGTGTTATTCATCATGTCCGAGACCTTCTGCATCAGGACCTCAGCATGAAGATCCTCGAGGGGTCCCAAGTCCACCGCATAACCACTTTGCTGCCAGGCTGCCGCGATCATCTTCTGGTTTTCGGCAATCTGTAAGATCAGGGCTGGAATCCCCAGGGCGGCCGTCTCGAAAACGGTCATGCCGCCGGCCATAACGGCCAAGTCGGCGGACTCCATGATCGGTGCCGTTTGTGTTGCATTCATGATCAGCCTGGTGTTGGAGCCTTCCTCCTGAACCCACCGCCGGATTTCTTCCTGCCTCGGGTTGGCGCCCGCAAGCAGGACAATCTTCTGTATGTCCCTCCCAAGTGACCGCAGCGCGTCCAGGCAGAAGATCGTGGCGCCCCGGTCGTCGCCCCCTCCGAACGTCAGCAGAATCGTCCGGACTGGCCAGTTTTCCCTGTCCCGGGGAGGCCGGAGCCGAAATTCTTCCCGGAGCAACGCATAACTTGGCCCTAAAAGAAAACGGGTCTCCCGGCGCCGCCGAAGGGGTTCGTAGAGAGTATTCCCGGCCGCCGGGCTCATGTTCAGGACCCAGTCGGCCCAAATCGGCCATCTCGCCGCCCCGTCGAACTGGAGCCACCGGATGCCGCCGTCCAGGAGCACCTTCTGGTAGGAGGAATCAGCACGGTAGTGATCAACGACAACCGCGTCCGCCCGGTACTGACGGGCATACCGGACCACCTCCCCCGCATCTTCCTCCGGGGACAGGGACCAACCACAGGCCGCCCATTCCGAAGCCATGGGTTCAAAATGCGGCGAGAGATCCATGTCCTGGACCCGGCAAAGGAAGAAAAGGTCCGCCCCCTGCCGCTTCAATTCTTCTGCCAGGGTCAGGCAGCGCTTCAGGTGTCCCATCCCCACCTGTGGCGACACATCCAACCGGAAGAGGTAACGAGGCACGGTCACGTGACCTGGCAGAATCTCTTGTGGACCGGGATTTGGTTACCTTCAGGAATGACCGTTTCAATTTTTGCTGACAGCGAATTGTGTTTACCCATATCAGCTTTTCGGCCCTTCCATCGATCTGTCCTTCTCCAGGGACTTGAAATATCCCTCAATTCTTTTGATTCCGGCGTTGATCCGGTTCAACTCGGGATGCCTGTCCAGCAGGTCGAGGATATCCCTCATGCGGAAGTCCGTGTCCCCCAGATAGGCATAGACAGCCCGTACAAATTCCAGGTCCCTCGGCTCGTCGACGGTCCACCGCAAGTGGGAAAGATCCCTGTCCAGGCAGGCGATGCGAATACGGAACACGTCCGGGTTGTTGAATATATAAGGCGTAACATGTTCCCTTTCGGACTGGAGCTTCGCCTCGCGCCAGGTCTTTTCCAGCACTCTCATCCAGAATGATGCCGCGGCCAATCCCTCGGGAAATGTCGTCTCCAGGAGACCCCCGGTTACGAAATCCACATCCTCTTCCTGCAGGATCCGAACCCGTTCGTCGATGATGTCCGGATCATGGAGAGGGCAGTCCGCCGTGAGACGAACGACGATATCCGCTTCGAAATGATCAGCTGCCCGGTAAATTCGGTCCAGAACATCATGCTCGCTTCCCCGGAAACAAGGGGTGTTTGCACCGGCGCAGTATTCCGCAATGGGGTTATCGGACGAAAGGGTAGAGGTGGCAACTGTGACAAGATCAATCCTCCGGGCCCTGGAAACGCGCGTCACCACGTGGGAAAGCATGGGCTTTCCCAGGATGTCCGCCATGACCTTGCCGGGTAGCCTTGACGAGCCCATGCGGCTCTGAATGATCGCCACGGTTTTCACGTCAGCATCGCCCTCCCGGTTTCTCGCGGAATGTGGCGATCCGCCCACGGACGCATGAGCCGAATATCGGACCTGTATGCGTATGAAGGCCGAAAGTCTTCGCGCGGCAAGTAGATGGCGGTACCCCGATCACTTCCGTTTTTCGAGAAGAAACCACGTGCTGTTCCCAAGGGGAAACGTGTTGTCGCGACTGTAGTTGAACCCATAGCTGATCAACCGCAGGTCACTGAACCTGTCGAGAAGATCTCCTGCAAAATCCCTTTTGAATAGAAGATCGTCCTGTCCTCGGTACGGCACCGTGACCGGGGTGGGATTGAAATATTCCGTGACACAGATATAGCGCCTGCTCGCTGCATAAAGCCTGTCATAGACATCCGGCAGAAAGTCCGGGTTGATGTGTATGAGCACACCCTGGGTGAATGCAAAATCACTTTCTTCATCGGGAAGAAAAGAAAGTAACGACATGTTATAGATTCTGTCCACCCTTCCCAGGGACTTCAGGTGCTTTATCGCCGTCTTATTGATCTCGATTGCCGAATACTTCACGTGTGGCAACAGGTGGGTTATGGCCCGGACGTTCGCTCCAACATTCGCCCCGAATTCAATAACGCTCTCAATGCCCTCCGTATGCGAAAATATCCTGGCATACATGGCCGTCCGTGCAGGGACAGACCATACATCCTCTTTCAGGTTTCTCTTCGTATATTGATTCCCAAAGTCGCCCGCCCAAGCAGATTCCTGTTTGGATCCGGGCTCCCTGGCCTTTGTTTTTTTTACTGTCCCTGAATTGCCCATTCTATCCTCCCGTAATTCCGATTCCGCAGTGAAGCTGGTTCGTCAGGCTCGAAACGTCCCGGATGAGTCCCAAATGCTTCCCACAATCCGGGACAGCACCTGCGGTTCAGGTCCGTTCACGGTCCCGCAATGGCACCCATTGCGCATATTATGTTTCCGAGTCACCAATGACTTCGCGAACGGCATCTATGACCCTTTCGACCATATCATCGGTCATCCCTGGAAAGATCGGCAGTGACAGGATCTGTCCGTAGGTGCTCTCTGCGACCGGACACAAGCCCGGCCCCGTGCCGAATTGCCGGCGGTAGAAGGGATGCAGGTGCACGGGAATGTAGTGCACGTTCACGCCGATGCCGGCCGCCCGCATGGCCTGGAAGGCGACGTCGCGATCTACCCCCCGGAGGCGGACGACGTACAGGTGATAGGCATGGAGTACCTCCGGCCTGACCGACAAGGGCGATACCGCAGACATCTCTCTGAAAGCCTCATCGTACATGGCGGCGATATCACGGCGACGGTTGTTCCAGTCGGGAAGTTTTTCGAGCTGCCGGAGCCCCAGGGCACATTGAAAGTCCGTGAGCCGATAATTGTAGCCCAGGTCCGTCATCTCGTAGAACCATGCCCCTCGGGCCTGGCGCTCCCGGTGATCCGTAGTGATGCCGTGGTTCCGGAAAACCCGCATCCTCCGGGCAAGCTCGGGATCGTCGGTCGTGATCATGCCCCCTTCGCCGGTGGTGATGTGCTTGACCGGGTGGAAACTGAAGCAGCTCAGTCCTGCCAGGGACCCCACAGAACGGCCCCTGTAAGCGGCCCCGAGGGCGTGGCAGGCATCGTCCACCAGGTGCAGGCCATGTCGTCGCGTGATTCCTTCCAGGGCTTCGTAGTCGCAGGGCTGGCCGGCGTAATCCACCGCGATGATCGCTTTTGTTCGAGGCGTAATGAGATCTTCCACCCGCTCCGGATCGATCAGGAGCGTTTCCGGATCCACGTCGGCAAAGATCGGGGTTCCGCCCTGGAAAACGATGCAATTGGCCGTGGCGGCGAACGTCATGGCGGGAACGATAACCTCGTCGCCCGGGCCGATACCGAGTGCGTACACGGCCGCGTGCAGCGCAGCTGTCCCGCTGCTGACCGCCACGGCATGCCTCGCCCCGACGAACCGGGCAAAGGCCTTCTCGAATTTCTCCACCCCGGGACCCGTCGTCAGCCAGTCGGAACGCAGGACCTCCACAACCGCCTGGATGTCCGCCTCATCAATGGACTGCCGGCCGTATGGAATCACAGTGTCTTCACCATCTCCTGCATCTCCTCGATGCTCAGTTTCCAGGGGTTGTCCGCAGAGTTGTATTCGAAATCCTCGGCAACCGCTTTCCCTTCGGTTGCGTTGAACCTTCGCGACCAGAATCGAAAGTCCGGCTGGATGATATAGTGGTCTTCGAATTCCAGCGTTTTCCGCGCGTCATCCCTGGGAATCATGACTTCGTGAAGCTTCTCTCCGGGGCGGATTCCGATGATCTTCACCGGGCAGTCGGGGGCGATCGCTTTCACCAGGTCCATGATGTTCATGCTCGGAAGCTTGGGAACGAAGGTCTCGCCGCCCACCATTCGGTCCAGGCAGGAAAGGACAAATTCAACCCCTTTTTCGAGGGTGATCCAGAAACGCGTCATCCGCGGGTCCGTGATCGGGAGCAGGCCCTTGTCCCGAAAGGAAAGGAAGAGCGGGATGACGCTCCCGCGACTGCCCACCACGTTTCCGTACCGGACAATACTGAAGGCGGTCTTGTCGTGGCCGACGTAAGCATTCCCTGCAATGAACAGCTTGTCCGAACACAATTTTGTCGCGCCGTAGAGGTTGATCGGATTGGCCGCCTTGTCGGTGCTCAGGGCAATGATCTTTCGGACACCCTGGTCGATGGCCACGTTCATCACGTTCTGAGCCCCAATCACGTTGGTCTTGATGGCCTCGAAGGGGTTGTATTCGGCCACGGGAACATGCTTCAGGGCGGCGGCGTGAATGACATAATCGACACCGTGAAAGGCACGGCACAGCCGTTCCTTGTCCCGGACGTCCCCGATGAAGTAGCGAATGAACGGATATTCGCGGTCAGAGAAGACCTGAGCCATTTCGTACTGCTTCAGTT
Source organism: Syntrophales bacterium (assembly GCA_035363115.1). Classification (NCBI taxonomy): domain Bacteria; kingdom Pseudomonadati; phylum Thermodesulfobacteriota; class Syntrophia; order Syntrophales; species Syntrophales bacterium. Next base: position 464,664 of record DAOSEM010000001.1, on the reverse strand, counting down.
CGTCGCGGCTGAAGACGATGAGGCGCCTGGGCTTGTATTTCCCGACGATAACCTCGACGCACTTCCGACCGAAAGATCCGGTCCCTCCTGTAATCAGGATCGTTTTATCATTCAGCATGATCGACGCCACCCTTTCCCGTAAGGTTTTGAAGCTGCCAAGCCAATTGTGGGCGGAGACTCGATCCGCCCGGATTGAAAGAACCATTGTAGCCTTGAAACTGCACGTCGAACTCGAGGATTTTTGTCGCTACCAGGTGCTCCGTCTTCGGACATTGCAGATGAACCGATATATAGAACGACCTGCTGCCAAACAGATTGGGAGGCAGCGTGCAGTTCGCCTCGTAGACCCCCGGTTCAAGCCTTTCGCTGGCTTTTGTCAGTCCGACCGTGTCGGTCTGTTGGCTGACGATGAGGCTATTGTCCTGATTATCCGTTACTTCGATCATGATCTTCAAATCAAGGACGGGGAGCAGGCAGTGGAACGTTGTCCGGATCCGGATGGGTTCGTCCGAGTAGAATGATTTCCTGGCTTGTCCTTTATTATCATAGAGCCCGATCGAAGCAAAACGGATATGGGGATTGTTCCGCAGGATGACGCCCTCCATACGGGCATCGATTTCTGTTGCATCGGCCACGGCCTTCTCGATGGTCTTTGTTCGAAGGTATCGGTTGACCGTGTCTTCCGACGGCCCGTCTGCTGCAATCCTCCCGTCTTCCAGCAGGATCGACCGGGCGCAGAGGTTGCGCACCGCCGCCATGTTGTGGCTGACGAAGAGGACCGTCCGGCCTTCCCGGGCCACCTCTCCCATCTTGCCGAGGCATTTCTTCTGGAACTCCGCATCGCCCACCGCCAGGACCTCGTCGACGAGCAGAATCTCCGGCTCCAGGTGGGCCGCCACCGCAAAAGCCAGGCGGACGTACATGCCGCTGGAATAGCGCTTCACCGGCGTGTCGATAAAGGTTTCGACCCCGGAAAAATCCACGATTTCGTCGAATTTCCGGTCGATCTCCATCTTCCGCATGCCCAGGATGGCCCCGTTGAGGTAGATGTTTTCCCGCCCCGTCAACTCCGGGTGGAATCCCGTCCCGACTTCCAGCAGGCTGGCAATCCTCCCGTTGAGCCGGACTTCACCCCGTGTCGGGGCCGTCACCCGGGAGAGGACCTTCAGCAGCGTTGACTTCCCTGCCCCGTTTTTCCCTATGATTCCGACAGTCTCTCCATGCTCGATCTCCAAGCCGATCTCCCGGAGGGCCCAGAATCGGTCCCCTCCCGACACCGGATCCGCCTGCCGGAACCCGACGGGGGTATTGGGATCTTCCTTGCCCCGCTTTCGTGCCCACCAGCTCTGGAGGTCCCGGTAGAGGGCACCGTGACCGATCACGCCGAGGCGGTACTGCTTCCAGAGGTCATCGATCTGAACAGCCCGGCTTCCCATGCGTCTTCAGACCGTGTCCATGAAGGTTTTTTCGATTCTGCTGAACAGGATGATCCCCACAAACAGAACCAGCAGGGTAATCACCCAACTCGCAGCCATGAACGTTGAATTCACGCCGCCCGACCCGAGAAAGGCGGCGCGGAAAGTCTCGACCACCGCCGTCATGGGATTGAGCATAAAGAACAGGTGATACTTCCCGGGAATCTGGGACAGGGGATAGACGACCGGGGTTGCATACATCCAGAGCTGCACGCCGAAGGCCACCAGGAATGCCAGGTCCCGGTAACGGGTCGTCAGGGAGGAAATGACGATCCCGAATCCCATGCCCAGAAGGGCCATCTCGAGGATCAGGACCGGAAGGACCGCGATCCAGATGGTGGGATGGACGGACGCGCCGGACAGCAGGAAATATGCGTAAAAAATCAGGAACAGGCAGAACTGAACGGCGAATTTCATCATGTTTGTGATCACCGTGGCAAGCGGGACCACCAGGCGTGGGAAATACACCTTTCCGAAAATGTGGGCGTTCGTGACAAAGGTATTGGACGTCATGGTGAGGCACTCGGCGAAATAGGCCCAGGCGATGTATCCGGCCATGTAAAACAGGAACGGAGGGATCCCGTCCGTCGGAATCCTGGCGATCTTGCCGAAGACAATGGTGAAGACGATCGTCGTCAGGACCGGCTGGATCAGGTACCACAGCGGTCCAAGGATCGTCTGCTTGTAGGCTGACACGAAATCACGCCTCACGAACAGGAACACCAGGTCCCGGTAGTTCCAGAGCTCGGCGAGACGGAGATCGAACCAGCCCGTCCTGGGCCTGATGACGGTCTGCCGTTGCCTCATGACCGCCGGAACCGCAGGAGACGCATTCGTGGAAGGATCGATCATTCTTTTCCCGGACAACTCAATTCGGAGGAATCGTACAGATCATTCGCCATTTTTACCGGTCCACTTCTCTCCGCAAACCGTACAGACGCGGCGTGCATTCAGCCGCTCGCCACACCGGCACATCCAGCCGATCCGCCTGGCCGGGTTCCCAACGACCAGGGCGTGATCCGGCACGTCCTTCGTCACCACCGCCCCGGCACCGACAAAGGCGTACCGGCCAATGGTGTGGCCGCAGACGATGGTGGCGTTGGCCCCGATGGTGGCACCCCGCTTCACCAGGGTCGTTCTGGCCTCGTTCATCCGGGGGATCTCGGCCCGGGGATTGTATACGTTCGTGAAGACCATGGAAGGGCCGCAGAAGACCCCGTCCTCCAGCGTCACTCCCGTGTATACGCTGATGTTGTTCTGGATCTTGCAGCGATTGCCGACGACGGCGCCCGGCCCGACAACGACGTTCTGGCCGATGTTGCAGCCTTCACCGATCGACGCACCGGCCTGAATTTTTGAGAAATGCCAGATTTTTGTCCCCTTGCCGATGACGGCACCGGGCTCCGCAATAGCCGTTTCATGAACAAAATACGGCTTCTCCTCCGCTTCTTCGGCAACCCGGTCGACGGTCCCCGTTTCCTTCGCCTCCAAGGAGCGCTGGCTCATTTCCAGGATCCTGAGCACCCTCAGCCCTTCCGCACCGTTCGTGACAGGTTCCTTCCCCGTCCGGACGGCCTCCAGAAAGGCCCGGCACTCGGCCCGGAGCGGCTCCTCCCAGACGTCCTTCAGATCCACAGGATTCCCTTCGCCCTTCTCGGGAACCGGCAGGTTGTTCCGCCACTGGATTCTGTGGGCGTAATGCACCAGTTTCGTCTCCACGGGCTGGGTATCATCGAAGACCAACATGCCTTCGCTTCCCACAACGACGAGGCGCTGCTCCTTGAAGGGGTTCAGCCAGCTCACGAATATATGGGCGCCGACGCCGGAGGGAAACTTCAGGTTCGTCATGGTCACGTCGGCGATCCGGGCGTGAAGGAAGTTGCTACCCACGGAATCGACATACGAGGGATCCTCCCCCACGAGACTGAGGATAACGGAGATGTCGTGGGGCGCGAAGGACCAGAGGATATTCTCCTCCCTCCGGATCTTCCCCAGGGAGAGGCGTCGGGAATAGATGTAGCGAAGGCGCCCCACCTGCCCCTGCCGGACCATTTCCTTGAGCCGTATAACCGCCGGATGGTACTGGAGAATGTGGCCGACGAAGAGGGTCCGCTTCATTTCTTCGGCGAGACGAACCAGTTTTTCACCGTCTCCGTAGGTCAGGGACAGGGGCTTCTCCACAAAGACGTGCTTTCCCGCCCGGAGGGCCTGCTCGGCCAGCCGGAAATGGGTCACCGCCGGCGTAGCAAGAACCACGGCCTGGATCTTCGCATTCTTCAGAACGTTCTTCAGATCGTCCGTGACGGCCGACTCCGGGTAGTCCTTCTTTACCTGTTCCCGGACGGCGGCACTTCCGTCACAGACCGCCGCGAGCGCACCAAGTTGGTGGAAGTTCCGAACCAGATTCTTGCCCCAGTAGCCGGCACCCACCACCGCCACGCGGATCGCCTCCGCAGTCTTCTTCGCTCCCTTTCGCACCGGGGCGGCCGTCATGATGAGCTCCTTTCCCGTAATGCCTTCATCACGAAGGCCTGCTGCTCCTCCGTCAGATAGGGATGCATGGGCAGGCTGAACGTGCGGACGGCGCAGTCCTCGCTGGCGGGGCAGTCGCCCTCCTTATAGCCGAGAAACGAAAAGGCCGTCTGCAGGTGGAGGGGACGCGGGTAGTAGATCATGGTCGGGATGCCCTGCTCCTGCAATCCCTTTTGCAGGAAGGCCCGGTGAGCCTCGTCTTTTGCCAGGAGCGAATACTGTGCCCAAGCGGAACGGTATCCCTCCGGGATGAACGGCGTCTCCAGGCCCGGGATGTCCCGGATGGCCTCGGTGTAGCGTCGGGCCACTTCCTGGCGACGGTCCATCTCCTCCGGAAACACTTCAAACTTCGCCAGGACAATGGCGGCCTGAAGGGTGTCGAGCCGCCCGTTGATGCCGATCCGCACGTTGTCGTACTTGTGGCTGCCCTTGCCGTGGACGCGGATGGATTCGAGCAGCGATGCCAGGCCCGGGTCGTCGGTGAAGATCATCCCGCCGTCGCCGTAACAGCCCAGGGGCTTGGCGGGGAAGAAGGAGGTGCAGGCGATGTCGCCCATGGAGCAGGACATCCGGCCCTTGTACACGGCCCCGAAGGACTGGGCGGCGTCCTCGATCACCGCCAGGCCGTGTTTCCGGGCAATGTCTCCGATGGCGTCATAGTCGGCCGTCAGCCCCAGCATGTCCACGGGGATCACGGCCCGGGGCCTCAGCTTCTCGACGCCCTCGATCCGCGGCAGGGGAGCGAGGCTTCGATCCCCCGTCTTCAGGGCAACCATGGCCTTATCCAGTTTGTCCGGGTCGATGTTGTAGGTTCTCCGGTCGATGTCCACATAGACCGGCGTCGCCCCCAGGAGGCTGATCACCTCCGCCGTCGAGATGAAGGTGAAGGGGGTGGTGAAAACGGCGTCACCTGGTCCGACTCCGAGGGCCATCAGGGCCATCAGGAGTGCGTCCGTCCCGGATGCGCATCCCACGGCGAACTTCCTGCCGGCGTAGGCCGCCAGCTTTCCTTCCAACTCTTTTACCTCCGGGCCCAGGATGTACTGCCCGTGGGCCAGGACCTTCCTCATATTTTCGTCCAGGCGATCCCGGATTCCCGCCTGCTGAGCCTTCAGATCGATAAAGTCCATGGTCTCCCTTCCTTTGTTCAGAAAGTTCTTGTGGGGATCGGATGGGGATTTCCATTCGGAATCCTTCCGAACATCAAATGCGGCATCTGGATATTTGAGAGTCGGAATTCCATCCTTGCCTGTCAACCGCGGTCGAGGAGCGTGGCTACGATGCGCTCGGCCGTGCGGCCGTCCCAGATCGCGGGGCAGGCGCCGCGGCGGGAACGGCCTTCCAGGGCGCGGATGGCTTCCTCTTCGATCCGGTCCGGATCGTTGTGAACCAGTACATTCGTGCCTTCGGTCAATGTAATCGGGCGCTCCGTCGTATCGCGGAGGGTGATGCACGGGATGTTGATGACCGTCGTTTCCTGTTGGATCCCCCCCGAGTCGGTGAGAACCACAGCGGCGCGGGCCATCAGGTTCAGGAATTCCAGGTAACCCAGGGGCGGAAAAACGTGGATCGTCGAAGGATTGCCGGTCGTCGCTTCCCGGTGGACCTGAAAAAAGGGACCGTGATCGTCTCTCTCATGAAAGGTGAAGACCGATTCGAGCCCATGGACGGTGACCTGTTTGCGCGTCCTCGGGTGCATCGGGAACAGCACGGGGACACGGGAAGCGACGCGCCGGAGGCCGTCCATGATGCGGGTGAAGGACTCGCGATCGTCGACGTTGGACGGGCGGTGAAGGGTGACGAGGGCATAAGGCATGATGCCGTTGTCTCCCTGGAAGCCCGGGGCTCCGTCGTGCCTTCGCAATCCCAGGTCGTCGAGTATCGGGGTCCTCTTCGCCTGCTCCAGGTGATAGAGGAGGCTGTCCACCATGATGTCGCCCACCAGGTGGATCTTTTCCTCTGCAACGCCTTCGCGCAGGAGGTTCTCGTCGCCGTCGGGCGAGGGCGTGAAGAGGTAATCCGAGACGGCGTCGGTCACCAGGCGGTTGATCTCTTCGGGCATCGTGCGGTCGAAGCTGCGAAGGCCCGCTTCGACGTGGGCTACAGGGATGTGGAGCTTCACGGCGGCGAGTGCGCAGGCCATGGTGGAGTTGACGTCGCCGACGACAAGGATCAGGTCTGGCTTTTCGCCGAGCAGGATCTCCTCGAAGGCGATCATGACACGGCCCGTCTGCTGGGCGTGGGAACCGGAGCCGATTCCGAGGTGGATGTCGGGCTCCGGGATGCCGAGGTCGCGGAAGAAGGCCTCGGACATGTTCTTGTCGTAGTGCTGTCCCGTATGGACAAGGACAGGCCGGATCCTCTCATGGCGGGCAATGGCCCTCATGAGCGGCGCGATCTTCATGAAGTTCGGTCTCGCCGCCGCAACCAGCATCCACTTCAGAGAACCCGCGGACGTCATGTCAGGCCCTTGGCTTTTCCCGGACTTCATCCTTGATCCGCTTCACGTGCCCGCGTCCCAGGCCCTTCACCTCGCAGCCCAGCTCGAAGTACCTGCGAATGGCGGCATCGTCCAGGATCCCAAAGCAGTCCACCACCGCCACGGGCCGGCCCGTCATGCCGATCACCGCGTCCGGCGTCAGTCTCAGGTATGCCTCATGGCGGACGGCGAAGACAACCGCATCGGCGCCCTTCAGGGCCGTTCCCAGGTCGGGCTGGATCCGAAGGTCCTTGAGTTTCTCCTGGTTCCGGAAGAACCTGGCCCAGGAATGGCCGGGTAAAGGGTATGTATCCTGCTTCTCGAACTCCCACCAGTGCTTCACGTACGGATCGTGGACAGCCACCTCTCCGCCCATCTCCGTGATCTTGCGGATCAGCATCTCGGAGCCGCTGTAGCGGGTGTCCCCCACGTCCTCGCGGTAGGAGGCCCCCAGGACGGTCACCTGCGAGGCTGCCACGATCTTCCCCATGTTTCGGAGGGCATCGCGCACCAGCTCCGCCGCGTGAAGGGAACGCGTGTCGTTGATGTCGATGGCCAGTGGCGTGATCTTGAAGATATCATCGTCGAAGCCCATCAGCGTGTGATAGGCCCAGACTCCCAGGCCGCCGTCCTTGGGCAGGCAATAACCACCGATCCCGGGCCCCGGGAAGATCATGTTCGAGTGGGTCGGCCTGACCTTGATTGCCTTGATGACCTTCATCAGGTCCACGCCGTTCCGCTCGGCGAAAAGGCTCCACTCATCCAGGAATGCCAGGAGTGTCGCCCGGAAGGAATTCTCCACGATCTTGCAGGTTTCGCTCTCGATGGGCCGGTCCAGTACCGTCAGCGGAAATCGATCGACGTTCAGGACCTCCGAGAGGAACTTCTTCACCCGGCAGCGGGCCTCCTCGCTCGTTCCGCTGCAGACCCGCCAGAAGTCCCGGATGGACGCCACGTATTCCCTGCCCGGCATGACCCGCTCGTACGAGTGGGACAGGAGGGGTTCGGCATCGATCCCCCGCTTTTCAAAGGCCTTCTTTACGATCGGATAGGCCACGTATTCCGTCGTTCCAGGAGGGACCGTCGTCTCGATGAGCACGAGGCACTCCGGCCGGATCCGCTCGCCGATGACCCGCAGGCTGTCTTCGAGCGCGGCGATCTCCGCGTGTCCCTGCCGGCAGTTCCCCAGGGTCTCCTTGAAGTAGTCGCACTGGACATCGACCACCACGACATCGGCCAGTTCCAGGGCGTCATAGCTGTATGTCGCGACGAGCGTTCTCTTGTCGTTGACGCAGCGGGCGATCATGGGCGCCACGTCCGGGTCTTCCGAGTCCACCGGCGCAACCCCCCGGTTCAGATAGGGAATTTTCCAATAGGAGCGCGACGAGGGCCGCTGCATGCCGAGGACGAACTTGCCCGGCTTTCCCGTTGTCCTGTCCATGGAATCCGCCACGACGCCGGCCATGACCGCCCCCACGAAACCGACACCCATGACCACCACGATCTCCCGGTCCAGGGCCCGCTGCTCCGCTTCCAACTGCCGGAGGCGCCGGCTCTCCCGCTCGTAATCTTCCGGGGAGGGCAGGGAGAAGGCCTCGCCGCCGGGGGATACACTTACATTGCTATCCAAACCCGTATTGCTCATCTTACATTTTCATTCGCACCGTCGGCCGACGGACAAAGCTCCGCCCCCTGGATTCCATCCAGCTCTGATCGACGAAGCCGACGATAATCATATTCGACACTTGAATGTCCGCCCGTCCCGCTCTTAAAAAAACAGGATGGACGGCTCCTCCTGCCGCCACGGCAAAATACCGCTCCAACACGGAGCGGCCAAGCCCCTTTACAGGGACGTGTCCGGCGGGATGCCGCTCTCCCGCACTTCCTGCGTCAGCCGCTGGATCTCCGCCTGCAGACGCTCGTATTCCTCCATCTTCTGCCTCAGGAAGCGGTAGGTGGCTCGGGCCTTGGCCTCCATCCCCTGGGGCGTCAGAACATACAGATAAGAAACTTTGTTGTTGGAATTCTTGAAGTTGCTTGCTTTGACAAAGCCCCGGCCGATCAGGGACTTGATGAGAAAATTGGCCTTCCCGACGCTGATCCCCAGTCGGGTCGCAATTTCCCGCTGGGTCAGCTCCGGGCTCTCCTTGATCTCCCGAAGGACCTTCAGGACTTCCTCGTTTTCAAGGTTGAAATAGGATGATTCTGGCATTGGCTTTGTTTGTTCAATCGATGAACAGGTGCGAACCTACTTGATTTTTTATGAAGAAGTCAAGTTTTTTATCGGATAGCGGGTTGTCGGGGAAGCAATGTATTGCTGCTCTACTTGGTCAAGGGAAGATCGGCCGGTTCTCTTTTATCATCTGTATCAACGGCATCAGGGCAGTCCCCTCAGGTGCCAGGCCAGCAGTTCCTGGTACACGTCCGCCTTCCGGCGGAGGCCCGCGTGCCGGCCCAGCGTGAGGATCATCCCCGCGGTGCTCAGGATGGCGTTGACGGTAAGGCGGAGGAAGAGAATGCAGCAGACTGCGACATAGTAAGGCTTGCCGAACCATTTCCGGAAGAAGGCATACCGGGAGCGGTAGAAGGACATCCGGGAGGTGATGCCGGTGCCGACGCTCTGGCCCTGGAGATGATAGATCCGGGCCGCCGGCACATGGAAGACCTTCCAGCCCTTCCGGGACATGGCGAAGGCCCAGTCGGTCTCCTCGAAATAGAAGAAATAGCGCTCGTCCAGGAGTCCCGCGTCGTCCATGGCCTCCCGGCGGACCATCAGGCAGGCCCCGACCCCCGAGTCCACTTCCAGCGGTTCCGTGTGCCGGTAGCGCTTGCTGGGGAACCGCCGGGGGAAAAGGATCTCCAGGAGGGGCATGTTGGCCGTCAGCGTGAGCAGCGTGGGAAAGGCGGCGATGGAGTTCTGGAGGCTCCCGTCCCGGTTGAGAAGCTGGCCGCAGGCCATGGCGGCATCGGGTCGTCCTTCCATGAACCGGAACAGCGCCTCCACGGCCCCCTTCGTCAGGACCGCGTCCGTATTCAGGAGCAGGGCGTACCGGCCTTCCATGATCCGGAAGGCCTGGTTGTTGGCGGCGGCAAATCCCCTGTTTTCAGCGTTTGCCACGACCCGGACGCCGGGAAAGGACTCCCTGAGCATGGCCGTGCTGCCGTCGGAGGAGCCGTTATCCACCACGATGATCTCGAAGGTGATGTCCCGCACCGTGTCGTAAACCGATCGCAGGCAGTCGCACAGGAGTTCCCGGGTGTTCCAGTTGACGATGACGAAGGAGATGTCCACTAGCGCTTCACCCGGTCCTTCTGGCGGGAGAGTTCGCTCAGCTTCGCATACTTGAAGAACTTGTTGATCGAATCCGTCATGGCCAGGGTCAGCCCCTGGACCCCGTCGAGCATGCCCAGGCGCAGGATGTACCCCTGCAGGAAGGTAAAGCCCGCCCGGCCAAAGGCGGCCCAGACGGTGGCCCGCTTGCCCTCTTCGTAGGCCTCCAGGGCGCCCAGGGTGGAATAGCGGTCGATTTTCTGGAGGACGGCGCTCAGGCGGCTCTCCGTGAAGTGGTCGATGGGATCCTCCAGGGGCGCCACGAGCCCTTTCACCTCCAGCCCCTCATGGACCCGGGCGGGACTCATGCGCCCCCTGCCCCTCCGGAAAAGCCGCACGATCCGGTCCGGCCACCAGCCGTTGTGCCGGATCCAGCGACCCTGGAAGTAGTTCCGCCGCGGAAAACTGTATCCCGCCGGATCCCCTTCTTTTTCCGGTCTCGTGACGATCTCCCGGATGGCCGCCGCCGTCTCGATCGGAATGCGCTCATCCGCATCCAGGACCAGGATCCAGGGCTGGGTGCACTGCTCGATGGCAAACTGCTTCTGGACGCCGAACCCTTCCCAGCTGCGCGTGCACACCTGGCATCCCACCTCCGTGGCGACGCGGACCGTGTCGTCGGTACTCCCCGAATCGACGACGACAATCTGTGCGGCGAAACGCACGCTCTCCAGGCATCCCGGGAGGTTGTCCCCCTCGTTCATGGTGATGACGGCGACGGAAAGGGGAACCTTTGAGGTCATATGCGATCCAGAACCGTGAATCCGTTGCAGGATGCCCGGTGGCGGACGAGCCAGCCGGGAATGATCCGGGTAAAGTCCTCCCCCTCCGGGAACGACTGCCCCAGGTGCTCCTCAACGGCCCGGATGACGCCCCGCTCATTGTCCCATCCGGTGCCGATGCTCCCGTCCCGTCGAACGAAGGACTCCTTCATGTTCGTATCGTGAAAAACGACCCGTGCGGACGGCCCGAGGTGTGGAAACCAGGCGCGAATCTCCCGGACGGTGTGCTCGTAGAGATGGCTCGTGTCGATGAAGAGGAGATCGATCTCCGGTGAAAAGCCCCGGTCCGCGCACCAGGAGGGAAACGTCTCGCCGAAGGCCACGTCGTCGCCATGAAGGAAGTGCCGCTTCCCGTAGGTCGAGACGTTCGCCCGGTCCTCGATGTCCACGCTCACAAGGACGGCGTCCCAGAGCTTCGCGGCCCGCTCGAAGACAAAGCTCGACTCGCCGTCTCCCACGCCCAGCTCCACGATCAGCCTGAACTCCCTGTCCAGGCAGAGGAGAAAAAGCTCCTCCAGGTGGTCGCAGATGTCCGTCGGCCGGGCCGCGCGTCGCCGGACCTCCTCCAGGGCCTTCCGGAGCGCCCCCGCCGGCGTCTTCTTCAACGCCCATGCCTTTTCAAATGTTCCCACCCGGGTTGCTCCTTCCCTTCTCCAGAGGATCCGGCAGGTACCGGTTGTGCCCGTAGAGCCTCCCGATCTCCGGGAAATCCCGGATCGTCCGGTCGCCCAGGGGCCGGTAGATGTCCAGGTGCCGGTTCAAATCCGGCCACTTCTCATCCCAGAGGCGCTTCATCACCGCCGTTCCGTCCTCGCCGTAGCACGCGAAGACGATCTGCCGGGAGTCGTTTTTCTCCGTCACCTTGTGGTGGTGCCAGACAAAGGAATCATAACTGACGGCCGTACAGCCTCCCGCCAGGAAACAGCGGAGGGAGAAGTCGTTGTTCTCGTAGCAGGCCTTCCATCGCTCGTCGAAAAACCCGACCTCGTCGAAGACGGAGCGGCGCCAGAACATGACGTTCAGCTCCGCCCCGATGCACCGCAGGTAGCCTCTCCGTTTCCGCCCGGCGAGGCGGCCCAGGAGGGACAACTCCCTGTCCCGCAGCGGCGCCAGGTCGAGCCTGTCGGAGCCGAAGGGCTCCGCCGGGGTCCAGGTATGGCGATCGACGTCGCTCTTGTCGGTGAAGGGCAGCGCCTGGAAGACCTCGGGGACCTGGACTTTCTCGAACAGGTCTTCGTCCATCCCCGTCGTGACGATTACGTCGGACGTCACCAGCGCCGCCACCGGCGACTTTGCGGTCCGCGCAAGATGGTTGATGGCGCCGCTGATCCCGATGTTCTCCTCCAGGAGGAGCAGGGAAAACCCGAACCGGGCGGCCTGCCCCCGGAGCCATTCCCGGTGCGCCTCCGTCGTCCCCTGATCCAGCAGGTGCACATCCGCCTGCAACCGGGGGCTCTTCCGCTCGTAAAAGGAGCGGATCGTCTCGCCCAGGATCCCCTGGGCCGTTTCCTCCCCCCGGGGATTGTAGTTCAGGATCAGGTACGTCACATCGGGAATCATGCCGGAAACTCCCCCTCCTTCCACGCGGGGGTTGCATGCATACCACAAATAAGGCCTGAATTAAATAATGAATTTTCTCCGACGGTGTGGTAGACGGCCGGGAAATCGACCTTCCGCAAAGGAACCCATGTCCAAACGACTCAAAGCATTTCTTTACCGGCGCTGGCCGGAGCTGGCCGCCGCCAGCGAGGCCTATTCCAATGCCCGGTCCATCCGCAAGGCCGGCGTCCGGGAGACGCCCTGGGGGTTCCGTTTTATCGGGCCCGTCGAAATGCAGGAGGGCCGCTTCGAGAAGGAAGAGGCCCAGGTCATACGGGATTGCATCTCCCGGGCGGATGTCTTCATCGACGTCGGGGCCAACGTGGGATACTATACCTGCCTCGCCCGCTCCCTGGGCCGGATCGTGATCGCCGTGGAACCGCTGTCCCAGAACCTCCAGTTCCTCTATTCGAACCTGGAGGCAAACGGCTGGCGGGACGTGGAGGTGCATCCCCTGGGCCTGTCGGCTGAACCGGGCCTGGCCGTTCTTCACGGAACCGGAACGGCGGCCTCCCTCGTTGAGGGCTGGGCCGGCCCGTCGACGAAGCACCGGACGATCCCGCTCACCACCCTGGATGCTTTGCTGGCGGGGCGCTTCCGCGCCCGCAAACTCTTCATCAAAGTTGACGTCGAGGGCGTGGAGTTCGACCTCCTCCGGGGGGCCGGGGAAACCCTTCGCCGGGATCTGCCGCCCGTCTGGATCGTCGAGACGGGGATCGGCGGCTGGTGCCCGGAGAGCCACGACAGCCGCTTCCGGGAGATCTTCGAGCTTTTCTGGGAGCTTGGCTACCGCTCCTGGACCGTGGGCCGGGAGACCGTCCCGGTGACGGAGAAGGAGGTGGCTTCCTGGCTGGAGCGGAAGTCCACGGACGGCTTCAGCAATTTCCTCTTCGAGAAGAGCGGATGACAGCCCCCGCGCCCCGGACAGGCCGACATTCGCGGGGGCGCGGCCGGGGATTCCCAGAGGAGAGATTGGGAAGCGTTTCCAGAAACGGGCGATCCGGTCCGCAAACAACAACATGGGGAAACGCTTCCGCGACGGCGGGAACCCCGTGACAGCCCCCGCGCCCCGGATGAGCGCATGCTCTTCAACTCCTACGAATACATCTTCATCTTTCTTCCGGCCTCGCTGGTCCTCTTCTTTCTGCTGAGCCGCCGAGGCTGGACGAAGGCAGCCAAGGTCTCACTCGTCTTCTCGTCCCTCTTCTTCTACGGCTGGTGGGACCCGCGGTACCTGCCGCTCATCCTGGGCAGCATCCTGTTCAACTACGCCGTCGGCCGCACCCTGTCACACTTCGGGGAGAAGCCGGAGCCCTGGAGGAAGCGCCTCCTCGCGGCAGGGATCGCCGGGGACGTCCTTCTCCTGGGATGGTTCAAGTACGCCGATTTCTTCATCGTCAACGTCAACAGCGCCGCGGGCCTCCACCTCTCCCTGCTGAACATCGTCCTCCCCCTGGGGATCAGCTTCTTCACCTTCACCCAGATCGCCTACCTGGTGGACGCCTTCCGGGGCCGGGCAAAGGAGTACAGCTTCACCAACTACGCCCTGTTCGTCTCCTTCTTCCCCCACCTGCTCGCGGGCCCGATTCTCCACCACCGGGAGATGATGCCCCAGTTCGACGACGAGGGAAACAAGCGGATCGACTACGGAAACCTCTCCGTCGGGGTCTACCTTTTCTTCATCGGCCTGGTGAAGAAGGTGGTCATCGCCGACTCCTTCGCCCCCTGGGCGAACAGCGGATTCGACACGGCGGAGAACCTGGCCTTCGTGGAGGCCTGGATCACCAGCCTCTCCTACACGCTCCAGCTCTACTTCGATTTCTCGGGCTACACCGACATGGCCCTCGGGAGCGCCCGGATGTTCAACATCCGGCTCCCGGTGAACTTCAACAGCCCCTACCGCTCCCTGGACATCCGGGAGTTCTGGCGCCGCTGGCACATGACGCTCAGCCGCTTCATGCGGGACTACCTCTACATCCCCTTCGGCGGGAACCGCGGAACGGAGGCCCGGGTGACGGCGAACCTCCTCCTCACCTTCCTCATCGGCGGGCTCTGGCACGGGGCGGGCTGGACCTTCGTGTTCTGGGGCTTCCTCCACGGCGCCGCCATGGGCGTCCACCGCCTCTGGAAACGGACGGGCCTGTCTCTCCCGAACTGGGCGGCGTGGCTGGTCACCTTCCATTTCGTGAACGTTGCCTGGATCTTCTTCCGGGCGAAATCGTGGGACCGGGCGTGGCTGGTCCTCAAGGGGATGCTCGGACTGAACGGCATCGTCGTCTCGGAGCACCTCCAGGGGCCCCTGGGATTTCTCGCGGACTACGGCGTCCGCTTCGGCAAGTGGATCACGATGCCCGGCGGCACCCGGGCCGTCTGGATGGTCCTCGGATTCGGCCTGCTCTGCCTGCTTCTGAAAAATTCGAACGAGTTGGCCGAGCGGTTCCGGCCCGGCCGGGCGACCCTCTGGTTCCTCATCGCCCTGTCCCTGGCGGGCCTGTTCCAACTGGCGAAAGTATCGGAATTCCTTTACTTTAATTTCTGACATGACGAGCAAACGCTTCTTCCTCTATTTTCTCGCCTTCTTCCTGGCCGTCGCGGCCTTCAACGTGATCGTCTGGAACCTCGCCACGCGCGATCTGCTGACCTGCCGGAACGGCTACTGCCCCGGGGATCTCGCCCGGATCGGATACATCACGGAGGTCCTCGTCCCGAAGCGCTTCCATGTCGATCTGCCCCGCCGGCACTTCGATTACCGCCTCTGGAAGGGCGAGCGGGTGGACGTCCTGACCGTAGGCGACTCCTTCTCCTTCGGAGGCGGCCGCGGCCGGAACGCCTTCTACCAGGACTACATCGCCTCCCTCCAGGGCCTCTCCGTCCTGAACATCCCCATCTACCGGGAGGACCCGGTCCAGACGGTAATCTACCTTCTCAACAACGGCTGGCTCGACGGGGTCGGGCCCCGCTGGGTCCTCATCGAAACGGTGGAGCGG
The DNA here is from genome assembly GCA_035363115.1 of Syntrophales bacterium. Classification (NCBI taxonomy): domain Bacteria; kingdom Pseudomonadati; phylum Thermodesulfobacteriota; class Syntrophia; order Syntrophales; species Syntrophales bacterium. Next base: position 449,479 of record DAOSEM010000001.1, on the reverse strand, counting down.
GCCTGCATCGGGAGCTTCGCCCGGGAGATGGATTTCACGGCCGTGGAGCCCATGGAGAAGATCGACCGGGACTACCGCCGGCGGGTCTACGACTACGAGACGACCCTCCCCGCGGTGGGATTCGTCAACGACGGCAACTTCAAATACGTCCTCTACCGCCTGTTCTACCATCTCTCGGATCGAGCCTTCTTCTCCAAGGTCTGCAGGGTGAAGACCGACCGGACCCTCTTCTCGGCCGGCGACGGCCGGACCCTTCTCTTCGGCGTTTTCGACCTCCTGGACCTTCCCAAGTCCAACGAGGCCACCGTCGGGAAGCTGAACGAGAACCTGAACCGCCTGTCGGCCATGCTGAAAGAGCGAAACATCCGCTTGATGTTCATGCCCGCGCCGGATAAATACAACCTCTACCGGGAATACCTGGCGGAGAAGAAATACCCCGAGAGCCGTTTCTTCGAGCTGCTCCGGAAGCAGCCGAAGGACTACGGCTTCATCGACACGAAGCGGATCCTCGGGGAGGAGCTGAAAAAGGGGACCGTGGACCTGTACCACCCCGACGACTCCCACTGGACCTGGAGGGCCTCGGAGCGGATCTTCCGGGAGGTGCGGCTCGACGACCACGGAAGAGCGGAGAAGTGAAGACGGTTCTCTGCGGGGACATAGGCGAAAGGAATGCAGATGAAGGAACGGCGGAAGAGGATCGGCGTAGTCATTCCCAAGTACGGGACGGTGGGCGGCGCCGAAGGCTTTGTGGCGGAGCTCACGGAGCGGCTCGCCCTGAATCCCGAGTGGGAGATGCACGTCTTCGCCAACCGGTGGGTCCGGCGCTCCGACAACGTGACGTTTCACCGCGTCTCCGTCATCCCCTTCCCCCGCTTCTTCGTCACCCCCAGTTTCGCCCTCTACGCCGCGAAGGAGATGGAGTCCCTGGGCATCGACCTCATCCACACCCACGACCGGATTTTCGCGGCGGACCTCTTCACGATGCACGGGACCCCCCACAAATACTGGGTCTACGGTGTCCGGGAGAAGCCCTTCATGAGCCTTTTCGACCGGGCCACCGCCTGGGTGGAGCGGAAGCTTGTCACCGGAGACCGCTGTTCCGGGTTCTTTGCCGTCTCGGAGCTGACCCGGAAACTCTACATCGACGAATACGGGCTGGAGCCCTCAAGGGTCGAAGTGCACCATCCCGGGGTGGACACCGGGATGTACGAGGGGCTGGACCGCGAGGAGTGCCGCCGCGAGGTCCGGCAGCACCTGCAGATCGGACTCCGGGAGCCGGTGATCCTCTTCGTCTCCATGAACTTCGAGGTCAAGGGGCTGGACCGGATCATGGCGGGCCTCTCGGAGATCAAGCTCCGGAGGCCCACGGAGCCCTTCCGGCTGCTGGTGGTGGGACGGGGGAACGAAAAGAAGTACCGCGAAATCGCCCAGAGGCTGGACATCGACGACCGGATCCTCTTCACCGGTCCGATTCCCCGGGAGGAACTGGCGAAGGTGTACCTGGCATCGGACGTCTACGCCATGCTCTCCACATTCGACACCTTCGGCATGGTGGTCCTGGAGGCCATGGCGGCGGGTCTTCCCGTGGCCGTCAGCGGCACCGTCGGCGCCCGGGACATCGTGATCCCCGGGGAGAACGGCTACGTCATCGAGGATCCCCAGCGGCCCGCCGAGGTGGCGGCGATCCTGAGCACCCTTCTCAACCCCCGGGAGCGGGAGCGCATGGGCGAGGCGGCCCGACGCACCGCCCTGGAGCACACCTGGGAAAAGGCAGCCGCGCGGGTGGAGGAGCACTACCGCCGGCTGCTGCATGGCCGGAACGTCTGAAAACCGCCGGAGCAGGGCCGGCCGAATCGCACTCAGTTTCCCGCGATCAAGTGCTCCTGGAGCCTCCGGAGGGCCTCCTCCGAGACCGGTTTTGATTTCTTCGTCTGGAAGTCGAAGTGGACAAAGGTCACGGCCGCACGCACGCAGAGCTTCCCTTTCTGGTAAATCTCCTGGTGCAGGACGACGCTGGTGTTGCCGAGCTTCTTCACGGCCGTCGTGAGCTCCACGTCCGTGCCGAAGAAGATCTCCCCCAGGAAATCGATATTCATGTTCACCATGGCCACGGCCGGATCCCCCGTGGGGTCGTCGCTGAAGAGCCGCAGGATCTCGATGAATCCCTCCTCCAGCCAGACCGGGATCGCGTTGTGGCCGATGTGCCGCGCCGCGTTCGTCTCGGATATTCTCGGTGAGATTGTTTTTCTGAACATACCCCTTCCTTTCCCGTGCAGGTCTGTTTTTCAAGGGCTTCTCTGCTATCCCTTTTCAGGCGGAGAGTCAACAGCGGGATCGGCCGGCGCATGCTCCCGCTCAATCCCCCTTGACGGTATCCGCCCGGTCCGTTAAGGATGCATGCAATGGAACTCTCCGTCATCATCGTCACTTACAATACGCAGCAATTCCTCGGCCCCTGCCTTTCCTCCGTCCTGGCGACGGATCCGGCGGACAAGGAGGTCTTCGTCGTCGACAACGCCTCGCGGGATGGCAGCGCGGACCTGGTGGAGCGGGACTTCCCGCAAGTCCGTCTCATCCGGAATTCGGACAACCGGGGATTCGCCGCGGCGAACAACCAGGCCCTGCCGCTGTGCCGGGGGCGATGCCTGCTCTACCTCAATCCCGACACCGAGCTTCGGCCCGGCGCCCTGACCGCCGGGATCGCCTACCTGGACGCCCACCCGGCCGTGGGCCTGGCGGGGGCCCGGATGATCAATCCCGACGGATCGCCCCAGGAGTCCGTCTCCCTTCGCTATCCCGGAGAGCGGCACACCCGGGGGGAACTGGCAAGCCTGCCCGGCCGGATTGCTGCCGTCCTGGGGGCGGCCATGTTCGCCCCGGCGGACCTGATCCGGAGCCTGGGAGGATTCGACGAAGACTTTTTCCTCTACGGGGAGGACCAGGACCTCTGTCTGCGGATCCGGCGGGCAGGGCGGGAGATCGGCTTCATCGACGACGCCGTGATTTTTCATGCCGGCGGCGGGAGCGAGCAGGACTCGCCCTCGGCGGACGTCGTCCGGCGGAAGGTCCGGGCCGAGTACCTCTTTTACCGGAAGCACTACCGGCCCGAATCGGTCGCCCGGATCCGCCGCCTCCAGGAATTCCAGGCCCGCTGGCGCCTCTGGACGCTGGGGATGGAAACTCTTCTTTCACCCGGGAAGGAAGAAACGAAGCGGAAACAGGATCGTTACCGGACCGTCCTCGAGGAGATCCGGAGCCATGGCTGAACACTCCGGAAACTCCGGAAAGCCGGAAGGCGGGGAACGTTCCATCACCGCCGGTCTCCGGTCCCTGTTCGCCATGCCGCCCTACCCCGAGGGAAACCGGGACCGCCTCATCGATGCCATGAAGGGGGCCGGAATTCTGCTTGTCGTCTTCGGACACGCCGTCCTGGCCCACGACCCGCGGTTCCGCGACAACCCCCTGTTCATCTTCGTCTTCTCCTTCACGATGCCGCTGTTCTTCTTCCTCAGCGGCTGGGTCCTGCCCCGGTCCCTCAACAGGCCGGCGGCAGCCTACCTGGGACGGCAGCTCCGCCGCCTGGTCGTTCCCTTTTTCGCCTGGCACGCCGTCTACTACGCCGTCCGGGGAAGCTATGCCTCGGAGAGCCTCGCCGGATCGTACATCGAGCTGCTCCACGCCCCGGCCGTCGGCCTGTGGTTCCTCTGGGTCCTCTTCCTGGCCAGCGGCATTCTCTTCCTGGCGATCCGGGGAATGCGGAAGGCGGGATGGGAAAAATGGGAGGACGCGGCGGTGATCCTGGCGGTCTTTGCCGTCCGCCTGATCCGGACGGACTGGCTGGCCGTCCCGGAGGTCCAGCACCACCTGATCTTTTACGCCGCCGGCTTCCTCGTCTCGAAATACCGGTTCGCCCTGTCCCCCTCGTGGAACCGGCTGCCGATCGTGGCGGCCATCCTGTTTCCGCTCCTGGCGCCTTTCTGGCGGCAGAACGAACTGCCCCGGTTCTACCCCTGGCTGGTGGATTTCCTCGGCGCCTCCGGTCCGGCCCGGCTCATCGCCTCGATCTACAAGGACCTGGTGGCCTTCTGCGGCATCGGCATGGCGGCGTTTATCCTCCAGGCAGCGGCACGAAGCCGGATCCAGGCGGCGCTTTGCCGGCTGGGAACGCTCACGCTGGATATCTATGTGAGTCACGCCCTGTTTCTCACGGGCTTCGGGCGGGGATGGACGCTCTACCTGACTTCAGCGGGGGCGGGCTTTGTCATGTCGCTGGCCCTGTCTCTCCTCCTGTTGCGACGCTTCAAGCCCCTGAGGATTGTCTTTCTGGGGCTGGACCGCTGAAGCCCGCACCTCCGGGTGCGATGCCAGGAACCGGGCCGTTTCGTCCCGCTCCCGGACCAGGACCTCCTCCAGGTTGTTCGCCGTGACGTACCGGCCGAAATCCCCCGGGCGACCGGCGGGATCCTCCCGGAAAATCCTGTCCACAATCCGCTCCCCGATGCCGTACCGGTAGTGGGATGTCTCGTAGTAGTTCAGGTTATCCGTGGTGACGGCATTGAGGCCGCTGAAGTCATAAAAAGGAGAGACCTTGACCAGTTCCCGCTTGAAGGCCTGGAGGGCGTCGGCGTTCTTCAGATAGACTCGCCAGTGGATGGGATTGATGAACAGGATCAGGCGGAAATTGTATTTCCTGGACAAATCGGACATCTCCCGGAGGACGGCGATCGTTTCAGGGATGTAAAGGCCGGGGTAGGAAGGCGACTCCTCCCGGAACACGGGGGACCGCCGGTAGGCATCGGGGTCTTTCTCGACCTGCTCCTCAAAGGAGCCCCAGATGCGCATCATGCCCCGGTTGTCCATCTCGAAGGGATGGATCCTTGTCTTCCCCCTGAGCTTCCGTCCCGCGCCGGTCACCTCGAATCCTTCGGGCACCCGGAGAAAATACCGGCCGAAGATGCGGAGCCAGGACTCCCCCGTGACGAGCGGGTGGGGAATCCGAAGAAGCTCCTTCCGGTGATCCTCCGGTCGAATCCGGAAAGAAAATTCATCCAGGGCCACCGCGACGTTCCGGACGCGGACCCCATTGGCAAGCAGGACCTTCAGGATCTCCAGATGCTCGGCCGGAAGACCCGCCGCGTAGTTCATGTTGTAGTAGCGCCCCCCCGGGATCGAGGCCACGTCGATCGCCCCCGCCCGGGAGGAGCCGAAGAGGAGGGAGTCGAAGCGCCCCGGGTGGGCCAGGATGTAAGCGGGCTTGTAGAGATGCTGGTTCAGCTCCATCCCGGTCCGGACCATCGCCGGGTCCTCTCCCCGCAGGATCAGGCCGCAGTACGTCCAGCGGATTCCGTAGGTGTCGGTGTAGAGGTTGAAGGCCGCGAAGAGCCCGACGACCAGAACCGCAAGACCCACCGATAGAAAAATCCAGCGTCGCCAGGGCATGTTGTTTCTTTCGGGGATTTCCATGGAATGAAGGCGGCCGTCCCGGCTCGGTTAGGGGTTTTGTGCGGGAAACACGGGCTTTCCGGCGGATCTCCGGCGTGCAGGAATTTCCTTTCCCATCGAGCCCCCCTGCCCGCTCTCTGTGTCTTCCCGTCCGCACAGTCGGCGGGAGAATAACGATCTTTCCGGGGATCTTCAAGAAATAAAAGATCCTGCGGTTTCGGGCACCCGGCGTTGTATCATTCATTTGCGCTTTTCCCTGGCCAGAAGGTCAAGGGAGGCATTCAGGTTCTTCCTGGCCAGCTCGTAGCCCGGATATTCGTTCAAGGCCGTCCGGAACGCCCGGATCGCCTCCTCGTATTTCCCGGTCTGCGCCAGGAGAACTCCGAGATTGTTATGGGTATCGGGAAAATGGGGCGTCATTTTCGATGCCTGGTCAAAATGCCGGATGGCCTTTTCGATATCTCCCTGCCGGGCGTAAGCGAAGGCCAGATTGCTGTGGGCAATGGAGTTTTCGCGCGTCACCTCGACGGCATGCCGGAAGAGCATGTGGCTGTTTTCCCACGCCTGGACCTGCCGCCAGGAAAGAACCGTCAGGATGCAGAGAGCGGCGGCGCCCGCCGCTGCCATGGCAATTCTCTTATGGCGCCATGTTTTGAGGAGATCCGGGATCCCCCAGGCGATCATGATGAAGATCCCGACCAGCGGAATATACGTATAACGGTCCGCCATGGCCTGGACGCCGACCTGTACGAGGCCGATCACGGGGACCAGGGTGCCCAGATACCAGGACCAGCCGACGAACAGATACGGGCGGCGAGAGGCATGGAACAGAACGGCGGCCGTGATCAGGACAAGAACAGCGACGCTGGGCAGCAGCAGTTCGAGGGACGGCATTCCCGGATGCGGATAGAAAACGGCCAGATCGACAGGCCGGAACGTCATCGCCAGGTACTTGGCATAGGAAACCAGGGCATTGGAAATTCGAGCCGGCAGGGAGATCAAATCCACAGACACGACAGCTTCGCTGCTTTTCTGGACACAGAAAGTCACGATGCAGGACGCAGCGGACAGGACGAAGAGCGGCGTCTTTTCGTAAACGAGATGAACATTCTTTTTCAGCTGGCTCATATCAAAACGCTTCAGGGGCCAGTAATCCAGGAGCAGCAGGACGAAGGGCAGCGTGACCAGCATGGGCTTCGTCATCAGTCCGGCCGCATAACTCAGAATCACCGCTGAATAGTTCGCGATGGAGGGCTTTTCTGTATAGCGGCTGTAAGCATAGATCGTCAGAAAACAGAAAAGGGCGCTCAGAACATCCTTGCGCTCGGATATCCAGGCGACCGACTCCACGTGCAGGGGATGAAGGGCGAAAAGCAGCGCAACGAAGAAACTCTGCCAGAACGCTTTCGTGATGCGGTTCATGGTTCCCAGGAGCAGGAGGCTGGCGAGCAGGTGCAGAAGAACGTTGTTCCAGTGGTATGCCGCGGCATTCAATCGAAAGAGTTGATAGTCCAGCATGAAGGAGAGAGTCGTCAAAGGGTGCCAGTTCGCAACCTGAACCGTCGAGAAAGCCTTTAGCATCCCGTCCCAGCTCAGGCCGCCCGTGACAATTTCGCTCTGTACGACGTACTGGGGATCGTCCATTTGGATGAAATCGAAATGCTGGACATTGAAGTATACGGCGAGCACCAGGACGGACAGCAGAAGGGCCGCGAGAAACATTCGATAACGATCCGAAATCATTCACCCAATCCTTTCCGTAACAGAAACGAAAGGATCGGCCCGAAATCCGCCCCTCAACCGGTTGGATGAACCTGCCCGCCGCCGGTTTCAGGCAACAGAATCCCCTTGCGGATCCGCTGAATGGAAAGGAGATCCGCCGGGAGCATGCCCTTTTGGGCAGCGGTTACTCATCCGGTTGAGGCAACAGGGCGTAATTCAGGACCGCAAAGGATGGATGATGGCTGTATGTAGATATGACAGGCATAGTTGGGGACAAATAGTTATTTAAGAAATAGAAGTTATACGGATTCATAAACATATAAACACGATAGAATTTTTAGATTCATAATCAAGACAGAAATACGCACAGGAAGAAAGATGCAATGTGAGATACAACGAGTAGTCGGAGGACTTCCTTAAATTTTCTTTTTTCTTCCGTAATTGTAAGTATGACTCCATATATAATATAAAGAAAGAAACCTAAGACAAGAGAATAATTAAGGTCGAAGAAATACGTATAAGGAAAGAACAATTGCAGAAAGAAGCCACTCGCTCCTCCCTCTCCGAGAATGGACGACAAAGATATCAAAACAAGGATCGGCGTTGCGACAATGGACCGAAAGATCCACGGATATTTCCTTCTCAATCCAATCATTTCTGTATTCTGCTTTTTTACAGAATCATAATGAAACCAGTTGGATATAAACAAGCCACATCAACAAACACAATTATTTGCACTCTACAATAATCAAAAAGGAGTCGGGTAAACAATTATACACAACACAAATGCCACACCATGTATAAAACAAATAATTCGTAGTATGCGTTTTTCATTTCCCTTTCGCTTGGCAACGGTGAGAATGAGACCATAGAGAATGTATAAGAAAAGACCAATCACAAACACAAATTCGGCATGTTCTCCATTCATGGCACCGGCAATCAGCACGGAATATGGATAAAGCAACTTAATAAATATATAGACACCGTGACCAGCGCCGCCTGTTAAGATTGTGAAGAAGGCCAATAGCGGCGTCCAAACAATCGATTTATAAATATATGGGTATTGAATTTTAAAGAGTTTAACTTTGTTCATATCACCCCTCACAACATCAATCGGGTATTGGTGAACCATCATTTTCTACAGCCACATTTTTTATTCCACTCATCGACAAACATCTTTGTCATTTTATTAGACCACTTCCATGCAGCGGGATCGTCATCGGGGTCCTTGCCGATCAAAGAATCAAATAAATGCCCCCAAAATTTTCCATAACCTTTCTTTGCATGAAACGAATAATCTTCAAGCCGATGTCCCGCCCTTTCAAATTTATCTTTGTGACAAATGTTTATCGCGCTTCGGACATCCATGATGCTGCCATAGGCGTCCATGAAATGCCTCTGCATTAATACTTATGGAAAATCTGGAATTCTTAGTCATGTATTTAATTTTTTATTATACCATTCTTTCTCATCCTCATTTTATTGCCGCAATAAACTCCAAATGATGACACTATTACATAGATTAATGAACATATAAGCCATCCCATGATATCATCCATTCGATGTGCCAATTTACCAAAACCATAGTTATAGATACGCGTTATTAAATCAATTAACATAATAAGTGAAACTAGTATGCCTGGATTATAAACATATTTCCCCCAATATGTTTCATCGTACACCATGTTTAAGTTATAACCAGTGACAACACTTCCGGCCAGAATACATATTGGCCTAACTATATATAGTGAAAGAATGATAAGACTGCTTCCTGGAACATCCACATTGGAAAGCAATCCGCCGAAAATATTCATAAATAGATACTTGTAAAGTATCTCTGCAATTGCAAAGCCAATGAACAAGAATATCACTTTTCGCAATAACCGCATTTTGCCTTCCATTTCTTTACCGATTTTATTGTCCCTAAGTGTGCATCATTCCAAGAATTGTTGTCATTATTAGGGTCAGGAATCAGATAGTACCATTTTCTGCCAAGGTTTTTTCGTTAATGAACGAAATAATCCTGACCTTGATGCATATGTCTTTGAAATTGAGCAGTTTAAATCCATACTTTCAATCTACTTTTTCATCCAACCGATAGCGGCCATTGGCATTTATGGGCGCCAGATCATCGGGAACCTTAATCCAATAAAGGTTCAGATATAGATACTTTCGCTCCGGATCGACCCATGCGTAACCAAGGTCCCAAGACTTGGATTTACTCTCTATCTTGTTCAGCGAATAGTAATAACCGGGTCTGGCCCGGTAAGACAAATCTTCTCCTCTTCCAATAAAATCGATCTCGTGATTTGTTTCCTGTACCGGGAAAAAGCCTTCTGCTGTGATTGGTTTCCAAATCCTCTTTTTACATACAATTTTTAGTGTGTATCCGCCGTCGGTTCTTTTTGTAACGGTGTATTGAATGTCCTTCGCAAAACTCTTTCCACTCATTGAAAATGAAATCACAAATGTTAAAACAACGAAGAATACTATACGGGCTAGACGTTTTTGCTTATTCATCGACTGCCTCTCATCTTTTCTTGCAGTTACAATTTATGTTCCATTGCTTTAGCCAACCCTTATTTGTCCATTTCTGTGCCAGTTGCCACGCGCGAACATCTTCATCCGGTGCATTAAAATCAAAGATATGTCCAAAACCAAGATTTTTCAGGATTCGGAAGGGTGCCCAACGGTAGCCTTTCGCATAGTGGGAGAAATAATCTTGACGTCGATGCATCGCCCTTTGGAATAAGTCCTTATTGCATATTGCTATGGCTGCAGAAACATCGCGTTCTGATACAGATAAATCACGGAAATGACGTTCAGGATTTCTATAAGGTTATAGTTATCTAGTTAAAAAGATGCAAAACAATAGCGATGATACATGCGATATAACAATAATTCTAATGGCTTCCTTTTTTCTTCCATATTTCTCCGCTATCGTTATGATCATTCCGTAGAAGATGTATAGGAAGAACCCTATAAGAATTGAATAGTCAATATTGAAAAAAAGATATGTATAAGGGAAAAACAATTGCAGAAAGAAGCCCCCCCTCGTTCCTTCCCCAAGAACAGATGTTAGAGATAGGAACGCAAGTGGAGGGGTAATCAAAATGGACCAGAATATCCAAGGATAATTCTTTTTTAGTTGCATCTTCCTAATCCTTTCGCTATCCAAGCACAATTATGTTAGTATTTATTTACACCCACATTTATTGTTCCACATATTCACAAAATATAGAGTTCTCTTCTGAGACTTATTCCAAGCAGCCAAATCATTATCTGGGTCGTAAGGGGTTGGGAATTCTTTCAAGTGCCCGAGAGTCCACCATCGATACCCTTTATCATAATGAAAGGTGACATCATGCATATCGTGTATAGCCCTTTCAAATGAATCTTTATTGCATTTAGCAATGGCATCCAAAATGTCGCCTACCGTTTCATGAAGACTACGGAAGTGCCAATAGGTCCCTATCCACGGAAGCTCAGGGGCAGTTAAGCCTCTATCCTCCTTCGTCCAGTCGAACCGGTCACTTGCATAGAAATCACTGTGCCCCTTCGACACTTGTATATAAGGTCCCAGGCCGCCGGTGATCCAGTTCGCCGGGTTGTTGTAGTACTCGTCAAATGCCTTCTGCCCGTCGCCCGCCAGACCAAAGGGATCGACATGAGTGGCAGGCCCGTTCCAGACATATGAAAACAGGTTCACATCCCCCCCGGCGAAGCCGATGGGGTCCCTGGTGATGAACCGTCCCGCCTTGGGATCGTAATATCTTGCCCGGTAGTAGTAGAGCCCCGTCTCGGGGTCGTACTCCCGGCCGGTGAAGGCATAGGGCTGGACGATCAGCGGGTTGATCGCCAGCGGGTTCCCGAAAGAGTCGTACTCGTAGCGCTGGACCAGGCGGCCCTTGGAGTCGGTCAGGCCGGTGACGGAGCCCAGGCCGTCGGCCAGGTAATCGAATACCTCGAATCCGCCGTTCCCGAAGAGCGGCGGCCGACGCCTCTCCACCGCCAGGGGCTCGTCGATCCCGGGGCCGTGGAGATAGGAGGCCGTGCGCGCCTCCCTGTCCCCGTGCTTCAGGTATTCCAGGATCACGTCCTCGTTGTCGTAGACGTACCGGATCGTCCGGGGTGCCGGGATGCTGAACTCCCGGTCCCCCAGCTCGATCTCCCGTTTGACTGTTTTTGCGATCCGCCTCCCGAAGGGATCGTAGGCGTACTCGATCTCCGTGGTGAGGGGACCCAGGGCAATCTCCGCCCCGATCAGGTTGTTCTCGTCATCGTAGCGGTAGGTGGTGACGGCGCCAAGGGGGCCTGTTCCGGTCTTCCGGACAAGGTTGCCGTTGGCATCGTACTCGTAGCGGTGATCCCGGTCCTCCAGGAGCCGGTTCCCCGCGTCATGGGCCTGGCTGTCGTTCTTTCCGGGGCCCCGGACCCGGTTCCCCACGGCGTCGTACTCATAGCCTTCCTTCAGCTTCTTCGCAATCTCCTCGAGGAGCTTCCCCAGGATCCCCTTTGCGGATTTCGGCTTGGGGGATGCCTCCGTCAGGCGGTCCACGGCATCATAGCCGTAGGAGACGGTCCTGTCCTTCTCCTCCCGGGTGACCCGGTTGCCGGTGTTGTCGTGGGTGTAGCCGACGGTGTCGAGGGTCCGGCCGTCCCTGTCCCGGTGGAGGATCTTCAGCAGACGGCTCCCGGCATCGTAGCTGTAGGCTGTGGTCGTCCCGCCCGGCCGGGCCAGCAGGGTCCTCCTCCCCGCCGAGTCGTAGGTAAAGTTGTAGGTTCCGCTGCTTGCATTCCCGCTGCCGCTCTCCGGGCTGTCCCCTTCTGCGTTTGCCGTCCCGATCCCGGTGAGGCGGCCGTTGAGGTCGTACGTGTAGGAAACGGCCTTCCCCTCCGGCGTGACCATCTCCGTCCGGTTCCCCAGGGCATCGTAGGAGTAGCGGATCCGCCGGCCCTCGGAATCGACGACCTCCGTCACCCGGCGGTTTGCGTCGTAGGTGAACTGGTAGGCGATGTGTTGATTCCCTGCATAGACCAGGTTCCCCGCATCGTCATACCGGAAGGCGGCGGTCGAGCCGTCGGAGAAGACCTTTTCCAGGAGCCTTCCGTTCCAGTCATACCGGTAGGCAATGGTCCTTCCGTCGGGCCGCGTCAGGGCGGCCAGGTTTCCCCGGGCATCGTAAGCATGGGAGGTGGCGTTCCCCAGGGGATCCGTCTCCTTCGTCCGCCTTCCCGCCAAGTCGTACTCGAAGGTCGTGGTCTGTCCCTTCGCGTCCGTCACCGCCGTCAGTTTGTCCGCCCCGCCGCCGCAGGAGGGGCAGGACGACCCGCCGTAAGTAAGTATCGTATGCTGTCCCAGGGCGTCAGTGATCCCGGTCACCCGGTCTCTGTAGTTGTAGGTGTAGCCCGTGGCGTGGCCGTTGGGGTCGGTCACCGTCAGCGGATTGCCGGCGGGATCCCGCGTCAGGCGGGTGGCATGACCCAGGGGATCGGTGATCCGGATGAGCCGGTTCAGGCTGTCGAAGTCAAACGTGGTGGCGTTCCCCAGGGCGTCCTTCATCCGGACCCGGTTGCCCAGGCTGTCGTAGCCCAGGGTCGCGGTGCTCTTCTCCGGGTCCGTGACGGAGACGAGGTTGCCCGAGGCGTCGTAGGCCAGGACCATCGTCCTCCCCAACGCGTCGGTGATGCCGGTGACATTGCCCCGGTCGTCATGGGCATACCGGGTGACGGCCCCTTGGGCATCCGTGATCGCGAGGAGGTTTCCCCGGGCGTCGTAGCCGTAGGTGACGGTGTGTCCCAGGGGGTCCGTGACCGACGTGACCTGGCCTTGGCCGTTATAGGTGAAGCACGTGGTCTTCCCCAGGGGATCCGTGACCGAGGAAAGGTTGCCGTAGCCGTCGTAGGTGTAGGCGCTCTCGCTCCCGTCGGGCTCCGTCTGTCGGACCAGGTTCCGGTTCCCGTCATAGCCGTAACGGGTCGTGTGGCCCAGGGGGTCCGTCCTCTCCAGGAGGACGCCGAGAACGGGGTCGTACCGGAAGGTCCAAGTCCCCCCGTCCTTCTCCGTCAGGGTGGACCAAGAGGATTCCGGATCGTACCGGATCTCCCGGGTCTTCCCCTCGGGATCCGTCGTCCCGGCGAGGCGGCGGTTCCCGTCGTAGGTGTATCGGGTCTCGTGGCCCCGGGGGTCCGTCTTCGCCGTCAGGAGGCCCTGATCATTATAGGAAAATCTCCAGAAGTGCGCACCCGAGGGCCTGGAGGTTGCGATCCCCGTCAGGGTGTCGCCGGCGTAGGTGAAGGCGTGGGTGTTGCCGTTGGGATCGGTGACCATGCCGAGGAGGCCTGCGGCATCGTAGCCGAAGACAATCTTCCGGCCCGCCGGATCGGTGACGGCGGCGAGTCTGTTTCCTGCATCATACGTCAGGCTGACGGTGTTGCCGTTCCGGTCCAGGATGGCCATGAGCCTGCCGGAGGCGTCGAAGAGGCGGTGGGTCAGGTCCCGGGAGCAGAGGTCGTACGTCCCGTCGGTGTTCTTCGCCAGGGCCGGCCAGGAGGAGTGCTCCGGGGTGTGGACCTCGCCGTTCCGGTACAGCACCAGCCGGCCGCCCTGGCCGTCCCGCCAGACGTACCGGTCCTCGTCAGAAATGGCCGTCAGGGTTTCCAGGTAGTCGTGGGTCCAGCCGATTCCCAGGACCCCTTTTTCTCCGCCGCTGTCATAGGAAAGGCTGAACTCCGGCATCATCCGGGAGCCCGGAAGGCGGAACAGGAGAAGGGGCTCAGAGAGGCTCCCCGCCGCCAGGTGGGCCGAGGAGCCGACATGGACCTGCATCTTGCAGTCCTTCTCCGAGGCCGTCACGGTGACGGTGGTCTCCCCCTCGGTGCTGCACCGGCCGTCGGTTGTCTCCACGACCAGCTTCACCGGCCAGGTCCGGCCGATCTCTGCGACCTGGCCGTCCAGTCTTCCGTCCCAGGGAACCGAGACGGCCAGGCCGGTCCCCTCGCCGATCTTCTTCCCCGCCACGGTCACCCTCCAGGAGACCGGGTCCGAGGAGGCGATCGTCCCGGTGAAGACCACCCGCCCCCCGTTGTGGACGTCGATGGCCGTCGAGGTCCCGCCGAAGGACGTCACCGACACGTCGCAGGCCGGGGGCGGAGGCTCCGCCGGAAGCAGCGCCGCGGGACAGCAGCCGTTGGCCTTCATCATGGGGGTCCGGATGTCCTTGTAGGTCGGTCCCATGGAGCCGGAGCAGTAGGTCCCCGGAGGGATATTGTAGGGTGCCGACTCGGAGTTGCAGGGACGGGTCAGGAACCAGCCATGGGAGTTGCAAAAGAAAGACGTCATCCCGCAGTTCGGCCCCAGAGGCCGGCAGTTCTCACTGGGGTTGCCGTCGCATCCGATCCAGGCCCTGCACAGGGCCGTATGGTCCGCATGCTCCCGGCAGACCTCCACGGCTCCCACCTTCGAGACGGGGTAATACCAGTCGTTGGTGCCGGCCCCGTGCACGGCGATCTGCAGGGTGTCGCAGGTGGCGCCGTCCGACGAGAGGGTGATGACGGGATTGTTCACACAATCCGGGTTCGAGGAGGGAGCCGTGTACACGACGGATGCCTCCGTCGTCGCCGAAAGGGTACCGCCGCCCGAGGCGACCCGCCAGCGGTACGAGGCCTCCGGCCTGGCGCCGGTGACCGTGAGTGCCTGTGTCGCGCCCACCTGCATCTGCTGCGTCTCGTAGCCGATCCGCTCGCCGCCGCAGGCGCACCAGGCCGTCGAAACAGAAAACAGAAGTGCAAACAACCATGAAAAGAGCAACAGGCAGCGCTTCGTCGCGGTCTTCCCCATTTCGGCAATCGTCTCCCCTCAGAAATTTTGTAGGACAGGCACGAAGGGCCTTTATAGAACCCAGGAAAATGGAATGGCTGTGGGGGAATTTGTTCAGGCGCGGACCGGACGGAACGAAACCGGCCCCCGCATGATGGAAGGCGAGATAAACGATGCGCGGACGGAATGCAATGCCTTGAAATTACGGTTTTATTGCTTAAGCAGGATTAGGTGCCGGAGGGAGGGGAAGGGTCATCAAACCCCTGATCACGTTGCATTCGGGCAACTTCACGTATCGCCGGGCAGGCAGGCGCCGGAGTTCCGGCCTGCTTCCATTTCAAAACCGCTGTAAACTCCAGTGAGTGCGGCAGGAGGAGTTAGAAGTTGAAGTAGAGGAACACGCTCGCCCGGTTCAGGGAGAGAAGACCCCAGGCTGCAAAGAAGGCAAAGGCGGTTGCGGTTTTCCAGTTCGGCGTGAAGCGGTCCGACAGCTCGTTCGAGTTCCTTGTCAGCAGGACCAGCGGGATCGCCGCCAGGCACAGGAGGTACAGGTGCGTCGGCGCCTTGGGCAGGTGCTCATGCCACTGCCCGAACTGGACGCCCAGCCCCGCCAGTTCACGAACCAGCAGAACCTCTGCAAGGTTCTTCGAGAGGACAAATCCGTTCAGGCCGCACATCCCCTTGAGGACCTTCAGGGCGTCTCCCCACTCCCGGGCCCGGAAGAAGACCCAGGCGACGTTGATGAAGTTGAAGGTGACGAACCAGGCCAGGGCGCGGTGCATGTGAATTCCCGTCCTGTCCCACAACCGCTGGACCACCATGCCCATCCCGTGGAGAAAGCCCCAGAAGACGAAGGTCCAGGCGGCCCCGTGCCACAGTCCGCAGAGAAGGAAAGTCGCCAGGAGGTTCCCGTAGGTCCGTGCCTCCCCCTTCCGGTTGCCTCCGAGGGGAATGTAGAGGTAGTCCCGGAGGAACGTCGACAGGGTAATGTGCCATCGGCGCCAGAAATCCCGGAGGCTCACGGCCTTGTAAGGGGACAGGAAGTTCGCCGGCAGGGTGATCCCCAGCATCAGGGCTACCCCGAGGGCCATGTCCGTGTAGCCGCTGAAGTCGAAATAGAGCTGGAAGGTATAGGAAAGGCTGGTGAGCCAAGCCTCCATGAAGTTCAGCGTCGGTGCCGAGTCGAATCCCCCCGTGGCGGTGACCGCCAGGTTGTCCGCCAGGGCGGTCTTCTTGAAGAGCCCCAGGGAGAAGAGGAAGAGGCCCCGGGCCAGGTTCTCTGCCGTCACACGCAGCCCCGAAGATCCTCCAAACTGGGATGTCAGGGCATCGTGCCGGACGATGGGACCCGAGGCGATGTAGGGGAAGAAGCTCCCGAAGAGGGCGTCGTCCGCCAGGGAGCCGGGGCGGCCGCTGCCCCGGGAGATGTCCGCCAGATAGGCGATCTGCATGAATGTGTAGAAGCTGATGCCCAGGGGGGCCGCGATGCCCAGGGGGGCAAAATGGGTTCCCGCCAGGGTGCCGGCGTTGGCCAGGAAGAAGTCGGCGTACTTGAAAAAC
This sequence comes from Syntrophales bacterium, assembly GCA_035363115.1. Taxonomy (NCBI): domain Bacteria; kingdom Pseudomonadati; phylum Thermodesulfobacteriota; class Syntrophia; order Syntrophales; species Syntrophales bacterium. The sequence continues at coordinate 432,936 of DAOSEM010000001.1, read as the reverse complement.
CCCAGGAGAAGAAGATTCACCGCCACGCCGAGAACGAGAAACCGCCGGCGCGGGAGCCCGCCCGGAACGGCGGCGCCGATCCGGACGGCCGCCCAGTGGTTGAAAAAGACGGAGAAAAGAAGGACCGGCAGAGCGCGCAAGTCCCAGAATCCGTAGAAGACGAGGGACGCCAGGACGAGCCCGGTTTTGGCTTGTGAGGCCCATCCTTTTCTGTTAAGGGTTGCCAGGACAATCAGGGTAAGGGGCAGGAAACACAGGATGAATGCGTAGGAATTGAAGAGCAACCGCGTTTCCCCTCCCTCGTTATTTACCGGGACCCCGGCAAGGGCTCCCGTTTTCTATCACGGAAGGTCCCCCGGCGCAACGAAAGCGCCGCCCCGGGACGGAAGGAAAGCATCGCTTGTACCTTTTGGGTCTGTCGGCCTTTTATCACGATTCCGCGGCGGCCATCGTCAAAGACGGCCGGATTGTCGCCGCCGCCCAAGAGGAGCGCTTCACGCGGAAGAAGCACGATCCGGGCTTTCCCGCCCACGCCGCGCGCTACTGCCTGGAGGAGGCGGCCATCGGCCTTGAGGACCTGGAGGCCGTCGTCTTCTACGACAAGCCCCTTCTCAAGTTCGAGCGACTCCTGGAGACCTACTACGTCTTCGCCCCCCGGGGCCTGAAGTCCTTTCTCTCGGCCATCCCCGTCTGGATCAAGGAGAAGGTCTTCCTCAAGCGCCTCATCCGCGAGGAAATGGCCAAACTGGGCAACGGAAAGGGGGATATCCCGAAACTGCTCTTCACGGATCATCACCTGTCCCACGCCGCCAGCGCCTTTTACCCGTCTCCCTTCCAGGAGTCGGCAATCCTGACCGTCGACGGCGTCGGCGAATGGGCCACCGCCTCCATCTGCCACGGAAAGGACCGGGAGATCACCGTCCTCAAGGAAATGTCGTTTCCCCATTCCGTGGGACTACTCTACTCGGCTTTCACCCACTACCTCGGTTTCCGGGTCAACTCGGGAGAATACAAGCTCATGGGCCTCGCCCCCTACGGCGATCCCACGTCGGAGCAGGTCCGGCGGTTTCGGCAGTTGATCCTGGAGAAGCTGGTCCACCTGAAAGAGGACGGCTCCATCTGGCTGAACCAGGAATACTTCGACTACGCCACGGGGCTCAGCATGGTGAAGGATGACAGGTGGCTCGACCTCTTCGGCGTCCCCCGGCGGCTCCCCGAGTCGGAGATCGGGCAGGTCCACGGGGACCTGGCCTTGGCGATCCAGCAGGTCACCGAGGAGATCGTCCTGAAGATGGCGAAGACGGCGAAAGACCTGACGGGCGCCCGGACCCTCTGCCTCTCCGGCGGGGTGGCCCTCAACTGCGTGGCCAACGGCAAGCTTCTCCGGCAGGGCGTTTTCGACGACATCTGGATCCAGTCCGCCGCCGGCGACGCCGGAGGTGCCCTGGGAGCGGCCTGCGCGGCCTACCACATCTATTACGGGAAGGACCGGGTCCTGGAAGGAAATGGCGACGCCATGCAGGGGGCCTACCTGGGTCCCGCCTTCGGCGACGACTCCGTCCGGGCCGTCGCGAAGAAATACGGCGCCGTCGTCACCCTGCATGAAGACGACGACTCCCTCGTGGGGGAAGTGGCCGGAGACCTGGCCTCGGGAAAAGCCGTGGGCTGGTTCCAGGGCCGGATGGAATGGGGACCCCGGGCGCTGGGGAACCGGAGCATCCTGGGCGACGCCCGCAACAAGGACATGCAGCTCCGGCTCAACCTGAAGATCAAGTTCCGCGAGAGCTTCCGCCCCTTCGCCCCTTCCGTTCTCATGGAAGACCTGCAGGAATACTTCGACACCGACCGGCCCTCGCCGTACATGCTCCTCATCGCCGACGTGGTCGAGTCCCGGCGGAACCCCCATCCCGAGGGCTACCACCGGATGCCCATCAAGGACAAGCTGTACACCGTCCGATCCGATGTCCCCGCCATCACGCACCTGGACTACACGGCCCGCCTCCAGACGGTCCACCGGGAGACCAATCCCCTGTACTGGAAGCTCCTGGCGGCCTTCAAGGAGCAGACGGGATACGGCGTCATCGTCAACACGAGCTTCAACGTCCGGGGGGAGCCCATCGTCTGCACCCCCGAGGACGCCTATCGCTGCTTCATGCGGACCGACATGGACGTCCTGGTGGTGAACCGCTTTGTCTTCCGCAAGGAGAACCAGCCTCCCTGGAAGGAAGAGCGGAACTGGCGCCAGGACCTCGTCCTGGACTGATCAGGGGTGACGCCTTCCATGATCCCCTTCCTCTACGCCGTCGCCGCGGTGTTCTTCATCCTCGTATTCATCGAGGCGGCCTATCGCTTCCTGGCCTGCCGTCCCGACCTCCTGGAGAAGTGCCCCCAGGGCATCATCAACAGCGTCGGACACCTGTACGTCCAGGGGGGGGAGCGGCGGGTCATGCAGTTCCTGCCGGACTGCGGCCGCCACGACCCCGAGCTTGGCTACACCCTGAAGCCCGGGGCCTTTACCTATTCCGGCCGGGAGTTCAGCAACCGCTACGAGATCAACTCGCTGGGCGTCCGGGACGACGAGGCGTCCCTGGAGGCGCCGGAGATCGTGGTGGTGGGCGACTCCTTCGCCGTCGGCTGGGGCGTCGACCGGGAGGACATGTTCTCCCGGATCCTGGCGCGGGAGACGGGCCTGCGGGTCCTCAACACGGCCATCCCCTCCTACGGGACCGTCCGGGAGATGATGATCCTTCGAAAGATCCGCCGCGAGAAGCTGAAGATCCTCGTCATCCAGTACTGCCAGGACGACTACGACGAAAACCTGCGCTTTTTCCGGAGCGGCAACCGGCTCAAGGTCATGGGAGAGGACACGTTCCGGCGTCTTGCGGCCTTTCACAGCCGCCCGAACCCCTATTACTTTGGGAAGTACCTCCGGCTGAAGGCCCAAAAAAGGGTTGACGAATGGGGGGAACGCCTGCGAAAGAGGACATCCGCGCCGCCGCCGGAGGCGGACGAGGCGGATCTTTTCCTCCATGCCCTGCTGCACGGGGGCGTCGATCTGGCGGGAGTCCGGATCATCACCTTCGAGATGAACGGCCGGCACCAGTCGAACACGTTCACGGCCCTCCTCCGGCAGAAGCTCCAGACGGGATCGTGGCCGGAGGAGATCCGGCGGATGACCGTGATCGACATGACGGAGCACCTGGAAGACCGGCATTTTTACATTCTGGACGATCACCTGAAGCGGGAGGGGCATGCCGTCGTCGCCCGGGTGATTCTCGATGCGATCCGGAACGAAGCATAGAAACATGGCAACAGTTCGGCCCCCGGCCGGGGCCGCGGAGAGAATATGGAAATTCTGAAAGACCTGTGGATGTTCCTCCGGGAACGGAAAAAGTGGTGGCTTCTGCCCATGATCGTCCTTCTGCTCCTCATGGGCATCCTGATCCTGACCAGCGGCTCCGCAGTGGCGCCGTTCATCTACACCCTGTTCTGAGACGGAGGGGCATGGAACCAAAACCGCTGGACAAGCTGGGAATATTCCAGACGATCCACGTCCTTACGCTGGCGCTGCTCATCGCCTTCCTGATCTTCGGCAACCGCTGGCTCCTTTGGGCGGCGGTCTTCCTGGCCGTGGCGAACACCTTCGAGAATCCGCTGACGATGTGGATCGCAAAGGGATGGCTCGCCTTCGCCCTCCGGCTGGGCCGCATCAACTCGCGGATCCTTTTGACGCTGATCTTCTTCCTCTTCCTGACCCCCATCGCCTGGCTCTACCGGCTCTTCAACCGCAGCCTGGTGGACCACTTCCGGGCGGACAGCCGCACCAGCACGTTCCAGGAGCGGAATCACCGCTGGGAGCCGGCGGACTTCGAAAAGATCTGGTAGGGGACTCATCATGGGCACAACGGCCAACCGGCTGTATCACATCCGCAAATTTTTCAAGATGCTCCGCACGGGCAGGAAGGCCCCCGACGACTACGACTGGCAGTTTTACTCAGACATCTACAGGGAAGGCCTGGACGACATCGCCCGGGATCACACCCTGATCCTCCGAGAGGGCGACTACTCCTTCGACGGGGAGAACCTGACCCTCCAGCGGGATATCAAGCCCCTTCATCCAAACTACCACATCACCTACGAGACGCTCCTCCAGCTTGCCCCGGATTCGGTTCTTGAGGGTGGATGCGGCGGCGGAGACCACCTGCACAACCTCCACGTGCTGAATCCGAAATTCCGCCTGCACGGCGTCGACGTGTCCGACGGACAGGTGGCCCTCCTGCGAAAGCGGCACCCGGACCTACCGGCCTGGGTCGAGCCCCGGGACCTCACGGCGGAACCCGGACGCATCGAGCTGCCCAGGGTCGCGGCGGCCTTCACCCAGGCGGTGATCATGCACATCCGGGAGAACCACCGGAACGCGCTGGCAAACCTGTTCGGAGCGGCAACCCGCTGGTTCGTCCTCGTGGAGAACTGGAAGCGCCACGACTTCCTGGCGGACATCCAGGCCCTCCACAAGGAGGGGCGGATCCCCTGGAAGGAGCTGCACGTCCACTACCGGGAATCTTCGGCCTTGAAGATCCCCCTGGCCATGGTCGTCTCGGCGGAGCCTCTCCCCCGCTACCCCGTGCTGACGGACTACCGGATCCTCCGCGACGTCATCGCCGGCGTCTGAAGGACCGCCGACTGGAGGGACATTCCGTGAAGACACCCGATCCGATCGAACGGCTCACTTCCGGCGGGGCTTTTTCCTTCCGGAGACTGGATATAAACGGCATCGACAACGATCCCGTCTTCCGTGTGAACGACCCGAAGATGGTCCGGGAAGAGACCTGCCTGTTCCACCGGGACGTGCTCTCGGGGAACGATTACGTGAAGCGCATCGGCGACCGGGTCGCCGGCGCCGTCGCCCGCCGCGAGCCTTTGCCCGTCGTCCGCTTCGCCGACGGCGAGTATGCCTTCTACCATTTTGACCTTGCCTGCAACGGCCTCTACAAACAGGCGGAGTCCAAAGACGCCATTCGGGAGTCCCTTCCCATGCACGCCGCGGCCCTCCAGGAGCTGTCCCGGGCGGGTTTTCTTGCCCCCCTTGTCTTCCCCGGCAACATCGAAGAACCAGCCCCGGCCTGGAAGGCGCTTTTCAAGCACTGGCGCCGGCGGCCCTCGGCGACCACCTTCCTGCGATACCTGGAGGAAACGGGGATCCCCCTGACGGGTGAAAATTACGTCCCCTTCTACGCCGTCTATGCCTACTTCTCCTCGGCGGCCTTCGCCCGCCTGATGGACGGACGCCAGCTGGCCATCCTCAATTCCGACAGCGACGGCACCGCCTGCACCCGATGGTTCGAAGGCCACGGAAGCCGGCCGCGGATCGAGCTGGTGGACATCCCGAACAGCTACGTCGCCACCCGCTGGAACGACATGAAGGAGGACGTCCTCGGCCGTGTTCCGGCGGGAGTGGACCTGCTCCTGGTCGGGGCGGGCATCGGCGCCCTGCCGGTGTGCGTGGATGCAGCCCGCCGCTTCGGCGTTCCCGCTGTCGACGCGGGGCATGTCCTCAACATGATGAACGACCGGGTGGACAAGTCGAACGGGGCGCGGCTGTACACACTGTGGAAATAACAGAAGCGTTTTGTGTTTTCATACAGCTCACCGGGCGGGACGGGTATGCGGGGGCTGCCACGGGGACGTGCCGCCATCGCGAAAACGTTTCAGGTCGCGCACTGCCCGCAGATTCGAGGGCAATGGCGCAGGGGGCTGCCACGGGGGCTCCCGCCGTCGCGAAAACGTTTCCGCTCTTCGCCTTCTGAAACCAAAGAGCCTGGGATCCGGAAACGTTTTCCAATTGCTCCTCTGGGGACCCCGGTCGCGCCCCCGCGAACGTCAGCCGGGGAGGCGGGCTTCCCGGAGCGCGAATAGCGGCTTTTTCGGGGTACCCTGCCGTCGCAGCGCAGCGCCCGCAAAGTCATCTGTCTGAGCGCCGTCCGGTGCGAGTTATGACTTTGCAGCAGAGCGAGACGCTGCAGGGTCGAAAAAACGCTTCTGAGCGCGAGGGAAGACCCCCTCCCGTTCAGGAGTACGCCCCCCGTAACAGCCGCGCCCCGACGGATTCAGCGGGGAGACGGCTGAAGAATGTGAAACCGGCCCGCGGAGACCATCCATGACTGATCCTTTCCGGACACTGCGAAACCGATTCTGGCGGTGGAGAAACGACCGGCGGCTCGCCCGGGAGCGGGATGAGTACGAGAATCGCTTTCGATGCCGGAACCTCGCGATCCCCGAAGAAGCCGAACTCCGCAAGATCTTCCGGACCCGTTTCCCTGACCTGCACCCAAAACCCAAGGGATCCCTACACATCCTGGCGGTCTACCGAAGCTTCAACTGGGAAGACGAAGCCCTCACCCCGTCGCTTGCCATGTTTGGAACGGTCCACCGCTACGACTGGTCCGGCCGCTTCGACGCCGAAGGCGACGTCTGGCATGGCGGGATGAAGGCCGCCATGAACCGGGACCTCCTCGCCTGGATCCGGGAAAGACGGGAAGCCGGAGAGGCCGACGCGATCTTCTTCTACCTGTCGGGGGAACAGGTCTTCCCGGACACGATGGAGGCGGTCCACCGCCTCGCAATCCCGTCGGTCAACCTGGCCCTCAACGACAAGGAGGCCTTCATCGGCCGCATCCGAAACGGGCTGGCCGCGGGCAACCGCGACATCTGCCGCTGGATCGACCTCTCCTGGACCAGCACTGGGGACGCCGTAATCAAGTACTGCGTCGAGGGGGGGAGGCCGATCTACCTGCCAGAGGGGGCGAATCCCTCCGTTCACCGGCCCTATGACGCGGAGAAAACCATCGACGTCTCCTTTGTCGGCCAGTGTTACGGGAACCGGCCGGCCGTGATCGATCACCTCCGGAGACAGGGCATCGCCGCGGAGGCTTTCGGTCCCGGCTGGCCCGCGGGTCCGCTGCCGGTCGAAGACATGGTGAAGCTTTACTCGCGGAGCCGGATCAACCTCGGCTTCGGCGGCGTGGAGGGCCACACGGAGACCTTCTGCCTGAAGGGGCGGGACTTCGAGATCCCCATGAGCGGCGGTCTCTACCTGACGGAGGACCACCCGGAGCTGGCCCGGGCCTACGAGATCGGCCGGGAGATCGTCACCTGGCGGGACCCGGAGGACCTGACAGCGAAAGTCCGCCATCTCCTGGCCAACCCGGCTGAGGCGGAGGAGATTCGCCGCCGCGGGTCAGAACGAGCCCGCCGGGACCACACCTGGGAGCGACGACTGGAGACCATTTTCAGCATTCTGGGAATCCTGGACGAAAAAAAGGAGATGAAGAAATGATGTCGATCCGGCTGGTTCTGGCAATCGTCACGGCACTTTTCATCCTGCCCGAGGTGGTGCTGGCCGACGGAGAACTGCGTTACGCGGACCTCGGCGAATGCCCCCTGGAAAGCGGACAGACGATTCGGGACTGCCGGCTGGGCTACCGTACGTTCGGTGTCCTGAACGCGGAAAAATCCAACGCGGTCCTGTTCGCGACCTGGCTGTCCGGAACCGCGGAAGACCTCGCGGCGCTGGGATACATCGGCCCGGGGAAAATGGCGGACAGCTCGAAGTATTTCATCGTCGCCGTGGATGCCTTCGGCAACGGGGTTTCTTCCTCGCCGTCCAACAGCAAGGGCCAGCCGGGAGCAACATTCCCCCGCTTCACGATCCGGGACCTCACGACAGCCCAGTCCCGCCTCGTCACCCGTCATCTGGGGCTGCCCCGCCTGCAGGGGATCATGGGCATCTCGATGGGAGCGATCAACGCCCTTCAATGGTCCGTCTCCCATCCGGGATCCGTCGACTGGGTCGTGGCCATAGCGGGTACGCCGCGGCAGACCGCGTACGACCTCCTCCTCTGGCAGGGCCAGTTGGACATCATCCGCTCGACCCGGGGCATCGAAGGGGGAGGACTCAAGGCCATGAAGACGATCACGGCCGTCCACAACCTCAACGCCTGGACGCCGGCAAACCTGAACACCCGCATCCGCCCGGAAGACATGCCCCGGTTCCTTGCGGAGTCCGAAACGATCATCACCAAGTACGACGCGGAAAACTGGGCATCCCAGGTCGAGGCGATCATGTCCCAGGACCTCTACCGCGGTTTCGGGAACTCTCCGGAGGAGACCGCGAGAACCGTAAAGGCGCGGAACCTCATTGTCTGGTCCAGGGAGGACCGGATGGTCCAGCCCGGGCCCGCCCGGGATTGGGCGCGGCTTGTCGGCGCGGAGACGCTGGAGTTGACCGGCGACTGCGGCCACTTCGCCTTCCTCTGCGAGAAGGACGCGATTCAGGCGGCCGTTGCGGCCTTCCTGGCCGCAGGGCAGGACGTGATGAAGTAGGTACGGATCGTATCATCCACAGGATCGATTTACCGGCTCTCCGACCGGAAGGCCGGAAGAATCATCCTTGTGGCCTCCGCATGTCCCGCCGGCGACCAATGGTCGTCGAAGTCCAGGTAGAATTTCCGCCCGTCCGGCGTTTGCCGGATGAAATCCTCAAAATCGACAAAACGGGTCGCCGGGGCTTTCCTACTGAAGTCCCTGAGGACCCAGCGGAGGTTCTCCGGCCGGTCCGCCTTGTAGACGATGGACTTGTCGGACGTGGTCGTCAGGATCAGCTCCGCCCCATCTGCCGCCGCCCGGAGGCGCTGCAGGCCATAGCGGAGGAAACGGGCCTCGGGACCGTCCGGCGGGTCCGCCGTTTTCAGGGGGGGCGGGAAATCGAAGCCCGCGGGCGGCGCATCCACGCGCATGGACGTCCGGATCCGGCTGCTCAAGAGCGGCCGGATGAAGCGGGCATGGAAGGCCTTCAGGTAGGACTGGTAGAGCCATTTCTTCAGGGACCGGTACTCCGGCTGGTTCCGCTGGACGAGATCGGCGAAGATCTTCTCGGCACCCGGCGGCGGATGATACGACAGGTCATAGGTCCCGTCGGGGAGCGGCGGTGTCATCCCGTCGATGTCGTTGGGGCAGAAGATATAAATCACGGCGACGGGCTTCAGGGCGTCCCGATAGAGTTCGAGAGCCGCCACGGCCTCCCGGATGCTCCAGCCGGGCATGGCCAGGTTGATCACCTGCCAGGCGGGATCGGATTTCCGGAGCTCCCGTTCCAGGACCTGCTCCATTGTTTCCTCCCAGGCAACACCCCAGCCGAAAGCAAAGGAATCTCCAATGATAACGACGTTTTTCCGCTTTCGCGACAGGTCCCATTCGGGTCCCCGGAATCCCTGTGAATTCGTGTCCACCGTGTAGTCGAGCTGTCCCGGATAGAACTGCCGGACACCCCGGAGGTTCTTCTGCAGGGTGAACCCGAGAACCGGATGGAAAGCCCCGAACCGGGCCTGGATCACGGGCCGGCGGGCCTGGTAAACGGCTTCGTCGAGGCTGCGGTTTTTGACCAGGGGGAGGGAACACTCGGCGACGGCCAGCGCCGCCGCCATCGAGATCAGGAATAGCGAGGCGTTGAGAAGGATGGTTCGCAGTCGGCCTTTCATCGGCCGTCCGGGTCGAAGCGGTCGAGAAACGACCGGATATCGCCGCTGCAGAGAAGGGGGATCCGCTCGGCGATGACATCGTCGGGCCAGTCCCACCATCGGATCCGGAGAAACCGGGAAACGGTCGCGTCGTCGAAGCGCCGGCTCGCCAGCCGAGCGGGGTTGCCCACGGCCACCGTGTAGGGCTCGACGTCGGAGGCCACCACAGCCCGGGCACCGATGACGGCGCCGTCGCCAATGGTCACGCCGGAGAGGATCATGGCCCCGAAGCCGATCCAGACGTCGTTGCCGATGACCACGTCGCCCTTGGTGACGGCCGAGTTGGGGATTGACGGCACGGAGGGCCAAAAAGCCGACAGGACGGGAAAGGGATAGGTCGTCACCCAGTCGGTCCGGTGGTCTCCGCCGAGGAAGATCGTCACGGATCCGGCGATGGAACAGAATTTCCCGATCTTCAGGTGCGCCTCGGCGCCATGGAACTGCACCACTTCCGGCTTTCCGTAGGTGTGGGCGCCGATCTCCGCGTAGGGCTCCCGGAGCCAGTCCCGGGTATAAAAGGCATCCTTCCGCCGGCTGAAGAGATTCCTGAGCGATTTCATGGCTTCCGTCCCGCCGCGACCTTTATTCCGCTGCCCGCTCCGCCGCCCGGTACGTGTTCGCCAGGAGCATGGCGATTGTCATGGGTCCGACGCCGCCCGGCACCGGGGTGATCCAGGATGCCCGGGGCTCCGCATCCTGGAAGGACACGTCACCCAGCAGCCTGCCTTCGACGCGGTTGATGCCCACATCGATCACGACGGCGCCGTCGCGGACCATGTCGCCCCGGATCATCCCGGCCTTGCCCGCCGCGGCCACCAGGATCTCCGCCCGGCGACACACCGCTCCGAGATCCCGTGTCCGGGTGTGGCAGATCGTGACGGTTGCGTTCCTGGCCAGAAGCAACAGGGACAGGGGCTTGCCGACAAGGTTGCTCCGCCCCACGATGACGGCCTCCTTCCCCTCAATGAGGATTCCGTACCGGTCCAGGAGCTCGATGACCCCGGAAGGCGTGCAGGCCTTGTGGAACGGATCGCCCGAGAAGAGGCGCCCCACGTTGAAAGGGTGAAGGCCGTCCACGTCCTTCCGCGGGTCAATCGACTCGACGACCGCCTCGGGACGGATCTGGGTGGGCACAGGCATCTGGACGAGGATCCCGTGAATCTTCGGATCCGCATTCAGCTCCCCGATGATGCGCAGGACCTCCGCCTCCGGGGTCTCCGCCGGCAACCGGTATTCCCGGGAGAGAAACCCCGCCTCGTCACAGGCCTTCCTTTTTCCCCGGACATAGACCTGGGATGCCGGATCGTCGCCTACGAGGATGACCGCCAGTCCCGGGGCAATACCCCTCGTTTCCTTCAGGAGCGCCGCCTTCTCCCGCAATTCCTCGCGGACCGCCTGCGCCACCGCCTTTCCGTCGATGATGGCTGCCATGGATCTTGCCGACTCCTTTGTCTGAATCCGTCCGCTCCCTGTATCAAAAGGGACGGGAAAAAGAAATCCCCCTTCCATCGCCGTCATGTCCGGGGCTGAAGGAAGGGGGATTGGTTGCGATCGGCCCGCGGGCCGTTATTTGTTCTGATATTCCTTGATCACATTGATCAGCTTGTCGATCTCGGCCTTCGGAAGCTTGCCCTTGTAGATGTAGCGGCATGTCCGCTGCTTATCGAGGACGATCACGTTGGAGACCTTGTTCGTGAGACCCCAGGCGTTCAGCATGGAGTAATCGGGGTCCATGAGGATGATCGCATCGGGTGCTTCCTTCTGCTTGCTGGCGATGGCCTTTTTGAGAAGGAAATCGGGAAGCACGCTCGCCTTCAGGTTGACCACGCCGAGCCCCTTGTACTTCGTGTTCCGCTCGATGCCGGGAGCCGTCTTGAGGGCGGCCTGGGCCTCGTTGTTCATGTCCTTGGAGCCCGGATCGGCATAAAAAATCGAAACGACCTTGCCGGCCAGTTCCGGAGAGCTCAGGCTGTAGGCCTTCCCCTTCGAGTCCTTGAAACTGAAATCCGACGCCTTGGCGCCAACCTTCAACTCCGCCGCAACGGCCGTCGATCCAAGAAGGAAAAGGATCGCCGCACAAAAAACCAACGCTTTCTTCATGATGATGCCTCCGTGTGAATGGTTGTATTTGCCGCCGCACCCCTCGCGCCACCAACCGGATGGCGCAGCCTTTACCCAGGCCGGGGTCCCTCCTGCGGAAGCGGGCCGATTATAGGCAAAAAGCCCTTTACAGGCAAGGAGAAAACCGCTTCCACTGTAACACCCCCTGAACCCGGTGACCGACCGATTCCCGCGGGGGCGTTGCCGGGGAACCCCGGAGAAGCAGGAGCATCGTTTTGCGACTGATTGCCGGAGGCTGTTCAAAAAGGGTTGAATGCAAGGCGCCCGAAATCCCGGACCGCAAGGCGTACCGGATCGTACGTTGAGCGGGGCGGGATGAGGGCAACGCAGCAGACACCTTTTTTCAACAGCCTCAACAATCACGGCGTCAGCGTCAGCTTCCCCTCCGCATGCATCTGCCGGAGGTCGCGCTTGCTGAACTTGCCGACGCTCGTCTTGGGAATCGCATCAATAAAGGCAAACTGCTTGGGAATCCACCAGTCGGCCTTGACCCGGTCCTTGAGAAAGTCCCTGATCTCCGATGTGGCAAGCGTCTCCCCGGGCTTGACGACGATGCAGCCCAGGGGCCGCTCGGACCACTTCTCGTCGGGGATCCCGATAATTGCCGCCTCGAGGACCTTGGGATGGGCCATGATGAGGTTCTCCAGGTCCACCGATGAGATCCACTCGCCGCCGCTTTTCACGAGGTCCTTCGTCCGGTCTACCAGGCGGACATATCCGTTCGGGTCGATGGTCCCCACGTCTCCCGTGTGGAGCCACCCGCCGGCAAAAACGGGGGCCGACCGCTCGGGATCCTTGTAGTATTCCCGGGCGATCCAGGGGCCCCGGAGCAGGATCTCCCCCCAGGACGTGCCGTCCATGGGGACGTCCCGGCCCCGTTCGTCGACGATCCGCATCTCCAGCCCCGGCACCAGGAGTCCCGCGCTGGATTTGATGTCGTACATCTCCTGCTGGGACAGGCCCTCCATGCCGCTTTTCGGGATCGCCGCCAGGACCAGGGGCGTCGTCTCCGTCATTCCGTAGGCCTGGTGGATGGGGAATCCGTACTTTTCGTTGAGGCCCTCCATGAGAAATCGCGGACAGGCCGAGCCGCCGGAGAAGATGCCCTTGAGAGAGGAGAAGTCATACCACCCTCCCGCCTCCAGGTACTGGTAGAGCATCATCCAGATCGTCGGCACGCCGGCGGTGAAGGTGACCTTCTCGTCGGCGATCATCCGGCAGATCTTCTCCATGTTCAGAAGCTCCCGTCCCGGGAGGACCTGCTTGCAGCCCAGGGCCATGCAGGCGAAGGGAACGCCCCAGGCGTTGGCGTGGAACATGGGCACGACGTGGAGACAGCAGTCACTCTCCATGGTGCCGAGGGTGCAGCAGGCGGCATAGGTGTGCATCACAATGCCCCGGTGGCTGTAAACGACTCCCTTCGGGTCCCCCGTCGTGGCGGAAGTGTAGCAGATGAGTGCCGGATCCCACTCGGAGAGGTCCATCGGCCAGTCGAAGGTTTCCGGGAAGGGGGCGATCAGGTCGTCGTACAGCGTGACCGGGCTGAGCGACGTCTGCGGCATCTTGCCTGTCTGCGAAAGGATCACGAAATGCTTCACCGTCTTGAGCTGGTCTTTGATCATCTCCAGGAAGAAGACCAGGTCCTCGTCCACGAAGACCACCTGATCCTCCGCATGGTTCAGGATGTATGCCAGGTGATGCGGCGGCAGGCGGAAGTTCACCGTGTGCAGGGCCGCCCCCATGCAGGGAACGCCGAAATACAGCTCCAGGTGGCGGTGGCTGTTGAGGGCCATGCTGGCCACCCGGTCGCCCTTCTTCACTCCCAGGGACTTCAGGGCGTGGGCCAGCTGGCAGGTCCGCCGGTAATAATCGGCATAGGTGTAGCGGAAGTTTTCCTCGGGATAGACGGAGACGATCTCCTTCTTCGGGAAGAATTTCGCCGTCCGGGTCATGAACGTCGTCAGCAGGAGCGGATAATCCATCATGTCGTCCACCTCCATTTTCCTTATTTATGAAACAGAACCAGCCGCCATTTGAGGGTCGGATGGCGGGAGGGGGTCTTCCCTCGCGCTCAGAAGCGTTTTTTCGACCCTGCATCGTCTCGCTCCGCTGCAAAGTCATAACTCGCACCGGACGGTGCTCAGACAGATGACTTTGCGGGCGCTGCGCTGCGACGGCAGGGTGCCCCGAAAAAGCCGCTATTCGCGCTCCGGGAAGCCCCCTCTCCCCGACCAAAGTCCGCGGGGGCGCGACCGGGGGTTTCCAGAGGAGCAACAGGACTTTTTTCCCACCCCTCTTGCCTGACAAACCGTCGACGACGGATCGCGGGAAAAATGGCCGCGACGGCGGCACGCCCCCGCGGCAGCCCCCGCGCCCCGACCGAACCGGCCAACTGCGGGGGCACGGAAGGGGGTATCCAGAGGAGCAACAGGACTTTTTCCCATCCCTCCGGCTTTCCCGGACGTCGACAGCGGAGCGCGAGGGAAGCCCCCTCCCACATTTTTTGTACCGCGCCCGAACGCAGCCGTGGTCTCCCGGCGGGCGTCAGGGTGTGTCCATCTTCTTCTTGATGTCCTCCCTCAGGACCTTCTTGAGGATCTTTCCCACGGGATTGCGCGGGATGGCGTCGATGATCTCCAGGCGCTCGGGAATCTTGTATACCGCGAGTCCCTTATCCTTCATGAACGCCACGACCTCCTCGAGGGTCACCGTTTCGCCGGGCTTGGGAACCACATAGACGCAGGTCCGCTCCCCGAGGACCTCGTCGGGCATGGCCACGGCCGCGGCGTCGAGGACCTTCGGGTGGCCGAGGACCATGTTCTCCACCTCCTGGGCGCTGACGTTGAAGCCGCCCCGGATGATGATGTCCTTGGACCGCTCGAAGAAGCCAATGCACTCGTTGTCCTTCAGTTGGAAGAGGTCGCCCGTGTTGAAGTAGCCCTCCGCATCGAAGGCCTTGGCCGTCAGGTCGGGCCGCTTGAAGTAGCCGGGAATCACGTTGGGCCCACGGTACCACAGCTCCCCGACATCTCCCTCCTTCTTCGGCCCGCCGGGAATGGCTGCGTTGATCAGCTTCATGGAAACGTACTTGGCCATCAGGGTGCCCGTCTTCGTCCACCTGCTCCCCGGGCCGTTGAAGAGGAAGTGGTCCAGCCGCATCTCCATGTCGGGGATGTCGTAGCCGCTGGCCACGTTGGCCGTCCCCTCGTTCTGCCCCCAGATGTTGGCAAAGTCGATGCCCCAGCGGCGCTTCAGCTCCTGCACCGACCACAGGGACGGCGGGGCGGCGCCGATCGTGATGGCCCTCATCTTGCTGAAGTCGAACTTGTCCACCATGGGGTGCTTCAGAAGGGCATTCACCACGGCCGGCACCAGCAGGGTGTAGTGGATCTCTTCCGCCATGAGCTGCATGACGAACGAGGGGCCGTCGAAGGGGTGGTGAAGGACGAGCTTCCCGCCACCGATGAGCCAGGGAATATAGACCGTCCCGATGGAGGCCATGTTCACCAGCGGCCCCGCCGTGATCAGGTTGTCTCCCCAGGAGATGGGGGCCATTTCGAAGCACAGGTTCGCCTGGCAGATCCAGTTGTTGTGCGATAGCGGGCATCCCTTGGGCTCCGCTTCCGTCCCGGACGACCAGGAAAGGGTGAAGACATCGTTCGCGTCGATTACGATATCGTTGAGTTTCCCCGTCACGGGCCCCTTGGTCATCTCCCGGATCTCCGGCAGGTAGATGATCTCCCGGATCGTGGCCTGCTTCGCCTTGACCTTCTCCGCCATCTCCCCGTGGCTGAAATTCCCGAAGGATTCGACCGTCAGGATGGCCTTGGCCTCCGTGATCCCTGCGATGAACTCCAGCTCCGAGGCCCGCCACTGCATCGGCATGGGGGAAATGAGCCCGCCCATTCGGGAAATGGCAAGGTACAGCATGGCCAGTTCCCAGGTGTTCGGAAGCTGGACCATGAAGATGTCGTCTTTCCCGTACCCCTTCGTCAGGAGCCCTTCGGCCACGGCGTCGGCGGCTTTGGCGAGCTCCGCGTAGGTCAGCTTCTCCGGCTTCAATCCCACGAGTGCTTCCTTGTTCAATGGATCGACCAGGCAGATCTTGTCGGGCGTCTTGCGGACGTGAAAACGGAAGTGATCGAGCAGTGTCTTGTGTCCCCATGCCCCCGCGTCGGTCCACCGGCGGATCGTTTCCTGTGATGCCAGAATCATCGTATTCTCCTTTCAATCTGCGCAAGGCCGGCCCCCGAAGGGCCGGCGGAATCGTTCAAAGGCCCGGGACGTCAGGCCTTTCCCATCTTCTTCATCTCCAGGTCCCGGAGCTCCCGGCGCAGGATCTTCCCGACGGCGCTCTTCGGCAGCGTCTCCAGGAACTCCACCATTTTCGGAATCTTGTAGGCCGCCAGGGTCTGGCGGCAGAAGGACGTCACGTCCTCCTCCGTCATGGTCTGCCCCGGCTTGACGACCACGAAGGTCTTCACCGTCTCTCCCCGATAGGCGTCCGGGACCCCGATGGTGCACACCTCGAGGACTTTCGGGTGCGTCATCAGGAGCTCGTCGATCTCCTTGGGATAGATGTTGAATCCACTGGCCAGGATCATGTCCTTCTTCCGGTCGACGATGGTGACGTACCCATCCTCGTCCATGACCCCGATGTCGCCCGTGTAGAGCCAACCGTCGATCAGGACTTTGGACGTCTCTTCCGGATTCTTGTAGTACCCCATCATGACCTGGGGCCCCTTGAAGCAGATCTCGCCGGCCTCGCCCTGCTTCACTTCCGTCTTTCCCGTCTCGAGGTCCACGATCTTGAGGTCCGTGTTGGGGAAGGGAATCCCGACGGTGCCGGGCTTTTCGTCACCGCCCCAGGGCGTCGCCGTCCCCATGGGGGTGATCTCCGTGAGGCCGTATACGTTCACCAGGGGTACGTTCCGGCGATCCTTGAGCATCTTGATGGTTTCCACCGCCATGGGTGCCGACCCGGTGAGGTAGGCCTTCACGAAGGACAGGTCCATCTTCTGGAACCGTTCGCTGTTCAGGAGGGCCACGAAAATCGTGGAAACGCCCGGCAGAAACGTGGGCTTGAATTTTTCCAGGAGGTCCATGATCCGGTCCGGTTCCGGCCGGGGAACGAGGACGTCCGCCCAGCCCGCATAGATGGACGTGTTCTGGAGCCCCGTCCAGCCGGCGGCGTGAAAGAAGGGGAAGATGGCCAGGGTTCTTTCTTCGCCGTCCCTGGAGTCGACGAACCAGCTCCGAAACTGCTGGGTGTTGAAAGAGATGTTGGCGTGGCTCAGCATGACACCCTTGCTGAGGCCCGTCGTCCCGCCCGTGTAGATGAGGGCCCCCAGGTCCTCCAGGGAGGCCTCGTTCGGGACGGGATCGTCCGGCTGGGGACCGATCAGGTCCATGAACCGGTACATCCCCTCCGCGGCCGGGACGTCCGCCGGCGGGAAGAAGGGTTTCAGCGGTTCCGGGAGATAATCGGCCAGGCCGCAGAGGATGACCTTCTTCGCTCCCGTGATGTCCTGGAGTTTCCTGGCCAGCGCGTGGAACAGGTCCAGGGTGACCACGACGGTGGACTCGGAGTCGTTGAACTGGTGGGCCAGCTCGTGCTCCGT
Organism: Syntrophales bacterium; assembly: GCA_035363115.1. NCBI lineage: Bacteria > Pseudomonadati > Thermodesulfobacteriota > Syntrophia > Syntrophales > Syntrophales bacterium. Next base: position 415,619 of record DAOSEM010000001.1, on the reverse strand, counting down.
ATACAGAGGGTTGTTCATGACGTTGACCGCCCCGATGCGGAACGCCGCGTATTCGGCGATTACAATCTGGGGGATGTTGGGCAGGACCATGGACACCTTGTCGCCTTTTTTGACCCCCAGGGATCGCAGGGCCCTGGCAAACCGGTTGACCAGGCTTTCCAGTTCCCGGTAGGTGATGACGGTGCCGAAATAGATCAGGGCGGGATTGTCAGGAAACCGCGAGGCCGACCTTGTGAGGGCCTCGGGCATGGTGATGCGGTCGAAATCGATCTCCGCCGGAACACCCGGCGGGTAGCTCTTGTGCCAGATCCGCTGGAAAGACATAGGTTCCCTCCTTTTCCTTCACTGTGGAACGTTCGGCTGCAAGGATCTCTGTTCGACAACGTGTGAAATCGGGGCTGCTGCGCCGGTTGTATCGGACCCGGAACCCCGATTCCTCATTTCTTTGAAATGCTTTCTGAAACCACCTCCTTCTGATTTTTTCCGCTCTTTTTACACTTTCAGGATCACTGCCTCGCCCTGGGCCAGGCCACCGCAGATGGAGGCGACGCCGTAACCGCCGCCCCGGCGCTGAAGCTCGTAGGCCAGGTGCATGGTGATCCGCCCGGCGCTGGCGCCCACCGGATGGCCGATGGCGATGGCGCCGCCGTTGACGTTGGTCTTCTCCTGGAGTGCCTTCCACTTCGCCTCACTCCCGTCCGCCAGGATCTTCGTCGATACAAGCGGCATGGCGGCGAAGGCCTCGTTGATCTCGATCAGGTCCATCCGGTCGATGGTCAGCCCGCTTCGCTTCAGAGCCTCCTGGATGGTAAGGGCGGGAATGACGGGAATATCCCGCGGCTTCGTGGCCGTTCCAATGGATGCGAGAATCGTGGCCAGGGGCTTCAGGCCTTTTGCCTCGGCCTGCCTTCGTGTCATAAAAAGAATCGCGCTGGAACCCGCGCTGATGGGCGGTGCGTTTCCGGCGGTGACCGTGGGGCTCCCGTAAACGGGCTTCAGCTTCGCCAGGGCTTCCAGGGTGGTCCGGCGCGGTGACTCGTCCCGGTCGATGACGACGGGATCGCCCTTTTTCTGGGGGATGACGACGGGGACGATCTCCTCGCCCACCTTGTACTTTCCGGCGGAGAAGGCCTGGGCGTAGCGCTCCTGGGTCTGGCAGGCCCAGGCATCCTGCATCTCCCGGGTGACCCCGTACTCCAGGGCGACCTCGCCGGCGTCGACGGCCACCGGGGCAAACCCCTTGGCGCCGTAGCCCAGCTCGAAGAGACCGTCGAGCATCCGGATGTGGCCGAGCCGCACGCCCTTTCGCAGGCCCGGGACCAGGTGGGGCATCCGGGGCATGTTCTCGGAGCCGACGGACATGCAGATCTCCGCTTCCCCGGCCCGGATGGCCCGGACTCCCAGGCGGAGAGCCGTCAGGGAGGAACAGCAGGCCCGGTCGAGCGTGACGGAGAGGATCTCCGGAGGCCAGCCCGCCAGGAGAGCGGCCTGGCGCACGGGGATGTCCGTCTCCAGGGCCATCTCCGCCATGACGCAGCTGCCGTAGTTGATCTCACCCAGCTCTTCCGGCTTCACGCCGACCCTCGCGATGACTTCCTTCATGACGATCACCGCCAGGTCGATGCTGGCGATGTCCGCCATGGCGGAGTCGAAGCGGCTGAAAGGCGTCCGGCAGGCGCTGACGATGACGATTTCATCCTTGTCGTGATGACTCATGCGATCTCCCTTCCTTTTCCATTCCTGGATCTATTTCGCCGCCATCCGGATCGCACCGTCCAGGCGGATCACTTCCCCGTTGAGCATCGTGTTCTCGATGATGTGCTTCGCCAGCATGGCGTATTCCATCGGGTTCCCCAACCGCTTCGGGAAGGGAACGCTCGCTCCGAGCGCATCCCTGGCCTCCTGCGGCAGGAGGGCCAGCATGGGCGTGTCGAAAAGCCCCGGGGCGATGGTCATCACCCGGATGCCGTAGTCGGCGCATTCCCGGGCGATGGGCAGGGTCATCCCCACGACACCCGCCTTGGAGGCGCTGTAGGCCGCCTGGCCGATCTGGCCGTCGAAGGCCGCCGCCGAGGCGGTGTTGACGATGACACCCCGCTCACCCGCGGCGTTCGGCGTGTTCTTCGCCATCTGCTCCACCGCCAGGCGGATCACATTGAAGGTTCCGATGAGGTTGATCTGGACGACCCAGTTGAAGGCTTTCAACGGGTAGGGACCCTTCTTGGAGAGGACCTTGGCGGCGGCTCCGACACCGGCGCAGTTGATGGCGGCGTTGATCGTCCCGAAGACCTCCACGGCCCGGGCGATGGAGGCCTGGACGCTTTCTTCGCTTGTCACGTCCGTCTTGGTATACAGGCAGCTTGCGCCCAGTTCGGCGGCCAGGCTGGCGCCACGCTCATCCTGAAGATCGAAGATGACCGCCCTCCCACCCTCCTTCACGAGGGTCCTCACGCAGGCCTCCCCCAGTCCGGAAGCCCCTCCCGTTACGACGGCAATGCAGTCCTTCACGTTCATGAATCCTGATCCTCCTTTGTGCAAAAAATGGGTCCCTCAAAGAACGACCGGAGAAGGCATCCTTCATGCTCCCCTCTCCGGCAAACTCCATGTTTGCCTGCCGACACAGCTGGGCCGTTCTGTCCGCGAGAGTTCCGCCTGATCGCGTCAGCTGACGGAACGGCGCGGGCCCTTACCGGAACACCCCCGCCGCCTCCATCTCCCCGATCTCGCCGTCCGTGTACCCCGCCTCTTTCAGGACCGCCTGCGTGTCGACTCCGGCGGTCGCCCCGGCATGGCGGAATTCCGGCTTCATGGAGGAGAACTTGATGGGGCAGCCGAGCTGCCGCACCGTGCCCCCCGCCGGGAGCGGGACATCCACGACCATTTCGCGCTCGACCGCCAGCGGGTCCGAGAAAGCCTCCGACAGCGCCAGGACCGGTTCCGTACAGGCGTCCGTGGCTGCGAACACGGCCTTCCACTCCGCCTGCGTTTTCGTCCGGAAGACGGCCCGGACCTCCTCCTTCACCTCGGCGAGGTTCTTCGGAGACACGGTGCCAGGGATCAGGTCGGGTCGGCCCAGGGCATTGCAGAAATTGGAAAAGAACTGGGGCTCCAGGGGACCGCAGCTCATCCAGCGTCCGTCCTTCGTCTCGTAGTAGTCATAGAGGGAGCCGCCGTTGAGGAGGTTTCCCTCCAGCTTCTGCTCTCTTCCATCGACGAGAAAGGCAGCGCCGAACATGGCATTGAAGGCGATCATCCCGTCCGTCATGGAGATGTCGACGAACTGGCCCTCCCCGCTCTGCCGCCGGCCGAAGACCGCCGCCAGGATGCCGATGACGGCATGGTTGGAGCCCGAGGCCACGTCGGCCATCTGCATGCTCACGAGGGACGGTCCCGAGGACTTTTTGCCCGTGTAGGAGGATATCCCGGAGCGGGCGATGTAGTTGATGTCGTGCCCCGCCCGGTCGCGAAGGGGCCCCGTCTGGCCGTACCCGGTGATGGAGCAGTAGACGATGCGGGGATTCACCTTCCCGAGGGAGTCGTAATCGAGGCCGAGCTTGGCCATGACGCCGGGGCGGAACTGCTCGACAACGACGTCATAGTCGGTGAGCAGGCGGTGTACGACTTCAATGGCTTTGGGGATTTTCAGGTTGAGGGCCATGCTCCGCTTGTTGCGGCCGAGATAGGCCGACGCCGCGGAGAGCTTGGTTCCCGGAACGAACGGGGGGAAGAAATCCACCAGGTCCGGTCGGGAGGGCGATACGATCCGGAGAACCTCCGCCCCCATGTCGGCCAGGAGCATGGTGGCGTAGGGTCCGGGCAGGAGGGTGGTAAAATCCAGAACCTTCAGTCCTTGAAGAGGTCCGGCCATGACTGCCTCCTTTCTTCAGCCTTGCGTCGATGCTACAGTCCCATGAACTTTGCCACGATTCCTTTCATGATCTCGTTGGTGCCGGCAAAAATTCGCGTCACCCGCATATCCCGCCACGCCCGGGCGATGGGATACTCCTCGCAGTATCCGTACCCTCCGTGGAGCTGGACGCATCGGTCGGCGACACGGCAGGCCATCTCGGTGACCCAGTATTTGGCCATGGACGTCTCTACAGTGACGTTCTTCCCCTCCATGTGGTCCGCGACGAGCTTGTCGACGAACGTCCGGCCGATCTTCACCTCCGTGGCCATTTCCGCGAATTCGAACTGGCTGTGCTGGAACTTGGCGATGGGCTTCCCGAAGGCCGTCCGCTCCCGGCAGTACTTGATCGTCCACTCCAGCATGCACTCCGCCCCCACCTGGGCCCCGAGGGCACAGATAAGGCGCTCCTGCTGGAGCTTCATCATCAGGTTCAGGAATCCCGATCCCTTCGCTCCCAGGCGATTTTCCGCCGGAATCCGGCAGTCCGTGAAATACAGTTCCGCCGTGTCCTGGCTGTGCCAGCCGACCTTCTTGATGCGCCGGCCCTTTTCAAAGCCCGGCGTCTCCGCATCGACGAGGTAGAGGTCCACGGCCCGGTGGGGGTTCTCCACCGCGGGGTCCTTCGCCGCCAGGACGAGGACGTCGCAGTTGATGCCGTTGGAGATGAAAGTTTTCTGCCCGTTGATGACGATCTCGCCGTTTTTCTCCGCCGCGGTCGTCCGGATCGCCGCCAGATCGCTTCCCGTATTGGGCTCCGTCATGGCCACGGCGGTGATGCAGTCGCCGGTCACGCATCCCGGGAGATACTTTTTCTTCTGCTCCTCCGTTCCGAAGGAGGCAATGTAGGGCACAATGATGTCGCTGTGCAGGGAGGCACAAAGGCCCGAGAAATTGCATTTCGCCATCTCCTCGCAGACAATGACGGAATACAGGAAGTCCGCTCCCACGCCGCCGTACTCCTCGGGCACCCAGGTGCTGAGAAAGCCGTTCTCGCCCATCTTCCTCCAGTAGCTTTTGGGGACGATTCCGGCTTCTTCCCACTCCTCGATGTGGGGAACGATCTCCTTCTCCAGGAAACGCCGCAGGCTCTCGCGAAAAATATTGTGCTCCTCCGTAAACTTCAGAATCTCCATTGCTCTCCTCCCCTTCGTGTTTTCAACGTTTCAGAAAGATGGACAATGAAACCGCTCCCGCGGACCCGGAGGGATCCTGGCGGGAATCCATAACGGATGCTGCGTGTGGAGGATCGTTCCCTCCACTGAAGTCACAGGGGATGCCGCCCCTGTTTTCCGGCCCCCTCGGGGAGCCGTCATATTTTCATGGGCGCTTGCGCTCCGAGCGTTGCGTTTTCCTCCTTGAGATTCGAATTTATACGGTCGTTTCCGGCTGCCGCGGAAGAAAGTCCGGATCAGTTGGGCAGTCGGACGGAAAGAATGGTGAGTGGGGACGGGCGGATGGAAGCATCACGCCGGCTCGGAGCCGCCCTTGCCCTCCCTCTGGGCAAAGGCGGGGATCAGAATAAATTTCAGAACCTCCTTGACCTGGGTGATGTATTCCTCCCGGTCGATATGGACGATGGAGCGGAAAAAGGTTTCGCCGGAGACGAAGTTGTAGATCCCGTTTATGACCGCCAGGACCTCCATGAGAGCCCGCGGCGTTGCCTTCCTCTTGCTTTCGATCAGGTTCATGGAACGGGCCATGTCGGCGGTGAACTCGGGAACCAGGATCTCCTCCAGGGCTTCTTCCCGGGTGCGGCCGAAATAGCGGTGCAGGATGAGGTTGGCGATCTCGGGGTGCTCGAACAGGTAGTCCGTCATGACGTCGATCGAGATGGCCAGCCGCTCGCCCAGAGGCTTCCCGTGGATCATCCTCTCCACGTCCCGGAGGCTCTGTCCCAGGTCCTTGTTGATATCCAGGACGACGGCCTCGTACAGGCCCTTCTTGTCGCCCCAATGATAGTGGAGTGTCGAGACGTCGATCCCCACCTCCTGCGCGATCATCCGGGTCGTGGTCCCGTGGTAGCCGTAATCGCCGAAGATCCGCCGGGCGACGGTAAGGATCCGCGCTTTCATCGATTCGGGATCCTGGCGGGCCTTGTCGAGAGCGGTCTTCATCAGATTGTTCCATCTAATGATTGAAGCATGATGATGAAACCTAACCAGAAACCGTTTCCCCTGTCAATTGGAAGGTTCCCGGTCCATTGACCGGGCCGGGGATTCCACCTTCCACGACGACGGTCTCCGGAGCCCGGCTTCCTGCCTCCGGGAACCTCGTGCATACTGTACCCCCGAAAAAAACGAAGCGCGGCTGGGCGGATCGACCCGCCCACGGCCGCGCATTCCGTCAACTTGGCGGCGGCTCAGTCTTTTCCGCCTCCCTTGAAGAACGGCTGGACCAGCTTGAAAAACTCGCCGGAGAAGACCATGACCGCCTGGTTCCGGTTCTCCAGGTTGACCGCCGCCTCCAGGCACGGCGCGTCGACGTTCTGGTCCAGGACGCGTTTCGTCAGCTTCAGCGCCTCCACGGACTTGGCGATCATGGGGCGTGCATAGGACAGGGCCGTCTCCAGAAGGGTCTCCCGCGGCACAACCCGGTTGACCAGCCCGATCCGCTCCGCCTCGTCCGCCCTTACTTTCCTTCCCGTCAACAGGATCTCCGACGACCGGGCGGTGCCGATCAGCCGGGGCAGGAAATAGGACGTCCCGAGCTCGCCACCGGTCAGGCCGATATTCGCAAAGGAGGCAATGAACGATGCCTCCGGAGACGCCACCCGGACGTCGCTCGCCAGGGTCATGCAGAACCCCGCGCCGGCGGCCGGTCCGTTGACGGCGGAGATGACCGGCTGGGGAATCCGCCGGAGCCCCAGGACCAGGGAGCCGTAGCGCTCCTGGACGATCCGGAGGAAGTTCGCCGGATCGGAGAAGGCATCCGTGTCCTTGTGGACGACCGCGTCGTTCAGGTCGGCCCCGGCGCAGAATCCGCGGCCTTCCCCGGTCAGGATCAGGACCCGGATGGCGTCGTCCTTCGACAGGATCGAGAACAGCTCGCCGAAATCGTCCAGCATCGCAATGTTGACCGCGTTTAGCTGCTCCGGCCGGTTCATGGTGACAAGCCCCACCCGGGGCTCAACCTCTTCAAATCGGAATGTCTGAAAATCTTTCATCTTTCTATCCTTTGGCTTCTTTTTTTAGCTCGCGATCACGCAGTTCCCGGCGCAGGATCTTTCCCACGTTGCTCTTCGGCAGCTCGTTCGTGAACTCGATGATCTTCGGAACCTTGTAGGCGGCGAGGTGAGCCTTGCAGTGGGCCATCACCTCGTCCTCCGTCATATTCTCGCCCGCTTTCAGGACGACGAAGGCCTTGACCGTCTCCCCCCGGTAGGTGTCAGGGACGCCGATGGCGCAGGCCTCGAGAATCTTGTCGTGCTGGAAGAGGATCTCGTCGATGTCCTTGGGATAGATGTTGTATCCACCCGCGACGATCATGTCCTTCTTCCGGTCCACGACCTTGAAATACCCCTCCTCGTCCATGATGCCGATGTCCCCCGTGTAGAGCCAGCCGTCGCGGATGGTCGCGGCCGTCTCGTCGGGACGCTTGTAGTAGCCCGTCATCACCTGGGGACCCTTGATGCAGATCTCGCCGGCCTCGCCGGGCTTGAGGACGGTGTTTCCCTCGTCCAGGTCGACAATCTTCAGCTCCGTGTTCGGCAGCGGCAGGCCGACCGTGCCCGGCTTCACCTTCCCACCCCAGGGGGTCGCCGTGGCAAAGGCCGTGTTTTCCGTCATACCGTAGATCTCGTAGACGTCCTTGCCGGTCAGGTTTTTCAGATCCTGCACCGTGTCGATGGCGATGGGAGACGCCCCGGTGAAAAAGCCCTTGAGGAAGGACTTGTCCATGCCGCGGAACTCCTTGTCGGCCAGCAGCCCGACAAAGATGGAGGCCACGCCGGGAAGGAAGTTCGGCTTGTACTTCTTCACGGTCTCGATGAGGATACCCGGCTCCGGCCGCGGGATGATCGTCGAGGTCCAGCCGCTCCAGATGGTCAGGTTCTGGCTGGCGGTGTAACCCGCTGAATGGAAGATGGGGTAGGTTCCCACGATGTGCACCTCCCCGTCCTTGAGATCGGGTAGCCAGGCGCGGAAAATCTGGACGACGGCGGAGAGGTTCGCATGGGTCAGCATGGCTCCCTTCGACACGCCCGTAGTCCCGCCCGTGTAAATCAGCGCTCCCAGCTTGTCCCACCGGGACCGGTCCGGGACCGGATTCGAGGAGGCCTTGCCCATCAGGGTCATGAATTCATGGACGTCTTTCCGAGGCTCCACCTTCCGGAACATGGCCTTCTTCACGAAGGGGAACAGCTGCTTCTTCGGGAAGGGCAGGTAGTCGTTGATGTGGCAGGTGATGATCGTTTCGACACCGGTCTTCCCCTTCAGGGCAAGCGCCCGGGGCAGGAGCAGGTCCAGCGTGATGAGGAACCGGGCGTCGCAGTCCTTCAGCTGGTGGGCCAGCTCCTTCTCCGTGTAGAGGGGGTTGTTCATCGCCGTCACCGCCCCGAGGCGGTGTGTGGCGTGGCAGGCGATGATCATCTGGGGCAGGTTGGGCAGAAGCATCCCCACCTTATCCCCCTCTTTCACACCCAGGTCCTTGAGCGCATTGGCGAACCGGTTCACGAGGGCGTCCAGTTCGCGGTAGCTGAACCGCCGGCCCATGTAAATGAAGGCGGTGTGGTCGGGAAACTTCTTTGCCGACCGGATCAGCGCAGCCGCCGTGGTGATCTTTTCAAATTCAATTTCCGGGGGTACGCCCGGGGCGTACGACTTGTGCCAGATTCTCTCAAAAGCCATTGACCCAATCCTCCTGCAAGTATTTCAGGGCCGGCCGGCAAAACGGTCTTCACTCCCCGCGCTGTGTCCCGACCGGGAAACGTCCCGGCCGCTCGCCGCCGCCTCCCTTCATGGAGGCGGCGGGAGCGTTTCAACCTTCGTCAGGCAGGGAAAATCCGCACTCACCTGGGCGCAAGACCCCCGATTGCTTCTCACCGCTGTTGAGAAAGACCCCCTTACGGGGCTTCCTGCATGATTCTCCGGAGTTCCCGCTTGAGCACCTTGCCTACGGAGCTCATGGGCAGGGCGTCCATGAACCGGACGACCTTCGGCACCTTGTAAGGGGCCACCGTTTTCTTCATATATTCGATGATATCCTGCCGCATCTCGTCGTCGCCGGCAGATCCCGCCTTCAGGACCACGGCGCAGGCCACGAGCTCCGAGCCCGGCCGCTTCGGGTCCGGAAGGCCGATCGTCGCGGCAAGATCAATGCTGGGATGCGCATGCAGGGCATCATCCACAACCTGGGTGAACACCTTGAAGCCGGATACGCTCACCATATCCTTCAGCCGGTCCACGATGTAGAAATATCCGTCCTCGTCCATGACCGCCACGTCCCCCGTGTAGATCCAACCGTCCCGGAGGGTGTGGGCCGTGTCCTCGAGCTTGTTGTGATATCCGAGGGAGAAAACCTGGGGACCCCGGGCCACCATTTCCCCGGGTTCTCCAAGGGGAACCGTCTTACCGCTCTCGGGATCCACCAGCTTCACCTCCGTGTCGCACACGGGCATGCCGACGGACCCGACCTTCTTGACCCCGTGCAGCGGAAGGGCGACAATGACCGGACTGGTCTCCGTCATGCCGCAGACCTCAATCACCTTTCCCTTCCCGACCACCTCCTCGAACTGCCGGATATTCTCGGCCGGGAACGACGCGGCGCCGCTGACGAAGAACTGAACCCCGGAGAAATCGAGGGCGCGGAACTCGGGCAGCTTCAACAATTCCAGGTAGATGGTGGGCACGTTGACGGTCATCGTCGGGCGGTGGGTCTCCATGGCCTTCACGAAGAACTGGAGATCCCGCGGATTGGGAATGACGATGTTTGTGGATCCCATCGCCATGTTCCACATGACCATGAAATTCCCCGCCTGGTGGAACATGGGAAAGGCGGACATGGCGACGTGTTTTCCCATCGGGTAGCCAAGCCACGCGTTCAGCTGTGTCATGTGACCGACGATGTTGCGGTTCGTGAGGAGCGCCCCTTTCGGAGGTCCCGTCGTCCCGCCCGTGTACATCATGAGGCAGGCGGCGCCCGGATCGACCTTCACACCGACCGGGTCGGCGGGCATCGACGCGATGGCATCCTTGAAGCCGAGCGTCTCGACCCCGGGGATCGGGTCCGGAGGCGAAGCGGGCACATCCTGGGGCATATAGTCGAAGATGGAGGCCACCACGACGACCTTCACGCCCGTTTCGCCGATCGCCTGTTTCACGACGGGAAACAGCAGATCCGCCGTAATCAGGACCTTCGCTCCGGAATCGTTCAGCTGGTAGGCAAGTTCCTCGGCGGTGAGCAGAGGGCTCACCCCCGTGAAGATGCAGCCCGCCTTCTGGGTTCCGGCGGATCCGATATAGCTGGCGGGGATGTTGGGCATGTGGAAACCGACCACGTCGCCGGGCCGGCACCCCGTTTCAATCAGAAACCGGGCAAACCGGTTGGACTGCTCATCCAGCTCACGGTACGTTATCTCCGTCCCCACGTAAATGAGGGCAACCCGGGAAGGAACCTCCTGAAAGGCCTTCTGCAGCGCTTCGGCGTAGGATATGTCAGGATATTCGAGTTTCTTCGGAATGGACTGATCATAATGATTCAGCCAGGGTTTTGCCGCGTACACATCACTCATGTCACTCTCCTTCACGGACCGCGCCGCACCGGATCAGCGGGAGTCTTTGACGTCCCGATTCCGCAGGAGTGCTGGTGGGACGCTCACGCCGGCGGGTGCCCACGCGATCCGTCCTGAAAAATAATCAGAAAATATTCTGAAACCGCCCCCGCTCACGCGGAGGCAAACTTCTCCACAAGGAGAAACTTCTGGACCTTCCCGGTCGGGGTCATGGGCAGGTTGTCCACGAAAATGATTTTTTTCGGGGCTTTGAAATGGGCGATCCGCTCACGGCCGAAGGCAATGAGCTCTTCCTCCGTCACGTTCCGGCCGGGGAAAGGGATGATGACGGCTGTGACCATCTCGCCCCAGGTGTCGTCGGGCAGGCCGATGACGGCACACTGCAGGACCGCCGGGTGCCCCATGAGCATCTCCTCCACCTCGATCGCATAGACATTCTGGCCGCCCGTGATGATCATGTCCTTCTTCCTGCCGGCCAGGTAGAGAAACCCGTCCTCGTCGAAGCGTCCCAGGTCGCCGGTGTAGAACCAGCCGTCCCTGAACATATCCCGCGTTTTTTCCTCGTTTTTGTAATAGCCTGCCGTGACGGCCACCCCCCGGCCGATGATCTCGCCCACCTCACCCGTGGGAACATCTTTGCCCTGGAAGTCCACAATCCGCACGTCCGCCCCGAAATAGAGCGTCCCCACGGACTCGGGCTTGCGCAGCTTGTCCTTCGGCCCGATGTTGACCAGGAGGCCGGTCTCCTGGAGCCCGTAGAACTCGTACAGGTTGGTGCACAGGCGCTTCCTGACCTGCTCCTGAAGCGCCACGGAAAACGGCGAGGAGCAGAAGACGAGGGCGCGCAGCGAGGAAAGGTCGTACTTTTCGACGTCCGGAAGGGCGAGAACAAAGCTCGCCATGGTGGGCACCCAGTTGGAGATGGTCACCTTCTCCTGCTCAATGACCCCCAGGATCTTCGTCAGGTCGAACTGGTGAATGACGTTGCGGGCCCCTGCAAACAGCGCGCAGGCCGACCAGGCGAAGCCGACACGCCCGTAAATCGGAAACACGGTCATGACCACGTCGTTCGGCGTCACGTCGTGCATGTAGATCATCGTCGGGCCTGCGCCGGCGTTGTTGTACTGCGAGAGCATGTAGGCCTTCGGGAGCCCGGTGGTCCCCGAAGTCAGGTTTAGGTACTGGGGATCCTCCTCGCTGATCTCCACGTCCGGCTCCTCCGGCGAGGACTGGCTGACCAGGTCTTCATAAGACACGGCATAAGCCGGAATCTCGCTGCCGAAGCAGATGAAACGCTTGATCGACGGGAGCTGCGGACGCAATCCCTCGACGAGCGCCGTGAAGGACGCATCGAAGATCAGGTTCTCCGTGCCGCAGAAGTTCATGAGTTCCGCCATCTCCTGGGGCGACAGGCGGTAGTTGAGCGGCAGCCCGATGCTGCCGATCTTGCCCAGGGCAAGATAGGTTTCGACGATTTCGTGGCGGTTGTAGGAAAGAAAAGCGGTGTTGTCTCCCTTCTTGATGCCCAGTCCGAGGAGCCCGTTCGCCAGGCCGTTGATCCGCCGGTTGACCTGCCGGAACGTAAAACGCCGGCCTGTCGTCATGCAGGAGATCGCCTCCCGGTCACCGTAGCGTGCAGCTGCGACTTTCGGATAATTGCCGATGTTAAAAGATCCCGTTGCTTTTCCTGACATGTATTCCTCCTTTACAAACCGTATGAAAAATTCTTTTCAAACCGTTATCCGTAATGAAGTTCAACACTCAGCGGCTGCCCGGGCCGGTGCCCGGGGTGTTCATGCCATCCGCAAAGAGTTCCGTTTCGTCAATTGCTAATCCCCTACAAAATTGGGCTTGCGCTTTTCCATGAACGCCGCCACGGCCTCCATCAGATCCTTGCTTGGCAGGATCGCGGAGTTCATCTGCGCGATGTAATCGAGCCCCGGGAAAACACCGTTGTCCCGGTTGAACAGGATGGACTCCTTGACGCCCTGCACCGTCATGGGCGGATTGGCCGCGATCTCCTCCGCCAGTGCCCAGGCACCCTTGAGCAGGGCGTCGCGGTCATCGTAGAGCCGGTTGATGTAACCGATCCGCAAGGCCTCCTCGGCGGTGAAGTCCCTTCCCGTCAGGGCCAGCTCCCGAAACAGCCCCTGGCCCACGATCGTGGGAAACCGCTGCAGGGTGCCCACGTCGGCCACGATGCCGATGCGCGTCTCCCGGATCGAGAAAATGGCATCCCTGGAGGCCAGGCGGATGTCGGAGGCACTCGTCAGGTCGATGCCGCCGCCGACGCAGTGGCCGTGCACGGCGGCAATGACGGGCTTCCGGCATCGCTCCACGGCGCTGATGCAGTCCTGGAGCCACCGGATCTTCCATCTCGTTTTCTCCCGCTCCTTCGCCGATCCGTCCCCGAGGATCGCGGCCCCTTCGACCAGGTCCAGGCCCGCGCAGAACGTCTTGCCCTCGGCCTGGACAATGACGACCCGGACTTCCGGATCGTCGTTGAACCGCCCGAAGTGCTCGATGAGTCCCCTGAAGAAATCGAACGTCATGCAGTTGCGCTTATCCGGCCGATCGAGAATCAGCCGCGCCACATGCCCTTCCTTTTCCACCCTGAAGGGAGCCTTCTCAGCCATCGTTCCTCCTTTTCCGGTCAGGCAATCCCGGATTTTTCAAGGGCCGCCGGCAAGCCGGCGGCCTCGGTCCATCGTTTTTCCTACAGCCCCATGAAACGGGCGATGATGACCTTCATGATCTCGTTGGTGCCGGCAAAGATTCGGGCCGCCCGGCAGTCCCGCCAGGCCCGCGAGATGGGATATTCGTCGCAGTACCCGTAGCCGCCGTGAAGCTGCATACACCGGTCGGCCACCTTGAAGGCCATGTCCGTCATCCAGTACTTGGCCATGGACGTCTCGATGACGATGTTTTGACCCTCCATGTGGTCGGCTACCAGCTTGTCGATAAAGGTCCTGCCCAGCTTGATTTCCGTCGCCATCTCCACGATTTCGAACTGATTGTGCTGGAACTTGGAGATCGGCTTTCCGAACACCGTCCGCTCCCGGCAGTAGGGAATGGTGATGTCCAGCATGTATTCCGCCCCGGCGATGGCCACGACGGCGCAGACCAGTCGCTCCTGCTGGAGTTTCTGCATCAGCTTTAAAAATCCCGTGCCCTTTTCGCCCAGCCGGTTGCTCTTGGGAATCCGGCAATCCGTGAAATAGAGCTCTGCCGTGTCCTGGCTGTGGCAGCCCGCCTTCATGATCCTTCTTCCCTTCTCGAAGCCCGGCGTATCCGCCTCCACGAGATACAGGTCCACCGACGCGTGGGGGTTCTTCTCGGACGGGTCCTTGGCGGCCAGGACGCACAGGTCGCAGTTGATCCCGTTCGAGATGAAGGTCTTCTGGCCGTTGATGACGACAAAGTCGCCGTCCTCCACGGCCGTCGTCTTCATGGCCGCCAGGTCGCTCCCCGCGTTGGGCTCCGTCATGGCCACCGAGGTGATGATGTCGCCGCTCACGCAGCCGGGAAGGTACTTCTGCTTCTGCTCTTCCGTCGCGAACGAGACGATGTACGGGACAACGATGTCGCTGTGGAGCCACGTGGAGAAGCTTGCCAGGTTCGCCCGCGCCAGCTCTTCGATCACGATCACCGAGTAGAGGAAATCCGCTCCCGGCCCGCCATATTCCATGGGAACGGAAGTCCCCAGGAATCCCTGCTGTCCCATCTTCAGCCAGATGCTCCGGGGAACGATGCCGGCTTCTTCCCATTCTTCGGCGTGAGGTGCCAATTCGTTCGCAACGAACCTTCGTGCCATGTCGCGGAAGATCCCGTGCTCTTCCGTGTAGTTGAGAATGTCCATCTTCTGTCTCCTGTTGAATGATCGTTTCCAGTCACCGGCGCTCAGGCACGGAGCCTTCCCGTTGAAACGATGAAGGCATCCCGGCGCGGCGCCGTCCTTGCGGGGTTCGCAAATCGTCCTGGTCGCCCCGGTATCCGGTGGAAAGCACCGGCCGGCCGGGCCGGAACCGGGTCCCGGAAGGCGGATCCCCGAACGAATTTCATCGATTTATTCCATCGCGTTGTTCCATCCGATGGTTCCATCAAATGATTAGTGCCTAACCAACCCCCCTCTTTCTGTCAAGAAAAAAATGGTCATGCCCCCTTAACTGATCAATAATATACGGGTTCTGATTTTACGATAGGCTCCGTCCCGGATGTCTCTTTCGCCCGGGAAGGCGGGCCGGCTCGGGTGGATGCTGTCGATAGACACGATTCGGTAGGCAAAGGATGGTAAAAATGCTAAACTTTCAAACATCAAGACAAGCAGCCGCCGGTCGCATGGAACTCTTTCTTCGGCCGCCGGCGGGAACTGCGCGGGACGGAATTCGAGGATGGAACGAACGCCGGAGGCGGCACGCTCCTCCTGCATTCAAGCCCGCGCTCGGGCGATCGCCCGGCGGTTGGCCGATTGACTGTCTGAACCCGACTTGGAAATCCCCCTTCCAGCACCCGGTCAAACCGGTACTTCAAGGAGGTCGTGTCCCATGTCTGCAAACGTAAGGAAAAAGGTTCTGATCGCCACCCTGATCATGGTTGCGACGGTGATTTCCGCTTCATCTCCCGCCCTGGGGGATGAAAAGAAGAACTGGGCGGTCACCGTATACGGCGCGATTCAGACCCACAGCGATCTCGGGGGGACATTCCTCAACCCCGACTTCGACAGCGGCTATCACTTCCTGGCCGCGGCCGTATCCCGCCGGATCTGGTCCCTGACTCGTCACATCGACTGGGAAGTGGAAGGACAGGCGGTCAAGCATTTCGGCGATCAGAACAACATGGAGTTCAACGTGCTTCTCATCGCCCGGTGGCTTACCTTCCCATGGAACTCCTACCTCAACACGAGCTTTGCCATCGGCAACGGCCTTTCCTACGCCACCCGGACGCCGCGGATCGAAGAGATCCAGCATGAAAAGACGCACCAGTTCCTGGATTACATGCTTTTCGAACTGGCGTTTTCCCTGCCGCAGCAGCCCCAGTGGAGCATGGTCTGGCGCATCCATCACCGTTCGGGGGTCTACGGGCTCTTCAACGGCGTCCACGGGGCGTCCAACGCCCTCGGCGTGGGCCTCAAGTATCACTTCTAAGGAGTATTGCGATGCTCTGGATCATCCGGAAAACCGGGGACCCGCCTGAGGGAAGCAGCCGCAGGAGAGGGCCGGCGGGTTTTCCCCTGTTCTGTCTCGCCGTCCTCGCGGTCTTCCTGTGGATGACGGCGGGGTGCGCCGCCCGGTACGGTCCGGTCCTGTACCCGAATGCGCACCTCCAGGCCGTCGGGGAGGTACAGGCACAAAAAGACATCGATGAATGCGAGGTCCTGGCGGAAACGTACATAAAGGACCACCCCGAACTGGAAACGGCAAAGAGCACCGTGGCGGGCGGAGCGGCGGGGGCCGTCGTCGGTGGGGCCGCCGGGGCCGTCACCGGCAGCCTCGGCCGGGGCATCGGCGTGGGCGCCGCCGTCGGCGCGGCTTCGGGCCTGGTTCACGGAATCGCCAGGGCCTCCCGTCCCTCCCCGCTGTACAAAAAGTTCGTCGACAAATGCCTGCAGGACCGGGGTTACGAACCGCTGGGGTGGGAATAAGACGCGGCGGGCCGGGTTAACCCTTCACCGCCTCGATCAGCCGGGGAAGAAAGACCGTCAGGTCCTCGACGACTCCGTAATGGGCCGCCCGGAAAATCGGGGCGGCAGGATCCCGGTTGACGGCGACGATGCAGCGGGAGCCCTTCATCCCGGCCAGGTGTTGCGATGTCCCGGAGATCCCGCAGGCCACATAAAGGTCCGGTGCAACGGTCTGGCCCGTAAGGCCGACCTGGTGCCGATACCCGAGCCAGCCCTGGTCGCAGACGGGACGGGAAGCGCCCACGGCGGCGTTCCGAAACAGGCCCGCCAGGCGCCGGATCAGATCGAGGTTCTCTTCCCGACCGATTCCCCGTCCCGCCGAAACGATCACGTCCGCCTCCGCCAGTTCAACACCGCCTTCCTCGCCGCAGACTTCACCCCGCAGCGCGACCCTGCCGCGCCCGGGCTCTGCATCCCGGATCCGGACGGAAACCGTCCTTGTATTCCGGCCGCCGGCACGATCATCCTCCGGAAAGCCGGGGCTGACGGCGCCGGGCAGGACGGTCAGGACGGTACACGCCGTCTCAGGCAGAATCTCCATCCGCATCCGCCCCCGGCAGACCGGGCGGAGGAACGTTCGCCGGCCGTCCCGGAAAGAAAACTCCTCCACGGCGGTGATGCAGGCGGCGCCCAGGCGGACAGCCAGGGCGGGAGCCAGATCGGCTCCGTGGGAATCATGGACCAGGATGATCAGGGCGGGATCGAGAACACGGAGGAACGAGGCCAGCGCCGGGACGGCGTCGTCCCCGGCGGCGGGATCGAGCGACGATCCCCGAAGGGCGAACACCGGCAGTCCCGTATCGGCGGCGACCTTGCGGGCGGCCGCCTCCGGGTTGGCGCCGCACATCGCGACGACCGTCCTCCCCACCGGAGCGGCGCTCAGGAACCGGGCCGCCGAGACGGCTTCGCAGGTTCCCGGAAGGGGATCCTCGCCGCTGTGCCAGGCGATGGCGACGGTGTCTACATGGATCGGGGGAGGGGGCTGCTGGGCCATCATGATTCCGCAACCGTGCCGGAGACTACTTCGAGAGTTTCGAACGGAGCTTCGCTTCTTTTTTCTGCGTCTTCGCCAGGGTCTTCAGGGCTTTCTTGTTCCCATCCGAACCGGTGGCCGGTTCTTCCATCCCCCCGGGCTTCGATTCGGCCGGTTCCGCGGGAGCCGGCAGGGTCCCCGGCTCACCCGGCCCTGCCACGGCTGCGGACGGTTCGGAGCGTTCGGGAGAGACCCCGCTCACGGACTTTTTTTTCCGAATCCGGGACATGACCGCCTGGGCGAAACTCTTGCCGAACTGGCCGATGAACCCCGCCAGCAGAACCAGGAGCACCCACTTGAGGATATCCCACGCGGCAATGTCCGTCACGGCGCAGGCCCCCCCAGGATGCTCTTCTCAATGAAATCGCAGAGGGCGGAGATCTCGTCCGGCCCGAACCGGGGAACCGCCGGCGCCAGGTCGGATCCGGTGACTACGGCGATGCAGTGGTCATCGGGGCCGCAGAGGCGCTCGGAGTGGACCTCCGGGCGGAACACCTCGATCTTGGGGTGGGGATTCTTCTTGAATCCCTCCGCCAGGACGAGATCGACGTCGCGGATGAAGAGGTCCCTTAGCTCGGCCATCGTGTAGTCCCGGGGAGCGTCCGCCACGAGGGCCACCTCATGCGGGGATGCGACGACGGTCATGCGGGCTCCGGCGTTCCGGTGGCGCCAGCTGTCCTTCCCCTCGTGGTCCATCTGGAAGCCGTGGCGGTTGTGCTTGATCGTCGCCACCCGCCAGCCCCTCCGCACGAGCTCGGGAATGAGCCGTTCGATAAGGGTCGTCTTTCCCGTGTTGGACTTGCCGACAATGGACAGAATGGGGATTTCAGCCTTCCCCGGAGAAATGCTCATAGAACAAAGGCTCCCGGCCCGTCGGGTTCGAAGCGCCCGGTCCGCCCATCCGGCCGGCTTTCACGCCGAACGGGGGCGGAAGGGGGAAAAGATGTACTCCTTGTCCCGGACGGCAAAGGCAATCCGGCTCTCCTCATTGGCCGTGATTTTTCCCTCGATGACCCGCTTGCAGCCGAAGTCGTAGAAGGTGATCTGGTGGGTGGGCATCCGGTCCTCCGGCATGCCCGGGAAAGACTGGGCCCTTTCCTCCGTCGACAGTTCCCTGACGGTCAACTTCTGGCACCGCTCCCGGCTCTCCTCTTCCCCCAGGCGGATCTGGACCAGGTAATTGCCGTGAAACGAGATGGGCATCCGGATCTTCATCGGCTCTCCCTCCTGTGTCGGGTCGTCATTTCTTATCACATGCCGTATGAAATGTCATAGTGGGTATGATTCCCCATGCAGTACGCGGTCTTTTGTGCTATCGTCATGTCAGTCACGGGTGATCCCACCGTCCGATCCCACGCCCGGCCGCCCGCCCTTGATCCCGCCGCCGGACGGATCCGCTCCAAGAGAGGAGAATCGAATGGACCTCGGCGACCTCGTCCTCGTGAATGATCCCCGGCATCCCCTGAACGGGCTGCAGGGAAAGATCGTAGGCAGGAGGGGCCTCAGGGTTCCCGACGACCTGTGGATGCTCGTTTACGTCCCCTCCCGGATGCGGAGCTTTCTGATTCCCCGGTCCATGCTGAAGATGGAGCAGCGCAGCGACACTCCGCCACGGACGATCCAGTAGAATCAGCCCTTCCAGGTCTCGATCCCGCGGCTGGTGACGATGCCCGTCACCAGCTCCCGTGGCGTGAGGTCGAAGGCCGGATAATATCCCTTCACATCCTCCCCGGTGATGGGAGTGCCCCGAAACGTCAGCACCTCCGCCGGATCCCGCTCCTCGATGGGAATGTCCTCCCCGCGGGCCGTCCGGCGGTCCGGCCCTCCATAGGCAAGCACCCAGAAAGGAATTTTGTACCGGTCCGCGCAGATCGCCAGCTGCAGGGTTCCCACCTTGTTGGCGACGGTTCCGTCCAGGGCGATCCGGTCGGCGGCGGTGAAAACTTTCTGCACCATCCCCCGGGACATGCAGTGGGCCGCCATGTTGTCGGTGATGAGGGTGACGGGGAGGCCGAGATGGCTGACCGACCAGGCGGTGAGCCGCGCGCCCTGGAGATAAGGTCGGGTTTCCGTGCAGAAAATGCGGACGTCCTTCCCCTTTTCCCGTGCGAAGCGCAGCATGTACAGGAGCGCTCCCCCGGCAAAGCAGTGGGTCAGGATCGATTCCCCCGGGACAAGGAGCGTCTCGGCGTGGCGCCCCGTGTCTTCGGAGATCCGCCGCTGCCGGTCCAGGATGTTTTTCAGGAAAGACAGGATTCTCTCCGCCGGGCGGGGATCGTCCGGCTCTTCCGCCAGCATTCCCAGAAGCCGGTCCAAAAGCGCCGCCAGGTGATAGCCCGTTGGCCGAGTGGCCTTCAGCCGCTCTGCGGCCCTCTCCAGAAAGGCCCCGGCCTCCCGACCGCCCAGCCGCTCCGCCTCCCGGGCCGCCAGGTATAGCCCGAATCCGGCGGTGACGGCGATGTCACCCGCCCCCTGGACGACCATGTCTTCAATGGCCCGCGCCACGTCCCCGTAGCCGGCACAGGAGACCCGGACGATCTCCCGGGGCAGCCGCCGCCGGTCCACCAGGACCAGCCGGTCCTCTTCGAGGGTAACATTGTTTTCCAGGTGCAGGAGCAGGGGTTCCATGTCCACCGGGGACGGAATTCAGCACCCGTCCTTGCTCTTGAACGCCCGGGCCGCCTCGATGAACCGGGCGAACAGGGGATGCGGGCTCGTGGGCCGGGATTTGAATTCCGGGTGGAACTGGCATCCCAGATACCAGGGGTGGTCCTTGATCTCGACGATCTCCGCCAGGCGGCCGTCGGGGGAAGTGCCGGTGATCCGGAGCCCCTTCCCGGTCAGGGTCTCCTTGAAGTCGTTGTTGAACTCGTAGCGGTGCCGGTGGCGCTCCTGGATCTCCCACTGCCCGTAAGCCTCGTGGGCGAAGGTTTTTTCCTCCAGCATGCAGGGATATGAACCGAGGCGCATGGTGGCCCCCTTCTCCGTCACGCCCTTCTGCTCGGGCAGGAGATCGATGACCGGGAAGGGAGTCTCCTCGTCGAACTCCGAGCTGTTGGCCCGTTCCATCCCGCAGACGAACCGGGCGAACTCGACGACCGCCATCTGCATCCCCAGGCAGATCCCGAAGAAGGGAATCCCCTTCGTCCTGGCCTGATGAATAGCCATAATCATGCCCTCGATGCCCCGGTTTCCGAACCCCCCGGGAACGAGAATCCCGTCCGCACCGTCGAGCTGGTGTCCCAGCCCTTCCTTCTCGATCTTCTCCGAATCGACGAACCGGAGGTTCACCCGGCAGTCGTTGGCGATGCCGCCGTGAACGAGGGCCTCGTTGAGGCTCTTGTAGGAGTCGGTAAGGTTGACATACTTTCCCACGATGGCGATGCAGACCTCGCCGGAGGGGCCGATCATCCGGTCTACCACGGACTCCCAGGCATCGAGGTGGGGCTGGCCCGTCCAGATGTTCAGGAGGTCGATGATCTTGCCGTCCAGGCCCTCCCGGTGGAAATTGAGCGGCACCTGGTAGATGCATCGGACGTCCTTCGCCGTGAAGACGGAGGCCACCTCGACGTTACAGAACAGGGCGATCTTCGCCTTGATGTCCTCGGAAAGGATATCCTCCGTCCGGCAGAGGAGGATGTCCGGCTGGATGCCGATTTCCCGGAGGGCCTTGACGCTGTGCTGGGTGGGTTTGGTCTTCACCTCCCCCGCCGTCTTGATGAAGGGAACCCACGTCAGGTGGATGAAGATGGCGTTTTGCCTTCCCACCTCGTTGCGGAACTGGCGGATGGCCTCCAGGAAGGGCAGGCTCTCGATGTCCCCCACGGTCCCGCCGATCTCCACGATGGCCACGTCGAATCCTTCCGCGGTGGTCCGGATGAAATCCTTGATCTCGTTGGTGATGTGGGGAATGACCTGCACCGTCTTGCCCAGGTAGTCGCCCCGGCGCTCCTTGGCGATGACGGAGTAGTAGACCTGGCCGGTCGTGAGGTTGTTGCCGCGGCCCATGCGCGTGGTGGAGAACCGCTCGTAATGCCCCAGGTCCAGGTCCGTCTCGGCGCCGTCGTCGGTGACGAAGACCTCTCCGTGCTGGAAGGGGCTCATGGTGCCCGGATCGACGTTGATGTAGGGATCCAGTTTCTGGTTCGTGACCCGGAGTCCCCGCGATTCCAGGAGCGCCGCGATGGACGCCGCGGCCAGCCCTTTTCCCAGGGAGGAAAGCACTCCGCCCGTGACGAAGATGAATTTGGTTGTTTTCATACCGGCTCCAGCATTTGTTTGATTTTTCCTGCAATCACCTCGGGAGGCTCGCTCAGGAGCGATTCGAGGGTGAAGGACTCGAGGTAACGATCATCCCACGCCAGGTTGTACTCGTTTACCAGGTTCCGGATGTCGTTGTAGGCGTAGCCGATGACTTCCACCTTTTCGCGGAGAGCCAGGGCTTCATTGTAGCGGACGTGGATCAGGAGCAGGCTCCGGACCATTCCTCCCTTCAGCAGGGGGATAATTACAATGGGTGCCCCGTCGGACTTTCCCCTGCCCACGTACAGGCGGCCGATGCGGACAATCATCCGCTTCGTTCCCATCAGCGTTTTCGTTCCTTCCGCACGGGAGGCCATGCCGAGGGAGACCCCGCCCCTTGCACGGATCGTGATCGTGGTCTGGTCGGCGGGCCTTCCGTCGTCGTCCAGGCGGTCGATCCCGTAGAGGGTATACCCCTTGATCGCCTCCACCCCCGGCTGAATGCGGTTGAGGACGATGATGTCCCTGGAGGACAGGTCCTTCACGGTGAAGCCAAGCTCCCTGAGGAGGTCGAAGAAGATCCCCCGGAGCGGTGCGGCCTTGCGGCTCGTCCCGACGGTGACGGTCTTCGCCTGGTGGCGGATGGCGTCCACCGGGCGGGAGAGATCCTCCGCCGCCTGGGCAAGGGTGAAGTCCAGGAGGTCCAGCGGCGAGACCGGCCCGTTGTCGCCGCGGAAGTCATTCCAGAAATCCTCCAGGGGGAGTTTGCCCATGGCGTACTTCAGGAGGAGAACGAGATCCGAAACGGCCTTGACGCTGGTGGCGGAAAAGGACCCTTCGTCCCGGAGCTTGTTGAAGGTGTGGGAGAAGTCCCGGATCATGCGGCGGAAGGTCCGGTCGGCCATCCATTCGTAGAACGATACGGGCCGGCCGGCCGGGTCCACCATGGCCTGGTGGATCCGGTTCCGGAAGTCCCTGAGGAACAGGGAGTCCTTGTGGATGCTGCAGGCGGCGTAATAGCCCCACAGGTGGCCAGCCAGGGTGTTGAGGATCACCGGAAGGGGCATGCGGGCCCCGGGGATGGGGACGACCGAGTCGGCCAGGGAATCGAACCGCTCCTCCCCCTCGTCGGCAAAGACAACCACGGCGGCCTTGTGGGCCTTGAAGATGGCCACGTCTTTCACCAGGTCGCCCACGACCGCTTCCGGGTTTCCGGCGGCGCAGACGATGATCAGGGGCTCCGCCGAGAGATCGATGTGCTTCTTGTTTTCCGTTACGTCCGAGGAAATCGTTCGATAGCACAGCTCGCTCAGCTTGATGCGGATCTCGTCCGCCGCGGCCTTGTTGGGGCCGCTGCCCACGATGGCCCAGTAGCGCTTCTGCTTCGCCAGGAGCTCCGCGGAATGCCGGATGAGATCCTTCCGGGCCAGCACCCGCTTCATCATCTCCGGGGCCTGTTCGAGGCTGGAGAGCTCCCCGGCGATGTCTTCATCGGACAGGGACCCCATGAGCTGGGCGATAAAAAGGGCCAAAACGTGGCCGGCCACGATCTGGGAATAGAAGGCCTTCGTGGACGCCACGGACATCTCGATGTCCCGCCCGTCGCTGGTGTAGAAAACGCCGTCGGACTTGGAGGTGATGTCGGACTGCCGCCGGTTGACGATGGAGACCACCCGGGCCCCCCGCTCATGGGCCATGGCCACGGCCCGGTTCGTATCCGTCGTGGTGCCCGACTGGGTGATGGGCACCACGAGCGTGTCCGCCAGGTCATCTTCCAGGAAAAATCCGCTGAGCTCCGAGGCCACTTTCCCTTCCACGCGGATGCGGGACCCCCGGAGATACCGCTCCATGGCGTCGGCCACGGCGGAGCCCGCCACGGCTGCCGTCCCGTGCCCGATGACCAGGATGCGCCGGATGGCGCCGTTCCGAAGGTCCGACTGCACGGAGAGCGGCACGATGTCCCCGCCGATGTTGAAGACGACCTGGGGATCCTCCCCGTTTGCCCGGTGAATGCGGTATTTTCCCCGGAGGGTCTTTCGGATGGACACGGCGGATTCGCCGATTTCCTTGAGAAAGAAGTGGGGGTTGCTTCCCCGGTCGATGTCCCGGGTGGTCATCTCGGCCCGTTTGACAGTGGATGCACCCAGGGCAATGGGCGATCCGTCGTAGGCGAAGGCCCGGATACCGGCCGGCCCCCCCTCCGATTCCTGGTGCAGGACGAAGACCTGCCCCGTCGATTCGGGGATATCGGGATCGGCCGGCGCCTCCCCGTCCATCTTGATGAACCAGGGCGTCCGCTCCACGATGCCGTACAGCTCGGAGGAGAAGACATACTGGTCCGGAGCCAGGCCAATGTAAATCGTCTGGCCGCTTCCCCGGAGGGCCAGAAACGCCTTGCCCGGCTCCAGGTCGCTCGTCATCGCAATGGCATGGGACCCCTCGAAACTGCTCACGGCCAGCCGGAACGACTCCGCCAGGTCGTACCCCTCCAGCAGGTAGTGTTCGATCTGGAGAGGGATGATCTTCGTGTCGGTGGTGAGTGCCGGTGCAATGAGCTCCTGATCGGTCTCCAGTCCCTTCCGCAGCTCCGGATAATTGTCGATGTCGCCGTTGAGGACGACGTGAATGGCCCAGTTTCCAACGCCATACCGGGGGTACGCCTTGCGTCCCGTCCGGTCCGCCAGGGTGAAGCTGTTCACGGGATGACAGTTTTCTTCCGTGATCGAACCGACGGACGCCCAGCGGGTATGGGTCAAAGACGTCTCCAGGAGCGTCTCCTGCCGGACGAAGAACCGGAGGACCGGGTCTTCGGAAACGGCCTTGCGGAGTTCCCGGACGTTCCTCCCGAGTTCGCCGATGATGGAGGACGTCTTGTAGACGAAATTGGCCGTTACATCCCGGCGTCCTGAACCGTTGCCGGCCCCCCGCTCCGAGAGGCGAATGCTCCCGTTGAGGAGATCTCCCCCGCTCGTTCTCCGGGAATAGGCTTCGTACAGCCTTTCCTCCCGCAGGCGGTCCTCCAGGCGGCGAAGATGGTCGCCATCGGGGAAGGTCATGGCCAGCGTCAGGCCCGCGGAGTCCCGGCCCCGCACTTCCAGGCGGTCAATGCAGTTGAGGAGGAAGTTCATTCTCCTGTACTTGCCGAAGGCGACCGGATCGACGTCCCGGGGCGAGGCGGCCCCGGCCAGGGCGGTGATCCGTTCCACGTTAGCCAGCACGTCCTGCTCCAGCGCCCACAGGATGTCCTTCAGCAGGATCTGCCGGCTCCCCAGGATCTCCAGCTCCGCGGTGCTGAAGGATGTCGCGGCCTCCTCCAGTTCCCTCTCCTCATCACCGACAAAGCCCGCCAGATCCTCGCAGAGCATTTTCATGTCGGCAACCTGGCCGTCCCGGAAGAAGAAATCCTGATAGGAAGCGTCTTCCTTGAGCCGCGATGTCCCGGCCTCCAGCTCCCGCAGGGATTCAGGCTCCAGGTAATCCTGCGGCAGAAGGACTCCCATGCGCAGTGCCTTCATGCCCCTGGCCCGAACCCGTCCGAAGGCCGCCGCGAGTCTCTCCACATCGGATGTCTCCCCGGCTGGACCGGCCCGCTTGATGGTGACGATGCCGGCAAGACCACAGGCAAGCAGCCCCGGCTGCAGCGGGAAAAGAATCACGGCGGGAACGCGGACATCCTCGGGGCGCTTTCCAACGAAAATCCGCCAGGCCGAGAGAGCCCTGACGATGCCAATGCCGAATCGATTCATGTCCCGGACGAATTTCATCATGGTTTTCCCTGTCATGCCGCCTCCACAGGCCCGGAACGGAAGGCCGTCAGCACACCCAGAACCCGTTCCATCCGGTCGTTCACGATGCTCTCCAGCCAGGCCGTCCCCAGGAGGCGCTCCGGCTTTTTGAGCGCCTGGATGAAGGGAAGATAGTCCGCCGCCCCAGCCGGACGTCCCGCCAGCCGGTCCCGGACGGCCAGGAACCGGTCCCGGAGCATCGGATCTCCACAATCCCCGGCTCCGTCCTGAAGGACCTCCTCGGCTTCCGGCCACCGCTCCCTGAATTGCCGGCGGCGTTCGGATACAACCCCCGCCGGTCCGGTCGCTTCGCCCTCCGGCGGCAGTTTTGCGGCGACATTCCGAAGCCTCAGAAGCCGCTCCGCAATCGCCCCTTCGAGGACGTCCAGCGCACCCGGCAGCAGCTCCGCTTCGTGCGAAGCGGCGCGGAAAAAGGGACTCCGGACCTGTGCATACCAGGCCCGCAGGGCGAAAAGATTGGCTATGTACAGGAGGTTGTTCCGCACTTTTCTGGCAAGATCCCCCCCCCGTTTCGAGAGGAAGGGTCCTTCAATCCGGTCCCTGCCGTCTTCGCCGGTTGTCACGCCTCCCTCCGGAACGTCCCGGCGGCAGATCGAACCGGCGGGAAGGACCGTTCCGAACCCCATCCGGACGGGCCCGACGATTCCTCCCTGCCCGCCGAGAAAGATGGGGGGCTGATCCAGCATGACGCCGCGCGGAACATCGCCGAGAAGAGACGCCGTCGCCTTGTCCTGCCGGGGGGTATAATTGAAATGGATGAAGGAGCTTCCCACCTCGCTGTGGTTTCGGCGGCTCGTGCCGCCCCCCATGAGGCAGTCGCAGAAGTTGATCAGGCTGCCGAGGGTCACGAAGGGGAAAAGGATGGTCTGCTTGAGTCCGACGGCATGAGCTCCGGAGGATTCTTCCTCGAGGAGGCAGTCTTCCCGGACATGGGAGGCGGAACCGATCTGAACGCCGCGGAGGAAAACCGACCCCCGGAAGAAGCCGCCTTTCAGTTCGACGTCGGGCCCCGCGAGGCAGTTTTCCACGACGGCCGGGCCTTCCGCCCCCAGTTTTACCCCGTCACAGAGGAGCGTCCGTTCACCGCGAAGCCGGACACCGCCATGGAGGACAACGCCCCGGCCGGAGACGCGGTCGAGGGAAACCTCATCCCCCACCTCGACGGTCCAGGGATGAGGGATGCGGACGCCTTTCTCGAGGAGCCTGCGTATGGTGGCGGGCAGGAAAGCATCATCCATCTCCCGGCCTCTCCCGTACCGAAGTCCGGTCCGGTTTCTCCCCCGGCATCCTCACTCCTCCTCCGGATTGCCGTCCAGACCAAGCCGGATCAGTTTTTTCTGGAAGGTGTTCCGGTTGATCCCCAGGTATGCCGCGGCCTTGCTGCGCACATTGCCGGAACGGCCGAGGGCGATCCGGAAGAGGCTCCGCTCCACCATCGTCATCACATTTTCATGGAGCCGGCTTTTTCCATTGCCCGACGCGCCCAGCACCGTGGCGATATCCTCGAGCTTCATCTCCATCATCCGTTCCACGACCCGGACGGGATCATCCGCTTTCTCCATCCGACTACCGGCTGTGGATTTCCTGGTCTTCATGGTCTTGAGGCTTTCTCCGTTGGAAGGGTCAAATCTTCAGCAATTTCAGGATAAGAATACCGAGGATCACAGCTGCTGCGAACCATGCCGACGCCGCATCCGACCTGCCGCGAACCGGCTGGTCGATCTGCGCTCGAAGCGTCTCCTCCACCCTCTCCGCGTCCAGGTGACGGACCATGTGGTCGATCAGTTTTTCGTAGTTCCCGTAGGCACTGGACAGGACATGGTATCCTTTTGTCGTGGTCAGGAGGATATAGGCCTTGCCACGCATGATCAGGGTTCCGGCATAATTGATTTCCAGCCAGAGAAGACGGGTCCCCCGGAAGAATTTCCGGATGGAGATCCCTTCCTCGTCGGCGGACACGTTCCGGGACACCGCCTCAGCGAAGACCGCCAGTGCCAGGAGAAAGAAAATACCCAAAACCACGCGCTCCGTATAGGTTCCGGATCCCAGAACGGACCACCCGAGAAGCACCAGCAGAAGAACGACATCCAGGCCAAGGGGAATCAGGAAGGATGACTTGATCCGGTAAATTGTCTGTGTCATGGGGTCGTCCGGTCTCGCGGAATCATGGTTCCCGTACAAAAGTTCCGCTCTTGCCCCCCGTTTTCGAGATCAGGCGTATTTCCGTCAGGACCATGCGACGGTCCACGGCCTTGCACATATCGTAGACCGTGAGGGCCGCCGCGCTGACAGCCGTCATGGCCTCCATCTCCACGCCCGTTCTCCCGCGGTTGGTCACCTGCGCCTCGATCTCCAGCGTGCGTTCGTCCCGCACGGAAAACCGGATCTCGACACCCGTCAACTGCAGCGGGTGGCACAGAGGAATCAAGCCGGACGTATTCTTGGCCGCCATGATCCCCGCAATCCGGGCGACGGAAAAAACATCCCCCTTGGCCATCTCGCCCCGCGAGATCATCGCCAGGGTTTCCGGCTTCATGAGCACCGATCCCCTGGCAACCGCCACACGCACGGTCTCTTTCTTCCGTGTGACGTCAACCATACGGGCGCGGCCGTATTCATCCAAATGGGTCATGCGGGTCATTGCGTTTGCTGTGATGGGCTGACTCCGGGAAAGTGAAAGTGAACGGATTAGCAAAAGCGGGTGAAACTTAACACAGCGTTTTCCCGCCGTCAAGCCGGTTCCGCTGGGCGTCGGCGAGAGAGAGAAAGACCTTGCATTCATTGGTGTTCTGAATTAAAGAGGACGTCCCTGCCGGGTACAGTCTTTCCATCCCCGTGTTTCCTCCAAGGAACAACCTGCCACAGACCATTTTTGAGGGAAATATGATCGTCAAGACCTGCGGGGCCGCGGTCATTGGTATCGACTGCCGCCTGGTGGACGTGGAAGTGGACGTAACCAACGGCATTCCTCATTTTTCCATGGTCGGGCTGCCCGATGCGGCCGTCCGTGAAAGCCGGGACCGGATTCGGGCGGCCATTCGAAACGCCGGCTATTCCTTTCCCCGTCATCATGTAACGGTCAACCTCGCGCCGGCGGACATCCGGAAAGAAGGTACCGGGTTCGATCTTCCCATCGCCATGGGCATTCTGGCGGCTGAGGGCATCGTCCAGCCCGCGATGCTCGACGGCTGTGTGTTTACCGGAGAGCTCTCACTGAACGGAGCGGTCAAGGGAGTCCCGGGAGTTCTTCCGATTGCCCAGGAGGTACACCGTTCCGGCAGGCCGGCAATGGTCGTCCCCAGGGAAAATGCAGACGAAGCGGCTATGGTCGAAGGCCTCGACGTCCTGCCGGTGGACGTTCTGTCGGACGTCGTGGACGGTTTGTCCGGGACGAAGCCGATCGAACCTCACCGGGTGGAGCCGGTGTCCCTGTTCCGGCGTGACTTCCGGGCCTTCCCGGACTTCAGCGAGATTCGGGGCCAGGAACAGGCCAAGCGGGCCATGGAGATCGCCGCCGCCGGAGGGCACAACATCCTCATGATCGGCCCCCCCGGGTCGGGGAAAACCATGCTCGCCCAGCGGCTTCCCGGTATTCTTCCCGAGCTGACGCTGCCGGAGGCCATCGAGACGACGAAGATCTTTTCCGTAGCCGGCCTTCTGGAGAGAAGCCGCTCCCTGGTTTCGACGCGGCCCTTCCGATCGCCCCACCACACCGTGTCCGATGCGGGAATGGCGGGAGGCGGCCAGCAGCCACGGCCGGGGGAGATCAGCCTCGCCCACCACGGCGTTCTTTTTCTCGACGAGCTCCCGGAATTTCGCAGGAACGTCCTGGAGGCCCTCCGCCAGCCCATGGAGGACGGGGTCATCACCATCAGCCGCTCCGCCGTGAGCGCCACCTTTCCCGCCCGGTTCATGCTCGTGGCGGCGATGAATCCCTGCCCCTGCGGGTTTCTCGGGGAGACGAGGCGGCGATGCCGATGCTCCGCCGCGGCGATCCGTGGCTACCAGTCACGGATCTCCGGACCGCTCCTGGACCGGATCGACCTCCATATCGAGGTTCCCGCCGTCCGGCACCGGGAGCTGACCATGGGAACCCGGGGGGAAGGCTCCGCCGCCATCGCCGCCCGCGTCCGCAGCGCAAGGAGGCTTCAGAGGGCACGTTTCGAAGGAGACGAAGCGGCAACGAATGCCCGGATGGACAATGACCAGATCGGCCGGTTCTGCACCCTGGACGGGGAGTCCCGGCAGCTCCTCGAAATGGCCATGGACAGGCTGGGTCTCAGCGCCCGGGCCTACTCGAGAATCCTCCGGACCTCCCGTACGATCGCCGACCTGGAGGAGGCGGAATCCATCGGGCCTTCCCACGTCGCCGAGGCGATCCAGTACAGAAGCCTTGATCGGCTGGTCCAATCGTGATAAAGCGATCTGTAATTTTTTTGGGATGTTAAATCATACTGGGGGATAATCATGAAGATCAAGATCACGAAGACCGCACCGGCAAAGCACAAACCGAAACACAAGAACGAGGCAACGCTGGGGTTCGGGAAGATCTTCACGGACCACATGTTCACCATGCAGTACAAGGAGGGCAAGGGCTGGTACAACCCGGCCATCGAGCCCTACCAGGCGTTCGCCCTGGATCCCGCCTGCATCTGCCTGCACTACGCCCAGCTCATTTTCGAAGGCCTGAAGGCATACCGGGGCAAGGGTGGCGAGATCTACCTGTTCCGTCCCCTCGAAAACGCCCGGCGCATGAACAACTCGGCCCGACGCCTCTGCATGCCCGCGGTTGACGAGAACCTGTTCCTGGAGGCCGTCCGGGAACTGGTGCTCATCGAAAAGGACTGGATCCCCAAAGGCCTGGGCACGTCCCTCTACATCCGGCCCACCATGATCGCCACGGAGCCGGCCCTGGGCGTTCACGCCTCCCCGGAATACCTCTTCTTCATCATCGTGGGCCCCGTCGGCGCCTATTATCCCGAGGGATTCAGCCCCACGAAGATTTACGTGGAGGAGCACTACGTCCGCTCCGCTCCGGGAGGCATCGGCTACTGTAAGGCCGCGGCCAATTACGCCGCCAGCCTGTATGCCAGCAAAGCCGCCCAGGACAAAGGCTATACCCAGGTCCTGTGGCTCGATGCCGTTCACAAGAAATACGTCGAGGAAGTCGGCACCAGCAATATATTCTTCCTGATCGGCGACGAACTGGTGACGCCGCCCCTGGGTGGAACGATTCTGCCCGGCGTGACGCGGGATTCGGTGATCGAGATGGCACGCAGCTGGGGGATTCCCGTCATGGAACGCCCCATTGCCATGGAAGAGGTCATTCAGGCCGCAGAGCGGGGACTCCTCAACGAGGCCTTCGCCTCCGGAACGGCCGCCATCGTTTCGCCCATCGGCCGGATGTTCTTCCGCGGGAAGGAGCACAAGATCGGCAGCGGGAAGACAGGCCCCCTGACGGAGCGGCTTTACAACGAAATCCTGCAGATCCAGTACGGCCAGAAGGAAGATCCCTTCGGCTGGCGTCTGAAAATATCAGGGTAACTGCTATTCCGCGGGTTCTTTCCCTTGATCCGGGGAGTTAACGAAGGAATCCACAGAGCTGTTGATGAACCTGTTGACAACTCTGTGGATAAAAACCCTAAGGCTTCAAATGTCACGATTTTATACCGCCTTGCACAAGGTGTAGGCACGGAAAATCGTTATTTATAACAAAAGCTTACAAAGCAGGGCAGAATTTCGGAAGGTTAGCGCATGCCAGAACCCCCTTCCGGAAACCCATTGAAAGAAATATGCCAGCGGCACCATGCTGCGGGATAAATCGTGAGGTTTTTTCTGTGAAGCGAAATTCCCTCTCTGTTTCAACGGATTTATCACCGGAGGCACGTCTGCGCTCCGGCCGGAGCCGGCGTTCTCTCCACCGGCTCACGGCTGTCCTGTCCCTTGTGTGGCTGCCCCTCCTGGGGATTCTCCTTTTGCCCGCAGCAGTCCGTGGAGCGGAAGCGCCGCCTCTGGAAAAGCTTCTGGCGGACATGCAGGAACGGTATGAGAAAACCGAATCCCTGAAGGGACGCTTTATCCAGGAAGTGACGGTGAAGGGATCGAAAAAGGCCGAACGGGAGGAAGGAACGGTCTACTTTCGAAATCCCGGCCGGATGGCCTGGCATTACGAGAAACCGAAAGCAAAGAAGCTGATCATCGGCCCCAGGACCTCATGGCTTTACGTCCCGGAAGACCGGGCCGTTTATGTCCAGAAGGCCGAAAGCCTGCTCAAATCCCGTCTGACCATCCGCTTCTTCACCGGGCTGGGAAAACTGCGGGAGGATTTCCAGATCGAGTACGCCAGGCCCGATGCCGTCGACCGGGACGGAAACCTGCTGCTCGTCCTTACACCCCGCGATTCCGGCCTGGGCGTCTCCCGGCTGAACCTGACCGTAGGCAGGGAAGATCTCCAGGTTCACGAAGTTCGATTCACCGATTCCTTCGGGAATTTCACCCGGGTTGCCTTTCGGGATCTCAGGGAGAACGTAGCAATACCCGACCGGACGTTTTCCTTCCAACCCCCAAAGGGCGTCGAGGTTCTCCATCTTCCATAATCCGACGGGAACCGTTGCCTCTTATCATCGTCATCCCGCAACCCGCAGGGGGCCGCCATGACGACGCCGTCGCTGGAAAACCTTTCTGTCCTCTCCCGAGAAACCCTCCTTGGACTGGAGTGGCTGGAGACCAACGGCCGGGGCGGTTACGCCTCCAGCACGGTCCTGAACTGCCATACGAGAAAATACCACGCGCTTCTGGCGGCAAACCTGAAGACACCGCCGGGGCGTTTCGTCCTCCTCTCCAAGCTGGAGGAATCCTTTCAATGCGGAGACCGGAGCATCCCCCTCTTCTGCCACCGCTTCCCCGGCTGTTTTATACCTGCGGCGACACCGCCCCTGCGGGCCTTCCGCTGGATGCCGGGACCCGTTTTCGAGTTCGCCGCCACGGGCTTTCTGCTCCGCAAGGAGATCCTGATGGTTTTCGAGGAGGACCAGGTTCTCGTCCGCTACGAGCTTCTCGAGGGTCCGCCGCGTGGCGAGCTGGTGATCCGTCCCTTCCTGGCATATCGAGGCATCCATGACCTGGCCCGCCAAAACGGATACATCCAGGTCCGGCCCCACCGGATGGCAGACGGCTTTTCCCTCCAGCCCTACGACGGGATGCCCTCCATCTTTTTCCAGACCAGCGTCCCCCCCTCGCAGGACCATGCCCCGGACTGGCATTTCCATTTCGAATACGAACGGGAGCGGGAGCGGGGTTACGAATGGAAGGAGGACCTGTTCACCCCCGGCAGACTGACGATTCCCCTGGAGCCGGGGAAACCCGTCTTTTTCTCCTCCTCCCTGAACCTCTGCCGCCGGAACCTGACGGGCCTCTGGAAGATCGAGTCGAACCGGCGGAAACGGGAGACCGCGGACGACCGGTCTTTCCTCGATCGGTGCGATCCGGGGGACCGGCCTGCCATGCACTCCCTTCTTCGGGCGGGACGGCAGTTCCTGATCCGCACCCCCGCCGGCCGGCCGGCCGTCATCGCCGGCTACCCATGGTTCACCGACTGGGGCCGCGACGCGTTGATCTCACTCCCCGGGCTTACATTCCGGGCAGGCAGGGCTGAAACGGGAACGGAAATCCTGATCGGCCTGGCCGAACAGGAACATGGGGGGCTCCTCCCGAACTTCTACTCCGACGACGGACATCCCGGGTCGTTCAACGCCGTCGACGCCCCGCTCTGGTTCTTCTGGGCGGTGCAGGAGATGCTGGCCGCTACGGGCGACCTGGACCTGGTGCGGAAGCGTTTCTGGCCGGTCCTCAAGCGGATCCTCCGCCACATGATCGAAGGAACGTCCTTCGACATCTACATGGACAGCCGGGGCCTTCTCCACGCCGGATCGGAGGAGATGAACCTGACCTGGATGGACGCCCGGGTGGGCGGCGTCCCCATGACGCCCAGGGGCGGCTTCGCCGTGGAGGTGAACGCCCTCTGGTATAACGCCGTCTGCTTCGCCGCCGAGCTGGCGGATCGCTTCGGTGAACGCGACTTCTCCCTGGGTGGCCTCCCGTCGCGCATCCGCCGCTCCTTTCAGGAGGTCTTCTGGAACGAAAAAGGGAATTGCCTGGGAGACGTTCTGCAGGGCGGCCGGCTGGATCCGTCCGTCCGGCCCAACCAGGTCATCGCGGCCGCCCTTCCCTTCTCCCCCCTCGATCCGGATCGGATGGCAGCGGTTGTGGAAATCGTCCGGAGATCCCTCCTGACTCCCCGGGGTCTCCGCACACTCGCCCGGACGGACTCCCGCTACCATGGCCGTTACGAGGGAGACGAGGCATCCCGGGACCGGGCATATCACCAGGGGACGGTCTGGCCGTGGCTCCTCCTTCCCTTCGGCATGGCCCTTCTCCGGACCTCGGACCGGCGGGAAGCGGAGGCGTTCCTACTCGGGCACTTGCGCATCTTCATCCGGGAGCACCTCCCGGAAGCCGGCATTGGAAGCATCTCGGAGGTCTTCGACGGCGATCCCCCCCACCGCCCGGGCGGCTGCATCGCCCAGGCCTGGAGCGTCGCCGCCGTTCTGCACCTTCATTCTCTCCTCCAGGCGGGGACAACAGGGATGGAGGAGGGCCGGAAGCCGGCGGCATGAGCGGCTTCCGGGCGGCTGACCCGCGCCGGGAATTCCGTTTACAACCCGGATTGACTGTGACAGAATTTCTCAACACGGCAAAGCGGAGGGAAGGCCCTTGCGCGTTCTGATGTTCGGCTGGGAATTCTCGGCCCGGTCCAGCGGCGGCATCGGTCCGGCCTGCCGGGGAATCACGGACGCCCTTTCCGGGATGGGCCACGAGGTGATCCTCGTCTTTCCACGCAGTGACACGGCATCGGGCACAGGAAACGCCGGCAGCCGGGAGATGGAGGTGCGGCCCGTGCCATCTCCCCTGACCCCTTACCAGACGCCGGCATCCTACCTGCAGCCGCCTCTTCGCGAAGAGGGAGCGGCCGATCCGGCTCCGGAGAGCGGCTACGGGCCGGATCTCCTCTCGGAGGTGATCCGGTACGGCGAAGAGGCGTCCTGGCTCGCCCGGGACCTCGCTTTCGACGTGATTCACGCCCACGACTGGATGACGGCCTTTGCCGCGGTCCGGGCGCGGGAGACCTCCGGCAGGCCCCTGGTCTTCCATTTCCATTCCCTGGAATTTAACCGCCGGGGCGAGGACATCAACCGGAACATCTTTGAAATCGAACGATACGGGATGGAGCGGGCGGATCACGTCATCGCTGTGAGCGCCTTTCTGAAAAACATGATCGTGAGCCGCTACGGGATCCCAACGGAGCGGGTCACCGTCGCGCACAACGCAGCCGATCCGGGCATGGAGGAGGGACCGTTCCCGGTTCGGGACCGGGACGGGAAAACCGTTCTATTCCTGGGAAGGATCACGTATCAGAAAGGCCCCCGGTTTTTTCTGGAGTCCGCCGGGCATGTCCTCCGGGAGATGCCGGAGGCGACCTTCATCATGGCCGGAGACGGGGACGGACTGGACGACGCGAAGCGGCACGCACGGGACCTCGGAATCGCCGACCGGGTCCGCTTTCCCGGATTTCTCGAGGGGCGGGAGGTCGAGAACGCCCTGGCCGCGTGCGATCTTTTTGTGCTGAGCAGCGTTTCCGAACCCTTCGGAATCGCCCCGCTGGAAGCGGCCCGCCGGGGTATCCCGGTGATCATATCCCGCCAGTCGGGGGTCGCGGAAGTGCTGAAATCGGCACGGCAGTTCGATTTCTGGGACACGGAAGGGCTGGCCCGGAACATTCTCGACCTCCTGGCCGATCCGGCCGGGGCAGCGGCCCTGGCGGAATCGGTCCGGACGGAAGCGGAGGCGGTCCGGTGGCAGGCTGCGGCGGAAATCATTGACGGCATCTACCGGCTCCTGCCCCCCGGGGATTGAACGGGAAGCCGGTCCAGCAAGCGCAGGGAGCACGATTCATGACGGAACACCGGAACACCTACCTGTTTGAGGTCAGCTGGGAGGTATGCAACAAGGTAGGCGGGATCCACACCGTCCTCACGAGCAAGATGCGGGAGGTCCTGCGCACCTTCGGAGACCGCTGCATCCTGCTGGGTCCGGATCTCAAGAACTACACCGAGTTCGAGGAAACGGACGAGGAATGCTGGAACCGGATCCGCGAAGCAACGGCCATCAAGGAACTCCCCTGCCGCTTCGGCCGGTGGCGGATTCCGGGACGTCCGAAAGTCATCCTCGTGGAGTTCCGCAACCGCTACGACAAGGACCAGCTTCTCTTCCGGATCTGGGAAAACTGGGGGGTCGATTCGATGACCGGCGGCTGGGACTACGTGGAGCCCGTCATGTTCAGCAGTGCCGCGGGAGAGGTCATCGAAACGGCGTACAACGTCCTGGCCAGGCCCGCCGGCAACCCCGCGATCGCCCACTTTCACGAATGGATGTGCGGGGCGGGTCTTCTCTACCTGAAGCGGCGGATTCCCGAGATGGCAACCGTATTCACCACCCACGCCACCATCCTGGGCCGCACCCTCTCGGGCACCGGCATGGACCTGTACGGTTCGATGGAACACCTGTCTCCCCAGAGAGAGGCCGTGGTCCACAACATCAGCGCGAAATTTTCCATGGAGCAGGTGGCGGCCCGGGAGGCCGACTGCTTCACGACGGTCAGCGAGATCACCGCCCTGGAGGCCCGCAACATCCTCGGCCGGTCACCCGACGTGATCACCCCCAACGGGCTGGACATGGAAACCATCCCGGACCTGACGGAAGACCGGGAACCGTCGGAGACGTCGAGAAGGATCCTGCTGGAGGCGGCCTCCCGGTTCCTCCGCCGCGACCTCCCGCAAAGCTCGCGGATTTTCCTGACATCCGGCCGCTACGAGTTCCACAACAAGGGGATCGACGTGTTCCTCGGAGCCCTGGGCCGCCTCGAGCGGGAACTCGAAGCGGAACAGTCGGCCGTGGCCTTCCTCTTCGTCATGGGCGGCCACATGGACCTGCTGCCCTCTCTCAAGGAGCACTATACGCGGACCGATTCGGGTCCGCTTCCCATCGCCACGCACCGCCTTCACTACGGGGCCTCGGATCCTGTCATGGAGACCTGCAAGCGGCTGGGTCTCCGGAACATGCCCGAAAACCGGGTCAGCGTCATCTTCGTTCCGGCCCCGCTGGATGGGAAAGACGGTTTTCTCAACCTTCCCTACTATGAAGCCCTCCAGGGATGCGACATGGGCGTCTTCCCCTCCTATTATGAGCCATGGGGATACACCCCCCTGGAGTGCGCCGCCTTTGCCGTACCGACCGTCTCCACCGATCTGGCCGGGTTCGGGCAGTGGGTCCGGCAGATGAGCGGCGGTTATGACGGCGTGAGGATCCTGGACCGGCGCAACCAGGAACCGGCGACCGTGGAGGAGGAGCTCAAGGAGATCCTCCGGGAAAGCTTTGCCTGGACGGAGCCGGATTGGCTCCGGATGCGCAAGGGCGCACGCCTCCTGGCCCTGCATGCCGGCTGGCACGATTTTTACGGGGCCTACCTGGCGGCCTACGACCGGGCCCTGGGAACGGCCTTCGAGCGGTCCGCCAAGATGGCAGTGACCGAGGATGGCGAGAAGAAGCACGTCTTTGCGGGCACCGCCTCCACCCAGCCCCATTTCCGGACCTTCACCGCGGTGGCCCACCTTCCGGAAAAGATCGGCCGCCTGCGCGAGCTGGCATACAACCTCTGGTGGGTCTGGACTCCCCGGGCCCTGGACCTGTTCGCCACGCTGGACCCGAAGCTCTGGCTTGACATGGGAAACAATCCCGTGCGGATGCTCGAAACGGTGAGCTCCGAGCGGATCTCCGAAGCGGCGGAAAACCCGAGCTACATGGCCCTGTACGGCCAGATCATGGGCCAGTTCGACGACTACATGGAGGAGAAGACCTCCGACAGCAACCCCTACGCCGCAAACGGCATCCGCTGGTCCAGCCCGGTGGCCTATTTCTCGACCGAGTATGGTCTCCACGAGTGCCTTCCCATCTATTCCGGCGGCCTGGGCACGCTCTCCGGGGACCATCTCAAGACCGCCAGCGACATGAACATCCCCCTCGTCGGGGTAGGGCTGCTTTACAAAAACGGCTACTTCCGGCAACTCATCGACCGGAACGGCATCCAGGTCGCCGAGTATCCCGAGAACGACTTCTCCAGCCTGCCCGTGCAGATCGTCCGTGACGATCTGGGAGCGGATGTCCAGATCTCCCTGGAGCTCCCCGGGCGCACCCTGTACGCAAACATCTGGGAAATCAAGGTGGGCCGTGTATCTCTCTACCTCCTGGACACGGATGTTCCGAGGAACACACTCCAGGACCGCTCCATTACGTCCCGTCTCTACGGGGCCGACCCGCGAGTGCGGATCGAGCAGGAGATCCTGCTGGGAGCGGGGGGAGTCCGCCTCCTGAAGAAGCTGGGCATCCGTCCCCGGGTCTATCACATCAACGAGGGACACTCGGCATTCCTGATCTTCGAGCGGACCG
The DNA here is from genome assembly GCA_035363115.1 of Syntrophales bacterium. NCBI lineage: Bacteria > Pseudomonadati > Thermodesulfobacteriota > Syntrophia > Syntrophales > Syntrophales bacterium. The sequence goes on along the minus strand of DAOSEM010000001.1, from coordinate 377,660 downwards.
CCGACCTGATGAGCGGGGAGGGGCTGTCCCTGGAGGAGGCGGCGGAGGTCGTCCACGGCAGCACGGTCTTCACCACACACACCCCCGTGGAAGCGGGAAACGAGCGCTTCTCGAAGGACCTGATCGAGTCGTACCTCGGAGGATACATGAAGCGCTTCGGCCTGTCCTGGGCCCGGTTCTGGGACCTCGGCCGGAAGGAACGGGGCGACGACAAGCCGTTCTTCATGACCATCCTGGCCCTCAAGATGTCCCACCGGAGCAACGCCGTGAGCAACCTCCACGGGCAGGTGGCCCGGCACATGTGGCGGGACGTCTGGAAGGGGTTCGACGATTCGGACATTCCCATCGGACAGATCACCAACGGCGTCCATGTGATGTCCTATATCGCCCCCCGGATGAAGGAGTGCTTCGACACGTACCTCGGAATGGACTGGGAAAAGCACCTGACGGATCCGGAACGCTGGCGGCGCATCCAGGACATCCCGGATATTCAGCTCTGGCGGATCCGCCACGAGATGAAACAGCGGCTGCTCGACTACCTCCGGGATTATACCGCCGCGACGGACACAAAGTTTCCCTCCTGGAAAAACTGGAGGGAGGACATGTTTTCCCGGCTGAATCCTTCGGCGCTCCTGATCGGATTCGCACGCCGCTTCGCGCCGTACAAGCGGGCGGACCTGCTCCTGTCGGACCTGGACCGGCTGGACCGCATCGTCAACCATCCGACCCGGCCGGTGCACATCCTCTTCGCCGGCAAGGCCCACCCCAACGACGACATGGGGAAGAACCTCGTGAAGCGCGTCATCGACGTCTGCCGGGACGTCCGGTTCCGGGGCCGCATCTTCTTCATCGAAGACTATTCCCTCGGCAGCGCACGGATGCTGGTCCAGGGAGTCGATCTCTGGCTCAACACACCCCGGCGCCCCTACGAGGCCAGCGGTACAAGCGGCATGAAGGTGGCAGCCAACGGCGTCCTGAACTTGAGCGTCTCCGACGGATGGTGGCCCGAGGGCTTCGACGGGACAAACGGCTGGACGATGGGCCCGCTGGTGCGGCAACAGGTGGAGGAGCGGCCCAATGCCGACGAGGAGGACGGGCGGGATCTCTACGATCTCCTCGAGGAAACCGTGATCCCCACCTTCTATGACCGCGATCTTTCCGGGGTTCCGGAACGCTGGATGGCCGCGGTCAAACGCTCCATGCAGACCCTGGTTCCAAAATTCAACACCGAGCGGATGCTTTCCGAGTATTACAGCCTGATGTACCGGCCCGCGGCGCAGCGGGATCAGGAGCTGACGTCGGAGGGGTTCGCCCTGGCCCGCACGATCGTCGACTGGAAGCGCAAGGTGCCCATGCGGTTCTCCTCCCTGAAACTCCAGGAAGTGTCCATCGGGGGCATCCACGGGGACACGATCGTGGTGGACCAGCCCCTGTCCGTCCAGGTCCGGATCGATCCGGGAAAGATGGCACCCGAGGAGATTCTCGTGGAGATGGTCGTCGGCCTCCGGGACAGCCACGGCTTTACCGGCTCTCCGCAACGAGTCCCCCTGAAAGTCGCGGACGTGGAGAAAAGCGGCATGCTGGTCTTTTCCGGCGAGTACACCGTTCGGGAAAACGGGATGTTCTCCTACGGGATCCGCGTACTGCCGTTCCATCCGCAGCTGGCAACGCTCCAGGAGATGGGGCTGATTCTCTGGGGGTAGGCACGCACAAAACCGCTCACGCTGAACATCAGGCGTGCCGGCAGGACCACTCCCGGCTTAGAGGAGCCATGAGCAGGGAGAAGACGGAACAATGGGTGAGAGGACCGCAGCAAAAGCGAACCCGGTCCGGAATGCAGAGGGGGCGCCCTGCTTGACAGAGCGCCCCCGTCTGTATATATGGTGCCGAAGCCGGGATTTGAACCCGGACAGGCGTACGCCCACTAGACCCTGAACCTAGCGCGTCTACCAAATTCCGCCACTTCGGCAAAAAGGCTGGTGCATCTCAAAAGAGCGTTTGTTTCTACACGAATCGCCAATCCCCTGTCAAGGAAAATGATCCGCCCGGGCCGCGCCAGTGGCGGATTCACAAGGAATCGGACGGGGCAGGCCAGCGGAAAGGGAAAGCATGGAGGTCATCCGCAGTCTGGAGGAAATCCCCCGGGAACTGGAGGGAGCATTCGTCACCATCGGCAATTTTGACGGTGTGCACCGGGGCCACCGATCCATATTCCGCCGGCTCATCGAGGAGGCGCGTCCCTCCGGGGCGCCCGTCCTGGTCATCACCTTCGAGCCGCATCCGAAAAGCGTTCTCCGGGCCGATCGCCGGCCCTTCTACCTGATCACGACGCCGGAGGAAAAAATCCGGGAGATTGCCGCCACCGGCGTCGACGCTCTCCTGCTGATCCCCTTCGACCTGGACTTTGCCGCTCTTTCCGCAGAATCCTTTGTCCGGGACGTCCTCTGGAAGCGGCTCCACATCCGGAAGATCCTGATCGGCCACGATTACCGGTTCGGCCGAGGCAAGGAGGGAAACGAGGCATTCCTGGTCCGCTGGGGGAAGACCCTCGGCTTCGACGTGGAGGCCCTTGGGGCCGTCTCGGGGAGCGGCGACGTCATCAGCAGCACCCGGATCCGGAACGCCATCTTCGACGGCGACGTCCGCACGGCCCGGCGCCTCCTCGGCCGTCCCTACAACGTGGCCGGCCGGGTCGTCCACGGCCACCGCCGCGGCACGGGGCTGGGTTTCCCGACGGCAAACGTCCGGCCCGGGAAGGAGCTCCTGCCGGCCCGGGGCGTTTACGCCGCCGTCACGAAAATGGACGGCCGCTCCATGAAGTCCGTTCTCAACATCGGCTACAATCCGACGTTCGGAGACTCGGAGCTGTCGGTGGAGGTCTTCATCCTCGACTTCCGGGGCGACCTGTACGGGGAATCGCTGGAGATCCTCTTCATCGACCGCCTCCGGCCGGAGATGAAGTTCGACGGTCCCGAGGCGCTGGTGACGCAGATCCGCGCCGATGTGGCCAAAGCAGAGAGCATCCTGGCGGACTGGCTGGAAAATCCCGATGAGGGCCCGTAGCCTCCATCCCTGGGACCTGTGCTGCCAAGAGGCCATCGCCCTTCAGCAACAGCTGCGGGAGCGGCTGATTTTGGACGACCGGTCCTTTCCCTCCTCCCTGCAGACCATTGCCGGGGCCGACGTTTCCTACGCCCGGGGGAGCGACCGCTTCTTCGCCGCGGTTGTCGTTCTCGCCTACCCATCCCTGGAACTGCTGGAAGAGGCCTCCGCCGAGGACCGTTCCTCCTTCCCCTACGTCCCCGGCCTCCTCAGCTTCCGGGAAGGTCCCGTCGTCCTGAAGGCCTTCAGGCGGCTGCGCCGCAATCCCGACGCGGTTCTCTTCGACGGACAGGGAATCGCCCATCCGCGCGGATTCGGCCTCGCCTCCCACCTGGGGCTGTTTCTCGACCTGCCGGCGATCGGCTGCGCCAAGACCCGGCTCTATGGAATACACGGTGAAGTGGGCATGGAGACGGGAAACAGGGCGGATCTCCTGGCGGACGGCGCCATCGTCGGCACCGCACTCAGGACGCGGGACCGGGTAAAGCCCGTGTACGTCTCCCAGGGACACCGGATCGGCCTGGAGAAGGCCGTCGGGATCATCCTATCCTGCTGCCGGGGCTATCGCCTGCCGGAACCGGTCCGCCAGGCCCACCGGGCGGTAAACCGGATCCGGGTGGCGGCGGGAGAGTGAGGAACCGAAAGGGGCCGGCATCCGTGAGTGGAAAGCCGGCCCGGTGGTCCTGCAGGTCAGGAAACGAAAATCCGGGGGTTGTCAGGACTTGCTGAAGAAGACTTCGCCGATGTAGCCTTCCGCCTGGCTCTTGGTGTTCTGCGAGTTGATGTAGAAGCGCAGCCCGTGCGTAGCCCCCCGGGGCTCACCGCCGTCCACGTCCCGGAAAACCTTCCGGAAATCCTCGTACACATTCCGCTTCTCCGTGTACCACGTGCCGAGGCGGTCCGTCTTGTTGCGGACAACGACGTAGCGGATCTTTTTCATGAGGGGCTTGGGACTCTTGGTGACCAGTCCCTTCGGGGCCTCATTGTCCCAGACATAGGTAAGGATCGGGTAGTTCAGCTGCTCCGGGAATCCAGTTGTAGGCAGGACAACATAGATCTGGAGCGCCTGGTCGTCGGTGGCGGATTTCCGGACATCGCCGCCCCGGGGCAGCTTCGTCGCCGTCCAGGTCCAGTTCAGGTAGGGGTATTCCCTTAGGTCGACACTGACTTCCTTTTCAATGCCGAAACCCGACCGGGAATCGCTGATCATGCGCACATAGTAGGCATCGCCGAATTTCTCCAGCCGGATGACCGGCGTGCCGGAATGGCGCATGATCTTCCAGCCCGCCGGAACGCCGTTGACCATCTTTGCGTTCCGGTAGAGGGCCACCTCCACGATCTCTCCCCGCAGGGCATACGCCGCGGCGGCGGACACCAGAACCAGCATTGCCGCCAGGACAACGATCCTCTTTTTTCTGCTCATGGTACAACCTGCTCCGATTCCCGGGTACCGGCATTTTCCCGGCCCTTGTTGCGGAAGGCCTGGGATAACGAACCCTTCATCGCCGCCGTACACGTTCTGAACCGAACGACGACGGCTTGGCAAAGGAACCGCCGGACCAGCCAGAAATGGGAATACCCCAAGAATCTTAAATACTTATATTTTACAGCCCGCGATCATAGTGCAAAGGGGAAGTGGTTGCAAGTCCTTTCTGCACCGGATCGGCTGTTGCTTCGGGCATAAACAGGCATCTTCCCGAATCAATATGGAAGGATCTCACGGCAATGCATCGGGGATCCTTCTCAACTCCAGGCAGACGACGGGGCGGGAATGCTTTGCACCCCCATCGACGTCCGCATCGCTTCGAGCCCTGGCAGGGAGTGCCGGAAGGGCGTTACCGGCGTGGCGGCGGGTACCATCCGCTGCCCCAAAGAAGAAAGGCAGGGCTCTGTGCCCTGCCTTTCCGTTCCGGCTTCTGCGGGATCAGTCCTTCATCCCCATAATCTTCTTGGCCATCTTCTTCTTCGCGTCGAAATCCGTCAGCACCGTGAACATGAACCGCTGGGTCTGGGGGGCGCCGGCGCCATGCCAGGTCCCGGGCCCGTGAAGTCCCGCCGACCAGTGCTGCAGGAACTTGGCGACTTTCAGCCGCTTGTCCGCCGGAGCCGCGGCCCCGAAGGCCTTCTTCAGAACGGGGCCGACTTCCGGGTCCTCCAGATCCTTCAGCCTCGGCATGGTCACCACCAGGCCGCCGCCGATGTCCCCGGCGTTCTTGATGATCTCCCAGAACCCGTGGGCAATGTTCAGCTTGGCGGCATTGCCGAACAGGTCGTCCGGCAGGTAGACACCGGAGCCCTTCGGCTCCTCCCGCCCCCTCATGGCGGCCGCGATGGCGCAGGCGTGGGAGGTTTCGCTGAAACGGACCATATCGATGATCTTCTCCTGGATGTGGGGGACCTTTTCCACTCCGATGTACTCGGCGGCCAGCATGGTGCCGCCGATGATCAGGTCGGCGAACCCCACCTTGCAGGCCCCTCCGCAGTTCATGCGGTGGGCCTTGGCGAACCGGGTGACCATCCGCCCGCAGTACTTGGTCTCGCCGCAGAGGAAAACCCGCTCCCAGGGGATGAAGACGTTGTCGAACACCATCGTCGAGGTCTCCCGCTGGCCGTAAATCGGGTTCCCCAGCTCGCATTCCTCGTCGCCGAACATCTCCCGCTCCGCGGAGTAGGCGTTGTACTGGCAGATGTAGGACAGCCCCGGGACGCTGTTCTGGACTGCAAAAGCCAGGGCGAACTTCTCTTCCCCCTCTTTGAGGGCCCCGCCCGGAAGCACCAGGGTTTCATGGGAGCCGATGGCGCCGCTCTGGCTCACTTTGATCCCCCTGACCACGATGCCGTCGTCTCGCTTCTCCACCAGGTGGACGAAGGTGTCGATCTCATCCTGCTGGGAGGGGCGTTTCTTCCGGTCGCCCTTGGCGTCGGTGATGGCTCCGGACACGGCCAGGTCGTTGGCCTGGGCAAAGGCCAGCCATTTGTTGAACCGCTCCTCGTAGTTCGTCCCCAGGGCCTGATCCATCTCCCACGTCGTGGCGGCCAGGCTGTTGAGGGCATCGCAGCCGACGCAGCGGTAGTTGCAGGTGCCCACCGTCTGGCTTGTGAGGAGCGCCATCTCCTGACGCATGTCCAGGTCGTGGATGTTCCGGGCGACGTTCAGGTTGCGGTTGATCGGCTCCCCTGTCAGGTGGGAGGTCGCCACCATCACCTCCTTGTTGGCCGGATCCTCGGCCAGGCCGTAGATTGCCGAGTTGGCCATGACCATGGACCGCGTGACCGGGTTGTCAAGCAGGCCGGTCACCCATTTCCCCCCGCAGTATACGCGGGGCTTCATTTTCCGGATGGTGTCCAAAAACTCGTTCGCCGTCTTCAGAGCCATGATTTCCTCCTTTTCACGTCCTGCATCTTTGATGTGACGTTTATGGAAAATCCAGCCTTCCCCCCCCTGGAAGGATAGGCTCCCGTGTTGACCAACGCGATGTCCATGATTTCCCGAAGCCTTTTCTCGCTGCGCTTGCCGGATAAGCAGAGGACAAGGCCCGACTCTTTCGGCTCCGCTTCCGCGATCAGCCCCTTTTGATGGAAGCCCGGCAGGACCCGCTTGCGAAGGCAGCTGTCGGCGAAACTGGCGAACGTTCCGCCCAGTCCCCTGTAGACAACCGGATCTTCTGTCCCGATATGGACGCTGACCACGTCAAACCCTGATTCAACCGCGCTTGTGTCTGCTTTCTTCGCTTTTTTCTTCATCCGGTACCTGCCTTCCGTCCCGCCATTCATCTGCCCAAGGGGGCGCTCTCATCGGCCCTTCCTGCCTTCCGGCAGGATGCCTGCCGGCTACATCCTGGCCCGCAGGGACTGGGCCACAACGTGAATCGCGTCCCAGGCACCTCCGAAAGGCGGGGAGTAGGGCAAGTCCAGATACCCCACCTCGTCGATGCTCAGTTCCGACCACAGGGCAACCGACAGGGCAAAGGTTCGCTGGATGGCTCCTTTTTCGCCGATGCATTGTCCGCCGAGGAGTCTTCCCGAGGTTTTGTCGGCAATGAGTTTCACGCCCAACTTCTCGCCTCTCGACATGGGGCGCCCGATGGGAAGACCCCAGATCATCGTGCTGACCGGCTGGAATCCATAGCGGACGGCCTCGTCCTCTGTCAGCCCCGCAGCCCCGACCTCGAGATCGAACACCTTGAACGATTGCGCACCGACAACCCCCGGGAATTCCGCCATGTGTCCACCGATATTCTGGCCGGCCACCCGGCCCTGCTTGTTGGCGATGTCTCCCAGGGGCAAATAGACCCAGCGCCCGGCAACCTTGTGAAAAACCTCGCAGCAGTCACCGACGGCGTAGATCCCTTCGATGGAGGTCCGCTGCCGATGATCCACTTTGATGGCCCCGCTTGCCCCCATTTCCAGGCCGATGGCCTTCGCCAGCTTCGTACTGCTGTGTATGCCCACTCCCGACAAGACAATGTCGGCAGCCACCTCGCCCTTGTCCGTGTTCAGCACAAGTCCGCCGTTCGTTCCTCTTTCAATGGACAGGGGCTTCGTTTCCGGCAGAAAGGTCACATCGTTTTGCTTCAGCTCCTCGACAATCAGGTTCGTGAACTCGGGATCCCAGCGGGTGACCGGCCGGCAACCCCGGATCATCACGGTTGTCTCAATTCCCAGGTTCCTGAGGGCCTCGCACATCTCCATCGCAATAAAACCACCGCCGATCAGAACGGCCTTCCGGCAATTGTGCTCGTTCAGGTAGGATTTGAAACGCAGGGCATCCGTCAGGTTTCTCAGGACGAAGACTCCTTCCAGATCGGCCCCCGGGATATCCAGGCGTACGGCCTCAGCACCCGTCGCCATGACCAGGAAGTCATAGGGAATGCTGGAATCATCGGACAGATGGACCAGTCCTTTCCGGAGATCAATATCAAGGGCCCGGGTCCTGATCTTAACCTCGATTCCCGTCTTCCCGAACTCTTCCGGCGTCCGGATCACCAACCGCTTGTAGTCCTTGATTACATCACCGATGTAATAAGGCATCGGTCAGGCGGCATAGGAGACAAAGTCGCCGCCCTCGATCATGCATACATCGAAAGACTTGTTCCTCCGCTTGGCTTCCGCCGCCGTGGAAGGACCTGCAGCCCCGCCACCAATGACCACCAATCGTTGACTCATGTCGTTGATCTCCTGTCAGTCTTTCAGGTTTTCGACGTTGGTTCCGAAGTTCCCCGAAGCCAGCGCCTCCCGGTCGGAAAGAACCAGCTCCCCCGCAATACCCGCCGCCTCGGTGATGAGATCCCTGCAGAAGAGCGCATGATCACGGCAGAGCCAGGTGGACTGCCACTGGGTGGTAAGCTCACGGCAAAGGGTTTTCCCGTACTTGGTCTGGAACCGGTTGGGAATGATGTTGAACAGCCGGTACAGGCCGGGCCTTCCATAGAGCTGATCCGCGGCTTTCTTCACCGCCTCCTTGCCCTCGCCTTCAGGAAGGTTGCTTCTCCCGTGGACTGCGCTGACGGCCATGACGGCCCCGGCAAGCGCTCCGCAGGTGTCTCCGAACAGCCCGATCCCGCCGCCGAAGCCCGTGGCGCACTTCTTCACCTCCGCCGGCAGCCCCGTGTCGACAAGGGAAAGAATGGCCTCGGTCACGCACTCGGCGCAGTTGTATCCGAGCGAGAAATTCTTTCGGGCCCGCTGGCGGATTTCCTCGATCTTCTCTTCTTTCGTCATCGATTTTCCCCCCGCTTAAGTGGACAGGCTGACAGAACTCTCCGGAGACGGAGAATCCCCCTCGAATTTCCGCGCCGGGAACCCCCGGGGTAACGCATGATGGAACAAAACCACCGATTCTGGAACAGGGCAATCCGGAAAGATTACGTATTCTATACGTAGTTCAAATACGTGCCGGCCTTCGCGGACCGCCGCCGATCAGAGAGACAGCAGATGAGACCGCAGATTCGCCTTCCGGTTCCTCAGTCCGATCTTTTTCCGGATGTTGTCCCGGTGGACCTCCACGGTCCGGGCGGATGCGTGCAGAAGAGCCGCCATTTCCTTCGTCGTGCGCCCTTCCTTGATGAAATTGACCACCTTGATCTCCATCGGCGTGAGATTGGGGTATTTCGAGGAGAGGGTGCGCAGGAACGGGGAAACGATCTCGCTCGTGTTTCGCTCGAGGATGTCGAGCTGATTCCGCTGGTGGCTGTCGAGATGGGTGATCTTCAGGTTTTCGATGTACGGCAGGATCAGCGCCCTCATGTTGAAGGTGACCTTCTCCTCCAGCTCCGACTTGTCCTCTTCCCGGCGCTTGAGCAGAACCTTCAGGGCCGTGTTGGCGTCCTCCAGGTTGCGGGACTGTTCCTCCAACTCCCGCTCCCTCTTCTTCAGGGCCTCCTCCATCAGCTTGCGCTCGGTGATGTTGCGGGCAATGCCGTGGATCGACACCTGCCGCCCGTTTTCCTTCACGATCCGGGCGCTCACCTCCAGCCAGACGATCCCGCCGTCCTTTGTGCAGGTGAGAAATTCGATGGGGTTCGGAACCTGCAGGCCATCCCGCTTTTTCCGGATCAGGTCCCGGACGACGGGCACATAGTCCCGGTCCAGAAGGGTCTCGATGCTGCGCCCCAGGAGCTGTTCCTTTTCGTAGCCGTACGTCCTGGAGACGGAGGCGTTGCAGGAGAGGATCCGGCCTTTCAGGTCCAGAATGAAGATGATGTCGGTGGCGTTTTCGAAAAGCTCGCGGTATCTCTGCTCCGAGAGGCGCATCGCCTCCTCGGCGCGGATGCGCTCGGTGGTGTCCGTGACGATTTCGACGACGCCGGTGAGAATGTCCTTTTCATTCCGGACGGGATAGCTGCGGAGCACCCAGTTTTTCCCGTATGATGAAAAATCGACGACTTCCCGGGGCTCGCCGGATTCGAGGGTTTTTTCCGCCGGGCAGATGCTGCAGGTCCTGGTTCGGCGGTGCAGCGCCCGGTAGCAGTGCTTTCCGGTCAACCGGCCCGGCACGAGGCGGAAGGCGTCGTGCATGGCCTTGTTGGCCCAGATGATCCGCATGTCCGTATCGAGATACAGGACCAGCTCGGTCATGGCGTCGAGGATGACCGACTTCTCCTGCTCCGACTTGCTGAGCGCCTCAAAAATCCGTCGGTAACGCTGCTCGATCGAACGGATCTTCGAAGCGGTCTGCCCGTTTTTCGCTGATTTCTTCATTGCTTTCGGCATTGGAGCCCGCGATGGACCCGCTCCTCCTGAAAGCAGCGGGGCTCAGCTTTTTTTGTACCGCTCCATGATCTCGGTCCGGGTGAAGACGGCATCGACGCGGCCCGCCAGGGCCAGGATGTTTTCACGCCCTCCCTCTTCCCGGTCGATGAGGGCGATGACGCGGTCCACGATGAGGCCCGCCTCGCGGACCCTCTCGATGGCCGTGATCGTCGATCCCCCCGTCGTGATGACGTCGTCGAGGACGACCACGTGCTCTCCCTTCGCCACGTTCCCCTCGACGGCGCTCTTTGTCCCGTGGGCCTTCACGTCCTTCCGGACGATGAACGACTTGATCGGCTCGCCCTCCTGGAACGAGATAACCGACAGGGCGTTGGCCAGGGGATCCGCCCCCAGGGTCAGGCCTCCGGCGGCGGTGACGCCGGTGCCGCGGACCATCCCGAAGAGGACGCGGCCGATCAGGTTCATCCCCTCGGGATCCAGGGTCACCGGCTTGCAGTTGAAGTAGTAGAAGCTCGTCTTCCCGGAGGCCAGGGTGAACGGCGGGTCCTCCCGGTATTGAAAGGATCGGCGGAGAATCAGCTCCGCCAGGCGATCCCGGCTTTGAGACAGGTCCATAGGGTCGATTTCCTCCATCAGAGATTTCAGGACAGGGACTCCTCCCCGTGGAGTACGAACTTCACGGGGATATCCACGCGCATCCCGACCGGCCGGCCCATCCGCCGGGCCGGCTCGAACGTCCAGGTCCGGACGGCCTCCAGGGCGGACCGGTCCAGGACTTCGTAACCCGACGACCGCTTCACCGTGAGGCCGTCCACCCGGCCTTCGGCGGACACGTCCACGGACAGGAGCACCATCCCCTCGTATCCGCGGAGCCGGGCCGCAAGCGGGTACGCGGGCCTGGCATTGTCCCGGTAGCGCGGAAGCGCCGCGGTCGGAACCGCCCCGGAGGCTCCGCTTCCGGTCGGTACAGACGCCGCCGGAACGCCTGGGACACCCGCCACCCGGCCCGATACGGCAGCCGTCAAGGCGGCCGGGGTATAGGTCATCCGCCCTGCCTCCACCGCCGCCTCGGGCGCCGCGTGTTCCTCCTGCGGTCCGGGCAGCGCCTTCGTTTGCGGAACCGAAACCGGCGGCGTGGAAATGCGCGGAGCCGCCCTGCCCGCCGGAGCCACAGCGGTCTCTTGAACCGCCGGCACCACGGAGATCCAGGAGACGATCAGATTCGTCCCCTCCGCCTTCAGGAGCTTCGGCAGGCCGGATTCGGCGGTGGCCATAAGCAGGAGCACCACCACGGTGGCATGAAGGGCCGCCGACACCAGGAGAGAAATCCGGATGTCCCTCTGCCGGGAGGGAAGGCGGATCTGCGTCATGGCTTCAGGAATCCTCCGCTGGGGGCAGGGCCTCCAGGACCCGGACGGCCTCCACGCCGTCCTTCCCGTAGGCGGCCCCGATCGAGTCCGCGTACTCCCGGGTGACCACGGCGCCGCCGACAAGAAACGGCGTCCGGAACCCATTTTCCCGGGCCAGGTCGATCACCTGCTTCATGTGAACCATGGTTGTCGTCATCAGGGCCGACAGGCCCACGGCCCGGGGCCGCACTTCTTCCATGGCCGAGACGATGCGGGCGGCGCTCACGTCTTTCCCCAGGTCCACCACCCGCCAGCCGGCGTTGCGGAGCATCAGGGAGACGATGTTTTTTCCGATGTCGTGGATGTCCCCCTCCACCGTGGCCAGGACGACCGATCCCCTGGGGGCCCGGGCCGCATCCCCACGGAGGCGGGGCTCCAGGTGATCCATGGCCCGCTGCATGGCCTCCGCCCCGGCGATGAGCTGGGGCAGGAAGTAGCGCTTCTGCTCGTAGAGGTCCCCCACCCGGACTACCGCCGGGATCATCGTGCCCTCCACCAGATCCCCGACACCGATGCCCGCGGACAGGGCCTCCTCGACGCGGGCGACCACGGCGTCGCGGTCCCCCTCCAGGATGGCGTCGGCCACCCGCCGGGCGGGATCCGCAGCGGCCGCCGGCTCCGGCTCCTTCCGGATTGCGGAGAAGCGCCGGACATAGGCGGCGGCATTCCGGTCCTTCGCCAGGAGGACGTCGCCGGCCATCTTCAGGCTCATGAGCTCTTCCTGCCCCGGGTTGGCGATAGCCATCGTCAGGCCCAGGGTCTGCGCCATGGCCAGAAAGGACCCGTTGATCCACCGCCGTTCCGGCAGCCCGAAGGACACGTTGGAGAGCCCCACGATCGTCCGGCAGCGCAGGCTGCGGGCGCACCACTCCACGGTCCGCAGGGTCTCCCGGGGCGCCGCGGGCCTCGACGCGGCGGTCATCACCAGGGCGTCCACAACGGCGTCTTCCTTCGTCAGCCCATACCGTTTCGCTTCCCTCAGGACCTCGCGGACGATCTCCCGCCGCTCCTCGAAGGTCTCCGGCACCTCGCGGCCCTTCAGGGGAAGGAGGATGAACATGGCCCCGTAGCGGGCGGCCAGCGGCAGCAGCCGGTCGAGCTTGTCCCTCTCCCCCGAGATCGAATTGATCAAGGCCCGGCCGGGGTAAAGCCGAAGGGCCGCCTCGATGGTCTCCACCCGGGAGGAGTCGATCACCAGGGGCAGGGCGGTGACGCTGATGACACTGCCGATCACCTCCCGGACGGTCTTCACCTCGTCGATGCCGGGGACGCCGACGTTGACGTCCAGGAGATCCGCCCCGGCCTCCTCCTGTTCGCGGGCCATCCGGCGGACCGTCTCCATGCTTCCCGCCCGGAGCTCCTCCTGGAGGGCTTTCTTGCCGGTGGGGTTGATCCGCTCGCCCACGATCATCAGGGGACCGTCTTCGAGAACCCGGCAGCCCCGGGCGCTGCTGAGCACGGCCGGGGGCCGGCGGTTCGGCGCCCCGGGCTTCCGGTCCCGGACCGCATCGGCGAGGGCGCGGATATGCTCCGGCGTCGTCCCGCAGCAGCCGCCCAGGAGGTTTCCTCCCGCCTCAACCATTGTAACGGCCGCACGGGCGAAGGCATCGGGCGTCATGTCGAAAACGGTCCGTCCCTCAACAAGGCGGGGCAGGCCCGCATTCGGTTTGGCGACGAGGGGGACCTTCGCATAGGGCTTCACGGCCCGGACCATTTCCGCCATCGCCTCGGGTCCCACGGAGCAGTTGCAGCCAACGGCGTCGGCCCCGAGACCCTGGAGGATCGCCAGGGCCGTCAGCGGGTCCGTCCCGCCAAGGGTCCGTCCGTCGGCTTCATAGGTCATGGACACGATGGCAAAGGCATCGGATTCTTCGCGGATCGCCAGGAGGGCCGCCCGGGCCTCCTGGATGTCGATCATGGTCTCGACGGCAAACCCGTCGGCGCCGCCCTCCAGGAGACCCCGCACCTGCTCCCGGAAGATCGCCACGGCCTCCTCGAACCCGAGGGGGCCGAAGGGCTCGACGAACCGGCCCGTGGATCCGATGTCCCCGAAGACGAACACGCCGGGGCCGGCGGCCTCCCGCGCCAGGCGGGCCAGGTCCCGGTTGATCTCCCGCACACCCGCAATGCCGTACGTCTCCATCTTGAGGCGGTTGGCCCCGAAGGTACAGGTGAAGATGACATCCGATCCTGCCCTGGCGTAGGCCCGGTGGATCTCCCCGGTGTGCCTCGGGTGCTCGAGACACCACACCTCGGGGCAGACCCCGGCGGGCATTCCCCGCTTCTGGAGCTCCGTCCCCGTGGCCCCGTCGAGGATCAGGATCCGCTCGCTCACGATATTCCGGATCGATCGTTTTGCCGCTGTCCTTCTATTCTTCATCTTGTCCCGCTTTCCCGCCGCTTCAGCTCCACCGACCAGGAGGAAATTTTCTTCTCCCCTTCCATCAGGCACCCCCGCCCCCTGTAAAAAATGCTCGAAACCCTGAAAAGAGCCTCACTGCCCCGGAGACGGCCGTCTTCCGTACCATAGACGGACAGGATCGCGTCGTCCACCAGGACGAACGTCCCCCGGAGCCGGCCCAGCGCCGGATTGTCGGAAATCCAGGCGGTGCAGTCGGTCCCTTCCTCGAAGGGCGTGATCACGTACCGGTTCCGGTATTCCACGGGCGGGTCCGCCGGGATGCGCATCCACGAATCGTTGATCCAAGAGTCCCCCTCGTGGGTGATCCGGGATTCGCCCTCCACCGGATAAGGGACCCCGATGGAATCGATGTAGTATCCACGGGCGCCCCAGAGCCCCTCTTCGAACAGGAACGAGTGGTCAGCGATCATGATCCGGCTCCGTCCCCGGCAGGATGCCCGTCAGGGCGATAACGGACTTTTCCGGCACAAGGAGGCTGTGATCCGTCAGGGAAACGCCGATCCGGTCAAGCTCCAGGAGTTTGAAGAGAGTCCGCTGGCTCTCCAGGGCCAGGTCCCCGTAGCCGGGGGAATACCGCCTTTTGAGCAGCCTCCGCCCCTCCCGGAGGAGCATCCTGTTGAACCAGGCCGCGATCCAGTCCAGGGCGGCGTCGGTGATCTCGCTAGCCGCGGCGTCCAGAACCACCCCGCGTGTGGCGCTTCCTGCGGCGGTATCCCGGGAGGCCTCCGCTACAATGTCCCCTCCCGCCGTGGCGGCCATCAGGAGAACATCCGGGCACCCTTCCAGGAAACGGGACAGCTTCGCGCTCTCCAGCGATTGTCCTCCGGCCAGGACCGTACGTCCCGCCTCCAGGAGGCGGAGAGGAACTCTCCGGGCCGCCCCCCGAAGATGAATCAGGGATTCGGCCTCCCGGATCTGCCGGTCCACCTCGCGCCGCCGCTCGTCCGGAAGCTCCGTACGTCCCGACCGCCAGCCCAGGCGGCGATAGATCTCCCGGACGGGCGTGCGGAGGGGAATGGCGTCGAAAACGGTGACCGGCCAGGGCCGGCCGGGTGTGTCCTGCATCTTCGCTCCCTTCGGGGCGGCCGGATCGGTTCGCCGGCGGTCCTTGCCCGGGGAGACCGTCAGGCCCCGTCCCGGATCTTCCGGACGACGGCGTCCCCCATGGCGACGGTGCCGACGGGCGCCGGCCCTGCCCCGTCCCCGGCGATGTCGCGGGTCCGGAGCCCGTCCCGGAGGACCGCCCGGACGGCGTCCTCGATCCGCCGGGCCTCCTTCTCGAGGCCGAAGGAATGGCGGAGCATCATGGCGACGGAGAGGATCGTTCCCAGGGGATTGGCCGCGTCCGTCCCGGCAATGTCCGGGGCCGATCCGTGGATGGGCTCGTACATCCCCCGGCCGTCCCCAAGGCTCGCCGACGGCAGCATGCCGATGGATCCCGTGATCATGGCGGCCTCGTCGCTCAGGATGTCGCCGAACATGTTCGTCGTGACGATGACGTCGAACTGGCGCGGATTGCGGACCAGCTGCATGGCACAGTTGTCCACGTACATGTGGCCGAGCTCCACGTCCGGGTAGTCCCGGCCGACCTCCGTCACCACGTCCCGCCAGAGCTGGGTGCTCTCCAGGACGTTTGCCTTGTCCACGGAGAGCAGTTTCCTTCTCCGCGCCCGGGCGGCTTCGAAGCCCGTTTTCGCGATGCGGCGGATCTCCCCTTCCGTGTAGACGAGGGTGTTGATCCCCACCCGCTGCCCGTCCTCGACACGGACCCCCCGGGGGATCCCGAAGTAGAGGTCTCCCGTCAGCTCCCGGACGATCAGGACGTCGGTTCCCTCGACGACGGAGCGCCTGAGCGGGGAGGCGTCCAGAAGTTCCTCGAAGACGTGGACCGGGCGGAGATTGGCGAACAGGCCCAGCCGCTCCCGGAGCCCCAGGAGGGCCCGCTCCGGCCGGAGGCCGTACTCAAGGGCCTCCCATTTGGGACCGCCCACGGCGCCAAGGAGAACGGCGTCGGACTCCATCGCCAGCGACAGGCTCTGCTCCGGAAGGGGCTCCCCGAACCGGTCAAAGGCGGCACCGCCGACAAAGCCCTCCCGGATATCGACGGACAGGCCCGTGTCCTCCGTCAGGGCCTCAAGGACCCGCAGGGCCTCCCGGACAACCTCCGGCCCGATGCCGTCGCCCGCGAATACGGCGATCCGGAATTGTTTCCCGCTCATGTCCGTCCCTCCCCGGCGGACCGCTTCTTCGCCAGGTGCTTCATGAGGCCGCCGTCCTGAAGCAGTTCCTGCATGAACGGCGGGATGGGCTGGATGGACAGGGTCTCTCCCTCTCCGCCGAGGATGCGGATCGTCCCGGCGGCACCGTCTATCTCGATCTCAGCCCCCTCCGCCACCCGGTCCCGCAGATCCGCCGACTCGAAGATGGGCAGCCCCATGTTGAAAGCGTTGCGGTAGAAGATGCGGGCGAAGCTCCGGGCCACGACGCACGAAAGGCCCGCCTCGCGGATGGCGATGGGGGCGTGCTCCCGGGAGGAGCCGCAGCCGAAATTCTCTCCCGCCACGATGATGTCGCCGGGGCGGATCTTCTTCATGAAATCCGGGTCGGCGTCCTCCATGCAGTGGGCGGCCATCTGCTTCGGATCGTGGATGTTCATGTACCGGGCGGGATAGATGACGTCGGTGTCGACGTTGTCCCCGAAGATCCACACGCGGCCCCGGAATTTCATCGGGCACCCCTCTCGAGTTCGTCGGGTCCGGCGATCCGGCCCAGGACGGCCGACGCCGCAGCCACGGCGGGGTTGGCCAGGTAGACCTCGCTTTTCGTGTGGCCCATGCGGCCCACGAAGTTCCGGTTCGTTGTCGCCACGGCCCGCTCGCCCTCCGCCAGGATCCCCATGTGCCCGCCCAGGCAAGGTCCGCACGTAGGCGGACCGATCACGGCGTCGGCGGCAAGGAAGATCTCCAGGAGCCCTTCCCGCAGGGCCTGGCCGTAGACCTCCGGCGTGGCAGGGACGACGATCAGGCGGAGCCCCGGCGCCGCCTTTCTCCCCTTCAGGAGCGACGCGGCGATCCGCAGGTCCTCGATCCGGCCGTTCGTGCAGGAGCCGATGTAGACCTGGTCGATGGGAACGTTGCCCGCGTCGCGGATTCCCCGGGTGTTGGAGGGCAGGTGGGGAAAGGCCACCTGGGGCTCCAGGGCGTCCAGGTCCACCTCCAGGCGCTCGGCGTACCGGGCGTCCGGGTCGGAGGCGAGGAGGCTGCCGGTCCGGCCGGCCCGCTCCTTCACATAGGCCTCCGTGGCGGCATCCGCCGCGAAGATCCCATTCTTGGCCCCCGCCTCGATGACCATGTTGGCCATGGTCAACCGGTCCGCCAGGGACAGCGCGGAAACACCGTCTCCCTTGAATTCCATGGCCTTGTACAGGGCACCGTCAACGCCGATCCGGCCGATGACGTGGAGAATGACGTCCTTCCCGCCCACCCAGCGCCCTAGGCGACCGCGGAGGACGATCTCCATGCTCTCGGGGACGCGGAGCCAGACTTCGCCGGTCATCATGACCGCCGCGAGATCCGTGCTCCCGACACCGGTGGAGAAGGCCCCCAGGGCACCGTACGTGCAGGTGTGGCTGTCGGCGCCGATGACCACGTCTCCGGGGACGACGATCCCCTTCTCGTGAAGCAGGACGTGCTCGACGCCGCACCGCCCCCCCTCATAATAGTGGGTCAGGCCCTGCTCCCGGGCGAACTCCCGGAGGATCTTCACCTGTCCCGCCGAGAGGATGTCCTTGTTAGGGGTGAAGTGGTCCGCCACCAGGACGACCCTGGAGGGATCGAAGACCTTTCCCCCCCCGGCTTTCCTGAACTCGTCGATGGCGATGGGCGCCGTGATGTCGTGCCCCAGGGCCACGTCCACGCGGGCGTTGATGAGCATGCCCGGACGGATGTCCGTGAGGTCGGTGTGCCGGAGAAGGATTTTTTCGGTGATGGTGAGGCCCATTTGTACTCGCTCCACAAATGCCGAGTGGCGTTCTTTCTATAATATCTTCGCCCGTTAATCAACCCGAACGTTCCGATGCAGGCCACCGTCAGGGCGGAATGCCGGCGCGGCTCCGGCCTGACGTTTTCCGCGGGTCCTCCGGCCGGATGGTCCGCTCGAGCTCCGGAAGCCAGGCGCCTTTTCTATGATCGTAGGTCCGGATGACGATGCGGTCGGGAAACAGGTAGAGGGAATTTGTCCAGATACCGGCGCGGTTCATGTCGGGATTGTGGATGTTCGTGACGTGTTTCCCGTATGTGTTGATCGGCGAGGCGAAACCGTCCCGGAACGGTACCGTATGGGTGTGCCCGGAGACCCAGAGGAAGACCTGGGGATTCTCCATCAGGACGTCGTGGATCCGGTCGGCCGGCTGAGCGATGTAGTTCGGCGTGTTGACGCGGAAATTGTAGTCCGGGAGGGTGCCCCGGAGGGGGGCGTGGAAAAATACGATGGTCGGGAGCCGCCGGTTCTTTTTCAGTTCCGATCTCAGCCAGTCGACCTGCCGGTACGACATCTCCGCGAGGTGCTCGGGCCTCTCCGGCGCGAGGAAAACGAGCAGGTAAGCGCCCATTTTCCTGCTGTGATAGTCCGCAGCCAACCCGAAGGTCTCCCGGAAACGCCGCCGCTTCTCCTCCCGGGAGGCGTCGTCTCCGCGCACCCTCCGCCCGTTTGCGTTCAGCTCGTCCCGGTACACGACGTCATGGTTGCCCGGAATCGGCAGAAACGGTTTCGCGAGCCCGCCGAAGAACCGCTTCACCGTCCGGTACTCATCGACGGTCCCGCGGTCCTCGCAGAGGTCCCCCACGGCAACGACCAGATCCACGTCCGGCCAGGAGTTCACCGTCTGAAGGACCTGTTCCTTCGCGGCCATGTGCTGCCCGGGGACATGGGGATCGCCCAGGATGACGAGATGCCGGCAGGCTCGCTCCGCCGAGGCGGGAGCGGCCATGAGCAGGAAAAGCAGGGAGAGCAGCAGCGGAACGATCCGCCTGCGCGGCGGGAAGAATTCCCGCGTAAAGGGCCGTCGCAGTGACGCACCGGAGAGAAATATTCGATGGATGGTCCGGATCATTCGGGTTTGCTCCAGGAAAACGACAGGACATTTCTCCTACGCTTTCCCGTCCCGGACATCAACCCTCAGATTGCAGCCCCGGAGACCAGATCACCCGGCATCGCCCAATGTCCGCGGGGGCGCGACCGGGGTTTCCAGAGGAAGCATTGGGAAGCGTTTTCATTCCGCCGGCTTACCGCTCTCAGTACACCGTTTGCGGAAACGCTTCCGCGACGGCGGAAACCACCGCGGCAGCCCCCGCGCCCCGGACGAAAAAAAGGGCCGGAGGTTCACGATCCTCCGACCCTTTTCTCTATGTCAGGCGCTCTGCGCCGGTTGGGAGTTGCTTACCAGCCCCTGGGACCCATTCCCCGTCCCTGACCGCTGCCGGGGCCCCACCCGTCGCATCCGGCACCCGCTCCCGGACCGAAGCCACGACCGAAGCCGGGACCGCGCGTCTGGACCTGGGCCTTCTGCTCGGGTGTCAGGACATTCAGCATCTGGAGGCGGTGCTTCGTGGCCTTTTCATTCAACTGGGCCTTGATGGCATCGATATCTCTGTTCACCTTCAGGATCTTCTCCTCGCTCGGGGGGTTATCCAGCCAGAGTGTCCTGAGCTCGCCCCGCTTCGCGAACATGGCCGCCTGGAGGGGCTGTACATCCTTCTGGTGGGCTACCCGCAGGGCCTGCATCTTCGCACTCTGTTCCGCCGTCAGGTTCAGGCCCGCCGGACCGCCTACGTCACCCGTATTGTAACAGGGGCCCCTCCCCCATCCTCTGCCTCCGCCCGGACCGTATGCCCAGGTCGTGGTGGCCATCAGGACAACAGCCAGAATGGCCACGGTCGTCATCCATTTCTTGCCTTTCATTTCCGGATCTCCTTTCTATATTGCTCTTTCTTTTTTTTGTTCTTCGCGCTTCCGTTTCCCTTTTGCGGGGATACGAAGCAACGGCCATGCCAACACAGAAGCCAATCCACAACCTATTGATTTAACAATTGTTATAATAAACTAACCGTTCCCCGCTCCGCTTCCTGGCACCCTG
This sequence comes from Syntrophales bacterium, assembly GCA_035363115.1. NCBI lineage: Bacteria > Pseudomonadati > Thermodesulfobacteriota > Syntrophia > Syntrophales > Syntrophales bacterium. The sequence continues at coordinate 357,382 of DAOSEM010000001.1, read as the reverse complement.
GTGAGAAAAAAGTGGATACAGAATATCCGCCCGTGGTATCCGGCTGGATACGAACTATCCACCCTGGAAACAGGACATCATGAACACCCGGACGAAACGAACAAAACATGCCCGCCTCTCTCCCGGGAAACCCTTCTGGGCCGGTTTCTCGCCCTGGATCGTCCTCGGCGCCGCGGTCATTCTTGCCCCCCTTTACGGCTGGATGGCGATGACAAACATGACCCGCCACGAGGCTTTCATGAACCAGCTTCTCCTGGAGAAGGGAGAAGCCCTGATCCGCTCCTATGAGGCGGGGGCCCGAACGGGCCTGGGCCTGCACCGCTGGGGATATCTGGAACTGCAGAAACTGCTGATCGAGACGGCCCAGCAGCAGGGTATCGATTACATGGTTGTCGTGGACGGGGAGGGAACCATCCTGGCGGACAGTGATCCCTCGTCGGTGGGCCGTCCCTATGGAACCGACCTGGATCTGAAGGAGATCGCCCGCTCCGGGCAGGTTCGCTGGAGACTGGTTCCGAACCCCGGCGGCGAAGACAGCTTCGAGGTTTACCAGGCTTTCAAGCCCGTCGCCGGCCGTCGCCTCTTCGGCCCGGGAGGCCGGATCGCTCCTCCTGTGAATCCGGAGGCGATCCGGCAGCTGATCGTTTTCGTCGGGCTGGATACAACCCCCCTCGAGGACATCCGGAAGCGGCAGAGAAACCAGTCGATCGCCCAGGGCGTCCTTTTCCTTCTGGTTGGTTGCGCCGGATTCCTGATTCTCTTCATCGTCCAGGAATGGCGGATGACGCGACAGTCGCTCTCCCGGATCAAGGCCTTCTCGGACCGGCTTGTGGAGCACATGCCCATCGGTCTCATCGCCGTCGGAAACGACGGCCTCATTGCCGCCTGCAACCGGTCGGCCGAGGACATCCTCAGCCTTGCTCCGGGCGGGGTGGACGGCAAGCCGGCCCGGGAAATGCTCCCCCAATGCCTGTGGGATCTGCTGGAGGATCTGCGGGAAGGTGGGAAAACCCTCGAGAAGGAGCTGGAGTGCCCGCTTGAGGACGGCCGCACCCTTCCCCTGGAGACCCTGGCCACAACCCTGGAATCGGAAGAAGGCACACCGCTCGGATCCATTCTCCTTTTCCGGGACATCACGGAAATGCGCCAGCTCAAGGAAGAGGTCGCCCGGAGCCAGCGCCTGGCATCCCTGGGCAGCCTGGCCGCCGGCGTGGCCCATGAAATCCGCAACCCCCTGAGCTCCATCAAGGGATTTGCCACGTACTTCCGGGAGCGTTACCGGGAGATCCCGGAAGACCGCAGTACCGCGGACATCCTGATCCAGGAGGTGGACCGGCTCAACCGGGTCATCACCCAGCTCCTGGAGTTCGCCCGTCCCATGACGCTCCAGAAGAAACCCGTTTCCATCGGAGAGGCGGCCGAACGCGCGCTCCGGGTCGTTGCAGGAGAGGCACGGGAGAAGAACGTCGTCGTGGAAAACCGAATTCCAGACGATCTGCCGGCCGTCGAGGCGGATCCGGACCGGCTGCACCAGGTGTTCCTCAACCTGTACCTGAACGCCCTGGCGGCCATGGAGAAGGGCGGGATCCTGACCACCGCGGCGGCCGCCGACGCGGACGGAACCGTCCGGATTCAGATATCGGACACGGGGACGGGCATTCCTGCGGAGGACCTGGAGCGCGTCTTCGATCCCTATTACACGACCAAACCGTCCGGAACGGGCCTGGGCCTGGCCATCGTCCACAAGATCGTCGAGGCCCACGATGGAGACATCCGCCTGGAGAGCGGTCCGGGCAGGGGAACCGTCGTGACGTTCCGGATCCCCGACAGGAAAACGACATGAAAAAGAGCGAACACATTCTCGTCGTCGACGACGACCGGGCCCACCGGACCATGCTGAAAACCCTCCTGGGAGGATGGGGATACGACATCACCGAGGCCGACGACGGTGCCGCCGCCGTGGCCGCGGTCCGGGAGGAACCGCTCGACCTGGTCCTGATGGACATCCGGATGGTGCATGTCTCGGGCATCGAGGCCCTGGCGGAGATCAAGGCCTTCAACCCCGCCCTGCCGGTCATCCTCATGACGGCCTACGCCTCGGTGGAAACCGCCGTGGAGGCGCTCAAGAAGGGGGCCTACGACTACCTCACGAAGCCCCTGGACTTCGACGAGCTGAAGCTGACGCTCCAAAGGGCCATGGAGCACCTGCGCCTGGCGGAGGAGAACCGGATGCTCCGGGAAAACCTGAAGGAGCAGTACGACCGCACCAACCTCCTGGGGCACTCCGCCGCGATGACCCGGCTCCTGGAGACGGTTGTCCAGATCGCCCCCACGGAGGCGACGGTCCTGATTACGGGAGAATCGGGCACGGGAAAGGAGCTGATCGCCGGCGCCATCCATTACAACAGCCTCCGGAAGGACGGCCCCTTCGTCAAGATCAACTGCGCCGCCCTGGCGGAAAGCCTCCTGGAGTCCGAGCTCTTCGGTCACGAAAAGGGGGCCTTCACCGGGGCCGACCGGCGCAAGGAGGGAAAATTCCGCCAGGCCGACAGGGGAACGCTCTTCCTTGACGAGGTAAGCGAAATGTCCCTGGGGATGCAGGTAAAACTGCTCCGGGTTCTCCAGGAGCGTGAGATCACGCGGGTGGGCGGCAGCGACGTCCTCGCGGTGGACGTGCGGATCATCGCCGCCACGAACCGGGATCTCCTCCAGGAAATCGGCCAGGGCCGCTTCCGGGACGATCTCTACTACCGCCTGAACGTCGTGAACCTGGCCGTTCCTCCCCTCCGGGAGCGCCGTGAGGACATCCCGCTTCTGGCCCAGCATTTCCTGGCCCGGTTTGCGGAAAAAAACAAAAAGGCCATCAAGGGATTCGCGCCCAGGGCGATGGACCGGCTTCTCCGCCACGCCTGGCCGGGAAACGTCCGGGAGCTGATGAACGCGGTAGAACGAGGCGTGGTCCTGGCCCGATCGGAGCGGCTCGGGGAGGACGACCTGGCCCTGACGCTCCCCGGCGGCGCCCCGCCCACTCCGGCGGAGATCCCGGGAGAGACGGCCCTTTCCGTGGAGGGAACCTCCCTCGAGGAACTGGAACGGGCCGCCATCCTGAAAACCCTGGAGGATGCCGGAGGAAACAAGAGCGAGGCAGCCCGCCGGCTCGGCATCACGCGCCGCACCCTCCACAAGAAGCTGAAGCTGTACGGGCTGATGCAGGCGAATCCATGAAGATCCTGGTGTGCATCAAGCAAGTCCCGGACGACGACGCCCCGGTGGCACCGGACGACAGCGGGACCCGCTGGAGGGCCGCCGAAGGAGCGGACTGGCGGATCAACCGCTACGATGAGCACGCCCTGGAGGAGGCCCTGCGGATCCGGGAGGCGCTCCCGGGCACGCGGATCGACGCCGTCTCCGCCGGTCCCCCGCGCGTGCGGGCCGCCCTGCGACGGGCCCTGGAGATGGGCGCCGACGAAGGAATCCTGATCCTCATGGAGGAAGACGCAAACCCGATGCCCTCGGAGATCTCCGCCCTCCTGGCCGCCTGGGCCGAGGGTCGGGGATACGACCTGATCCTGGCGGGAACGCTCTCGGAGGACGACATGCACGGCCAGACCGGGCCCATGCTGGCGGCGCGCCTGGACTGGCCGTGGGCCACCTCCGCGGTCCGTCTTGATGTCAGCCCCGGGGAACAGGCTGGTCTGGAAGGTTCCTGCATCGTCGTGGAACGGGAGATGGAGGGGGGCAGAAGGGAGATCCTGGCGATCCGCCTCCCGGCGGTCGTGGCGGTTCAGACGGGAATCAACCGGCCTCGCTACCCGGCCCTGTCGCACGTGCTCCGGGCCCGCTCGCAGGGTCTCACGGAAGTCCCCGCGGATACCCTGCCGGCCCCGGAGATCCGGGAGCGCTCCCTCGGGGTCTCGGCCCCGCCGGCCGCATCCTGCCGCTTCCTGGAAGGGACGACGGAGGAGAAGGCCCTTGAGCTCCTCCGGATCCTCCGGGACCGGTCGCTGCTCTGAAGCACGTCCCGGCGGCCAGGGGCCTTCCGTTCAGCGATCAAACAGGATCTTCTCCTCTTCTTCCGTCCGCTCCCGCACCTCGGAGCGCCAGGGATTGTGATAAGACCGGCAGCCGAATCCCGCCTGAAGCTGCTCCCGGATGAAATCGGACATGCCCCCCGGCTCGACCATGAGGCGGCAGACGTATCGCGAGCCGTTCCAGTGCAGCTCCGGGCAGCGGCGGTCGCGCTTTCCGGGATGGCGGTGCAGTCCGAAGGTGCAGGTGTGGCGGATGCAGCAGTATCCGCAGCCGACGCAGTCATAACGGTCCGATTTCTCCCGGATCATGGGTTCCGCTCCTCCGTTCCGCTTCCCGTGATGAACCGCCCGCACCATAAGGCATCGGCGGCCGGCGTGTCAAAACAATCCGCCGGCGGTCGCCCGGTCAAATTCCGTTGACGGGAAAAAAGGAAAAGTGATAGGCCTGCCCCGAATCGTCCAAGACGGGAGAAAACCATGTTTCTGAAACAGATGCAGGTGGGGATGATGGCCGTTTTCGCCTATATCGTCGGCGATCCCCGGACGGGGGAAGGCCTGGTCATCGATCCGGCGGCGAACACCGCCGGCATTCTCGAGGAGGCCAAACGGGCCGACCTCACCATCAAGTATATCGTGAACACCCACGGCCACGTGGACCACATCTCCGGCAACCAGGACATGAAGAAAAAGACCGGCGCTCCGATTGTCGTTCACGAGGACGATGCGGACATGCTGACGTCCACGCCGGCCATGATGCTCGCCATGTTCAGGGCCCAGAAGTCGCCGGCGGCGGATCTCACCGTTCGGGACGGCGACACGATCACCGTCGGCAGCGTCTCCCTGAAGGTCATCCACACCCCGGGACACTCGCCCGGAGGAATGGCCCTCTACACGGAAGGCTTCGTCTTCACGGGAGACACGCTCTTCGTCGAGGCGGTGGGCCGAACCGACCTTCCCGGCGGATCCTGGCAGGTCATGAGCCGCTCCATCCGGGAGCGTCTGCTCTCCCTCCCTGACGACACCGTGGTCCTGCCGGGACACAACTATGGACGCCAACCCACCTCCACCATCGGACACGAAAAGAAATTCAATCCGTTCCTGCGATAGCCGGATGCCTTCCGGGCAGGAAACAACGACTCGAACGGAGGCGCAAATACCCATGAATGAATCGAAAGGCCTGATGGAAACGAACCTGGACGGCCTGCAGCTGGCAGGCCGCGGGAAGGTCCGCGACGTATACGACCTGGGAGACAGGCTTCTGATCGTAACATCGGACCGGATCTCCGCCTTCGACGTGGTCATGGCCGATCCCATCCCCGGCAAAGGCAGGATCCTGACCCGCATGTCCTCGTTCTGGTTCGGGGTCATGAAGGACCTGGTGCGCCATCACCTGCTGTCCACGGACCCGGCGGACTTCCCCGCCTCCTGCGCCCCGCACCGCGAGATCCTGGAGGGCCGTTCGATGCTGGTTGAAAAGGCGCGCCCCCTTCCCGTGGAATGCATCGTCCGCGGGTACCTGAGCGGCTCCGGCTGGCAGGAGTACCGGAAGAGCCGCTCCATCTGCGGGATCCCCCTGCCGGAGGGACTGAACGAGTCGGCCCGCCTGCCGGAACCCCTGTTCACGCCGACCACCAAGGCGGAAATCGGACAGCACGACCTGCCCATGACGCGGAAGGAAATGGAGGACAAGATCGGAGCGGAGCTTACGGAACGGGTGATCGGACTGAGCATCGCCGTCTACCGGCGGGCCGCCGAGCGTGCCCTCAAGGCGGGCATCATCATCGCCGACACGAAGATGGAATTCGGACTCCTGGACGGCGAGCTGATCCTGATCGACGAGCTTCTGACGCCCGATTCCTCCCGCTTCTGGCCGGCCGACTCCTACGGGGAGGGACGGTCCCAGAAGAGCTTCGACAAGCAGTTCCTCCGGGATTACCTCCTGTCGCTGAACTGGGACCAGAAGCCGCCGGCGCCGCCCCTGCCAGCGGACATCGTCCGGAAAACCCTGGAACGGTATGAGGAGGCGCTGCAGCGGCTGACTGCATAACAGGCGCCCGCCTTGACAGACCCATCCCCCATGATTAACTTCGGGTGTTGAGAAAGCGGTCCCGGTGCCGTCGCGACCTGCACCGGCCGGACAGGGTGGTCCCGTAATTCCTCATGAAACGTCAAGATCTTCCCGATTACAAAGAAAAGCAGCGCATTCTCCATCTCGACAGGACAGCTCCGGCGGCCCTCTCCGCCCTGGGAGACCGATACCTCGCCGCCGGGCGGATCGCCGACGCCGTCGAGTGTTTCGGCCGGGGGAACGACGCGGGCAAGCTCCGCGCCATCATGGCCCGGGCCGAAGAAGAGGGGGACGTCCAGTTCTTTCTCCAGGCCGTCAAGGCGCTGGGCCGGGAAGCAACACAAGAAGAGTGGAGCCGGCTCGGGGAACAGGCCCTCCGGAGGGGCCGCCTCACCTTTGCCCGCCATGCCTTCGAGAAGAGCGGAAACACGGAAGGCCTCCGGCAGGTTCACGACGCCGGGAAGGCTCCGGTGGATGGCGGAGGTGTCGAATGAGCAAACGCTGCTACTATGAAATTCTCGAAGTCCAGCGGACGGCCAGCGAAGAGGAGATGAAGAAGAGCTACCGCCGGCTGGCGATGCAGTACCACCCGGACCGGAATCCCGGGGACCGGGAGGCGGAGGAGAAGTTCAAGGAAGCCGCGGAGGCCTATGAGGTCCTGAGCGATCCCCAGAAGCGGGAGATCTACGACCGCTACGGCCACGAGGGACTGACCAGCAGCGGATTCAGGGGGTTTTCCGGGTTTGACGACATTTTTACCAGCTTCGGCAGTATTTTCGAAGACATTTTCGGTTTTCGCGGCGGCCGCTCCCGAACGGCGGCCCGGGCCGGCGCCGACCTCCGCTACGACCTTTCCCTTTCCTTCATGGAGGCGGTGAGGGGCATTTCCAGGGATATCGACATCGAGAAATACGAACCGTGCCGGGAGTGCGAGGGATCCGGATCGGCACCTGGAACGGCCCCGGAGATCTGCAGCCGCTGCCGGGGCCGGGGCCAGGTCACCCAGACGAGCGGCTTTTTCAGCATCAGCTCCACCTGTCCGTCCTGCCGGGGGCAGGGAGCGGTCATCACCAGCCCCTGCAAAGCCTGCGGCGGATCTGGAAGGGAACGGGTCCACAAGACCGTCAACCTGAAGATTCCCGCCGGCGTGGAAACGGGCTCCCGCCTGCGCCTGCGGGGAGAGGGCGAGAAAGGGGTTCACGGTGGCCCCAGCGGAGATCTCTATATTTTCCTCCACGTGGAGCCTCATGAGTTCTTCGAGCGCAGCGGTGACGACATCTACTGCCGGATCCCCATCTCCTTTGTCCAGGCCGCCCTCGGCGCCAGCATCGAGGTGCCGACCCTGGAAGGAACGGAAAAGCTGAAGATCCCGCGGGGCACTCAGGGCGGCAAGACGTTCCGCCTGAAAGGCAGGGGGGTCTCCCGCCTGCGCGGCCACGGACGGGGCGACCAGATCATCGAAACCGTGGTTGCGATCCCGACGTCGCTGAACCGGAAGCAGGAGGAACTCCTCCGGGAGTTCGAGCGCCTCGGGAGAGAATAAGGGGTCCCCCCTTCGTCCCCGTCATGCTCAGCCGTGACGTCCCAGGAAAAATGTGCTAAGAGACCCACACCCCGGTGCCGGCGTTCCGCCTGTCCATACCGCACCGGCGGCCACCAACACCAGGAAGCAAAAGGAGGAGCTATGACGGACAAGTGGAAAAAAGCGCTGGCGGTCGTGTTCGGGGTCCTGATGCTTGCCGGATGTGGTTTGGAGACAGCCCTGATCGTCGGGGGAGTCGCCGCGGCGGGGGCCGGAGGCGGCACCTATGCGTACATCAACGGCGAGATGAAGACGGATTACTATTTCGCCATGGACAAGACCTGGAAAGCCTGCGAGAAGACCGTGGCAGACATGAAGGGTCGGGACGTGTCGCCGGAACGGAAGATCGGCGAGGGAACGATCAAGGCCGTCATCGACGGGGAGGACGTGACCATCGCACTGAAGTACAAGGACAAAGACGTCACCACGGTCTCCGTCCGGGTGGGGCTGTTCGGCAACAAGGTCTCCTCACAGCTCATCCAGGATCGGATCCGGGACAATCTCGCAAAGATCGGGAACGGAGGGCTGGGAAGCAGTCCCGCGCCGGTTGTAAAACCTCTTCCGGCAGCCGGTGCAGCGACCGGAAATCCCTGATGAACGAGGGACCCCGGCCCCCTGCGGGGAGAGCGGCGGATTGAGCGCCGTCACCGGCCGGGAATGCCCATGAAAAAGAAACTGATCCTGGGAATCCTGCTGAGTGCGGCCCTGGTCTGGCTCTCGGTGAGGGGCATTCGTTTCGGGGATGTGGCCGAGGGATTCCGGTCGATCCGCTACGGCTTTCTCGTTCCCGCGCTCGCAGGCATGCTGGCCATGCAGGTCCTGCGCTCATGGCGCTGGGGCCTGATCCTCAAACCCCTGGAAACGGTCCGCCCGTGGACCGTTTTTAAAATCTCCAACGTCGGATTCCTGGCCATCACGGCCCTGCCGGCCCGCCTGGGAGAGCTGGTCCGACCCTACCTCATCGCCCGCCACAGCAGCATCCGGATGACCTCCGCCCTCGGTACGATCCTGGTGGAGAGGGTCATGGACGGCGCAACCGTTCTCCTGCTGGCGATGATCGCCCTGCAGTGGACGCCCTTCCCGCCCTGGCTCGTCCGTTCCGGCATCCTGTTCGGGGCGGCCATGCTGGGGCTGGTCTTCCTGATGATCTTTCTGTCCTTCCGGCGGGAAAACGCCATGCAGGCGGCGGAGTTCATCATTCGATGGATTCCCGGCCGTTTTGCCGCCCCGATCCGGGGGATGATCCTCCATTTCATCGACGGGTTCGGGATCATCCGGGACACGCGCCTGCTTGTACGGGTGGGCATACTGTCGCTTGTGATCTGGGTCGTGGACGTGGCGATCATTTACGCCATGTTCGCGGCCTTTTCCCTTCCCCTGTCGGTCACGGCAGCCCTGATCCTGATGGTCATCCTCCTGATCGGAATCGCCATTCCCACGGCCCCGGGATTTATCGGGAACTGGCATTACGCCTGTATCCTGGGTCTCGGGCTGTTCGGAATCACCAAGGCGGAGGCACTGCCCTTCGCCGTGGTCTACCATTTCATTTCCGTACTGTTCATCGTGGTCATGGGACTTCCGTTCCTGCCCTTCATGAAATTCTCGCTGGCGGACCTGCAGCGGCAGATGAACGGCGGAGAAAAGTCCTGATCAGGACGGCTGGGATTCCCGGTCGTCCGGCCTGGCGTCCAGCCCGAAGGACTTGATCTTCCGGTGAAGATTGCTCCGCTCCAGCCCGATGGCCTCCGCCGTTCGGGAGATATTCCCGTCGAACTCCTTCAGTTTTTTGATGATGAACTGTTTCTCGAAGTCCTGCCGGGCATCCCGGAGGGAGTCCGAATCGGAGGGAATGGGAATGTCGGCGGTCTCCGGCCGCTGGCCGTTCTCCGTCTTCTGGAGCGGGGGGATATCCGCCACGTCGATGACCCTGCCGGGCGTCATGATGACCAGGCGCTCGACGATGTTCTTCAGCTCCCGGACATTCCCCGGCCAGTCGTGCCGCATGAGCTTCTCCAGGGCCTCGTTGCTCATCGTTTTTTCCACCTCGCCTTCCTTCAGTGAAAAGTCGTGGATAAAACGGGCTACAAGAAGCGGGATGTCTTCCCGCCGGTCCCGCAGGGGCGGCACATGCAGGGGAATGACGTTCAGGCGGTAGTACAGGTCCTGCCGGAAGCGTCCTTCCTCCATTTCCCGTTCCAGGTCCTTGTTGGTGGCCGCCAGGACCCGGACGTCCGTGGAGATGAGCCGGTTGCCCCCCACCCGTTCAAAGGTTTTTTCCTGGAGGATGCGGAGGATCTTCGCCTGGGCCTTCTGGCTCATGTCGGCTACCTCGTCGAGGAAGATGGTCCCCTCGTTGGCCAGGTCGAACTTGCCCCTCTTCTTCGAGGTCGCCCCCGTAAAGGCGCCTTTTTCATGGCCGAAAAGCTCGCTTTCGATCAGCTCCTCCGGGATGGCCGCACAGTTGACCTCCACGAAGGGCTTCTGGTTCCGTCGGCTCTTGCGGTGAATGGAGCGGGCCACCAGCTCTTTTCCGGTTCCGTTTTCCCCCATGATGAGGATCCAGGCGTTGGTGGGAGCCACGATGGAGATCTGCTCCTTGAGCTCCATGATCACGGGACTCTTGCCCGTCAGCTCGAAGCTCTGGGTTAGCTTCTGCTTCAGGAGGACGTTCTCCTCCTCCAGGCGCATCATGTCCATCGCGTGGTTGATCACCAGGATGATCTTTTCCAGCGACAGGGGCTTCTCGATGAAATCGAAGGCGCCCAGCTTCGTCGCCTTGACGGCCGTCTCGATGGTTCCGTGGCCCGACATCATGACCACCCGGACCTGGGGAAACTCGGTCTTGATGATCTTGAGCGCCTCGAGGCCGTCCATTCCGGGAAGCCAGATGTCCAGGAGCACCAGGTGCGGTGCCTCCTCCTCCATCATGCGGAGGGCATCTTCGGCACTCGGCGCCGTCTGGACTTCGTAGCCCTCGTCGGCGAGGATTCCCTCGAGGGACTGGCAGATGCTTTTCTCGTCGTCAACGATCAGGATGTTCTTATGCATGTTCCGATTCCAGGGAAGGCTGCTTCATGGCCGCGTTCCCGTCCCCTTCCATTACGGGAAGATGAAAAGACACAACGGTCCCGCAGGGATTGTTGTCCGCCACCTGAACCTGGCCCTGGTGGTCGGAGATGATGGAACTGACAATGGCGAGGCCGAGTCCGGTCCCGGACACTTTTGTTGAAAAATAGGGCTCGAAAATCTTCATCTTGTAGCGTGGCGGCACCCCGCACCCGTTGTCGGCCACGGCCACCGTCACCCGGGAGTTCCGCCGGTCGAAGGCGGAGCGGACGGCGATGTGTCCGGAGGAGCCCTGCACCGCCGCCACGGCGTTGTCCAGGAGGTTGATCATGACCCGCTTGATCTGCTCGGGATCGATGAGCAGCCGAGGGATTCCGGGATCGAGGTCGAGGTCGAACCGGAGGTCCTTGTGGGCGTCCTGGAACAGGACCACCGGATCGGTGACGACCTCGTTGAGGTCATTGGGCGACGGATTCGTCACGGGCATCCGTGCGTATTGGGAAAAGGCGTTCACCAGGTTTTTGAGGACGTCCACGTGATCGATGATGGTCTTCGTGCATTCCTGGAAGACCTTGACGTCCTCCCCGAGGCGGTCCCCGTATTTCCGCTGCAGTCTCTGGGCAGAAAGCTGGATCGGCGTCAAGGGGTTTTTGATTTCGTGGGCCATGCGCCGCGCCACTTCCCGCCAGGCCGCGGCCCGCTCGGCCTTTTGCATCTCCGTAAGGTCCTCGAATACCACGACGACCCCCATGTCGCGTCCATCGTCATCCCGGATGTCCGTTGCCGTCATGAGGATCGTGATAGCCCGGCTTTCCACGACGATTTCCATCTGCTTCTGAAGGGCTCCCTCCGGGCTTTCCTTCATTTCCTGGAGCATTTCCCGGGCAAGCACCAGTTGTTCCGCCGTCAGGATGTCCAGGTACGATTTCCAGAGGACCTGTTCCGTCCGGATATGGAGCATCCGCTCCGCCGCCCGGTTGACGGCTGTAACGATGCCGTCCCGGTCGGCGGCGATGACGCCCGCCGAAACGTTGCCCAGGACCGTTTCCATGTATTTCCGGCGCTCTTCCAGGTCCCTGTTCGCCTCTTCCAGGCGCTGGTTCGACTTCTTGAGCTCCCGGGTCATGGCATTGAAGGACTGCCCGAGGACCCCGATCTCGTCATCCCCGGCGAGGTTGATCTGATAATCAAGATCACCGGCAGCAATCTTCCGGGTCGCCTCCGCCAGGTCCTCGAGGGGCTCGTTGATTCCCTTCGCCAGGAACAGGCCGAACCAGGTGGCGAAAAAAAGGATCAGGAGCGTCACGACCGACAGGGTGACCACATAGGTGAACTTGACCGGGTTCTTCAGGATTTTCAGCTGGCGGTACTGCTCCGACGCGGCGGAGATTACGGCCATTTTGTCCACCATGGCCTTCGGCATGATGTAACTGACCGTCACGTACCCGATCACCTCCCTGGGAACCAGGAACGTGTAAACCGGCGCGATCCCCCGGATGATCTCCCCGGCGGCCGTGCTGGTTTGTATCTCCGCCACTTCCTGCCCCGCATAGACCTTCTCGAGCTGCGATGCCGTCAGGACAGACGGAGGTATTGTCTCCGCGGGAGTACTGCGGACGATCATCCCCTCTCTCTGGCTGTCGAAATGCACTTCCAGGACCCCGATATTCAGGCTGGACTGGCGCCGCTCCATGAGGGCCTTCAGGTACGAATGCTTGTCCGGCTCGTAGAGGCGATTGTCCGTGATTTCTCCGCTGATGCCGCGGGCATGGTAGCGGGCGTACTCGGTCCCCTGCTGGTAATAGTACTGGGCCACTTCCAGGGTTGTGTTCAGGGCATCCCCGAGACGCACATTGAACCAGTTCTCGATGCTGTAGGAAAGGAAGTTGATGGACACGACAAACAGGAGAGCCGTGGGAATCAGCGACAGGCTCACGAAGGCCGCCACCAGCTTGGACCGCCACTTCGAGCCGATGACGCCGCGCCGGCGCTCGAATACCAGCTTCACCACGTTGCGGACAATCAGGAAGATGAGGAGGATGATCAGGATGATGTTGATGTTGATGAAGCCGAAGATCAGGACATTGTCCGAGATGGGCAGGACCTGGCCCCGCCAGGAGATCCTGCTCTCCACGTAGGCCAGAAGGACGATCAGGCACACCGTCAGGAGGATGATGAGCCGTTCCCGCCGCCGCTTGCGGGCTTCCTTCTCGTCGATGACCGGGTTCTTCCGATTCGGTTTCATTCGCGATAGATGAACCTGTACGTGTGCCAGGGCGTCTCCAGATCCCACAGGGAGACGAACAGAAAGACGTATTCCAGCCGGAGCGGAAGCTGCACCCGGTCCAGCTTGGCCATCACCTTCAGGTAATATTCCGTGTTCTTGGCAAGCGACTTCACCGAGCCGACGGAGAACCCGTTCAGGTCGGACATGGCGGACCTTGCCTCTCCCAGGGTCTGGAAAACGGCGGGCTCGGGGGTGCCGTCGGAGGCAACCAGGAAGGTCTTCTTCAGGTTATCGTACTTGAGCGTCCGGTTGACCTCGATTTCCGAGAGCCGACGGTCGAACCAGAAGGAACGATCCTGGTAGACGCCGGCATAAAACGTGAACCGGACGGGGAACCCGGCCATAATCTCCGCGTTCATCTCCGGGGTGAAGCCGTTGGTGACCTTTCCGTAAAGAAGAACCTGTTCTCCTTTTGTGGTTACGAGGATATCCCGGATGTACGGCTTCGACGTCGCTGCGGCCGTAGCCATGACGGCCGTGAGCAGGATCAGGACGGCCGATGCAAACAAACTGGTTTTTTTCATGGATGTCTTTCCCCGGTGCAAGCATTCTCCCCCGGACGAAACAGGTTTTCGAAACCTTCAAAAACCTGTCCGCCTGGAAAGCAAAAAGGGATTCTAAGGAACTGTCACGGAAATTGCAAGCTCCAGATATGGATCACGGAAGCTACAACAAGGCGGGAAGATTGGTATTTTCTAAGCCCGATCAAGCCCGGGCCGCATCGAGAACCCGAAAGGCCGGAATTCGCAGCGACCGGAACCGCTCCGGCGCGGCCTCTGCGGTCGGGTGGTCGATGATCTCCCGGTTTTCCTCCCGGGACATCAGTTCCTTCAGGAGGAGGTTGTTCATTTTGTGACCGGACTTGTACGCCACAAAGTGGCCGATGATGGGCATCCCCAGGAGTGCCAGGTCTCCAATGGCGTCCAGGATCTTGTGTTTCACGAACTCGTCCGGGAAGCGGAGGCCCTCCTTGTTCAGGACACGTTCATCGTCCAGAACGACGGCGTTCCCCAGGGAGCCGCCCAGGGCGAGTCCCCGGGCCTGCAGGTATTCAACGTCCCGAAGGAAGCCGAAGGTGCGTGCGGGGCAGATGTCCCGCTCGTAGCACTCGTCGGTGAAGGTCATGGAATGGGACTGCTGTCCGATAATGGGGTGCTTGAAATCGATTTTATACGTGATTTTGAATTCCGGCGCCGGCAGGAACATGGCCGTCCCCACCCCGTCCGAGACCGAAACCTCCCGGCGAACCACCAGGACTTTCTTGTACTTGCCCTGGGTCCGGGTTCCCACCCCTTTGAGCATCTCGACGAAGGGCAGGGCGCTGCCGTCCATGATGGGCACTTCCGGGGCGTTCACTTCCACGATCGCATTGTCGACCCCCATGCCCGAGAAGGCCGACAGGAGGTGCTCCACCGTGGAAATGCTCGCGCCATTGGTTCCGAGGGTCGTGGCAAGGGTCGTATCCGCCACGTTGTTATAGTCCGCCTGAATCCGGTATCCGGAGGGGATATCCTTGCGAATGAACACAATCCCCTCGTCCACCAGGGCGGGCCGGATCGTCATGGAGACTTTCCGCCCCGAGTGCAAGCCCGTACTATTACAATAGATTTCGTCGTTTATGGTTCTTTGTAAATGCATAAAACCCGCGATTCCCGATGTGATGGAGCATTAAAAAGCAAGTTCTGCACCATGCCCCCCTGCCCTGACGAAAAACAGGGTGGTGGTTTAAAATGACCCCTCATATTGAGCCCTTAATGGGAACCATTTCCGAGCCTGCCGGAACGGATATCCGTACCGGGTGTGTCGATAAGAACACAGAGGCGGCCATCAGCATGAAACAGGGTATCGGGGCACGGCCCGGGAACCGGAAGCATGCCCCGGTACACCGTCATCCGCATCCGGGAGGCATCCGGTCGGCGGACGGCTCCTGGGAAGCCGCGTGCTTTGCCGTTCTGGGCGGGCGATAGAAACGCTCCTTCTCGCTGAAGATGCAGCCGCAATAGGGCTGGCGGTAGAGTCCCATGTGACGGGATTTCCGGAGCCCCTCCTGCCATCCCTCCCGGAAATCGCGGTAAAGGAATGGAACCCCGTGCCTGCTGCTCATTTCCGCTGCGACTTCCCGGATCTGTTCATGCCGCTGGTACCGGCTGTAAAGGAGGGTGGAGGTGAAGGCATCGTACCCTCCGGCCCGGGCGGTCTCGGCTGTCCGCTCCAGGCGGATCCGGTAACACTGCGTGCACCGTTCGGTACCCAGGGAAATCACCGCCTGCAGGTACTCCTCCAGGGGATACTCTTCGGGCCAGATGACCGGCAAGGAAACCATGTCCGCATATTCCCGGAGGGTCTCCAGGCGCCGCTGGTGTTCCTGGAAGGGGTGGATGTTGGGGTTGAAGAACATGCCCGTGACGTCATGGCCCTCGTCCCTGAGTTCCCCCACGGGGACGATGGCGCACGGGGCGCAGCAGATGTGAAGCAGGACTTTCATAGCAGTTCCCCCTGGCGGGCCCCGGGCCAGGCCATTCCGAAGTGGTCATAGGCCGCTTTCGTCGCCAGCCTTCCCCGGGCGGTCCGCTGAATATAGCCTTCCTGAACCAGGAAGGGTTCATAGACGTCTTCCAGCGTGGATCGCTCCTCCCCGATGGCCGACGACAGGCTGTCGATGCCCACGGGCCCGCCGCCGAACTTCTCGATCAGGGTCAGGAGGATCCGCCGGTCCATGTGATCGAATCCCCGTCCGTCCACCTCGAAGAGCTCCAGGGCCCGGACTACCACCTCCAGGTCGACCTTTCCCCGGGCCTTCACCTGGGCATAGTCCCGGACGCGCCGGAGGAGCCGGTTGGCGATCCGGGGGGTGCCCCGGCAGCGGCGGGCCAGCTCCACCGCACCGCCGTTGTCGATGGCGATGGAGAGGATCCCGGCGGAGCGCCGGATGATCACCGCGAGTTCCTCCGGGCTGTAGAAATCGAAGCGGAAGCTCATGCCGAACCGGTCCCTGAGCGGGGAGGTCAACAACCCCGCCTTCGTGGTGGCGCCGATCAGGGTGAACCGGGGGATACCCAGCTTCATCGAGCGGGCGGAGGGCCCCTGTCCGATGAGGATATCGATGTGGTAGTCCTCCATGGCCGGATATAATATTTCCTCGACCACGTGGGAGAGGCGGTGGATCTCGTCGATGAACAGGACGTCCTGGTCGTGGAGGTTCGTGAGGATCGCCGCCAGATCCCCGGGCCGCTCGATGACGGGACCCGAGGTCACCTTGATGTCCACTCCCATCTCCCGGGCGACGATATAGGCCAGGGTTGTCTTGCCGAGGCCGGGAGGACCGTAGAGGAGTACGTGGTCGAGGGCCTCGCCCCGCTCCCGGGCGGCCTGGATGAAGAGGGAGAGGTTGTCCTTAATTTTCGGCTGGCCGATGTATTCTTCCAGGCTCCGGGGGCGCAGGGACACATCCAGCCCCGCGTCCTCCTCCAGGACCGCCGGATGAACCAGCGGGTTTCTCTCTTCCGGTGCTTCCTCTTTCCGCTTCTTCGCCACCCGGATCGTCCTTTCCTGCTCGGGCACCGTTAATTCCACTCCAAGCGGAACCGCAGTGGCCCATTTCCTGTCAAATCTCAGACCATTCGCTGATGCATTCCAGGCCGTTCAAAAGCGTTGTCCGTACGTCGAACGGCTAATGACAAGGGCAACGACGCAGACGGCCATTTTTCATCAGCCTGACAGGATCTTGAGAGCTCCCTTGAGGAGCCCGTCCAGCGACGCCGGCTCCGAGACCTCTCTTGCAGCCTTCTCCAGAGCGCTCTTCGCCGCCGCTTCCTTGTACCCGAGATTCAGGAGCGCCGAGAGGACGTCGTCCTCCATGCCCGCGGCTTCCGGCGGCGCCTCGCCGCGTCCCGCCGCGGCCGTGAAGCCGGCCTTGAGGATCCGCTCCTTCAGTTCCAGGACCATCCGCTCGGCCATCTTGCGCCCTACACCGGGGATCCTTACCAGCCGGGCCAGGTCCCCCCGGGAGAGGGCCGCCGCCAGGTCCTCCGGTGTGATTCCCGACAGGATGTTCATGGCCAGGCGGGGACCGATCCCGCTGACCGCAATCATCATCTGGAAGAGATCCCGCTGGGCGAGGTCCGGAAAGCCGAAGAGCTGGATGGCATCCTCCCGCACGTGCGTGTGGATGTGCAGGGCCAGCCTTTCGCCCGCCTCCGGAAGATTGTAGACGGCGGTGAGGGGAACGAAGACGCGGTATCCCACGCCGCCGACGTCCAGGGTGACGGAGCTGAGCGATTTCTCGAGAAGAATTCCCTGGATGCGGGCGATCATCAGACCGTTTCGTCCTTTCCGAAATGGGCGTGGCAGATGGCCGCCGCCAGGGCGTCGGATGCATCCGCGGGCGCCTCCCCGGGGAGTTTCAGGATCGCCCTCACCATGCTCTGCACCTGGCTTTTCTCCGCCCGGCCGTAACCGACGACGGCCTTCTTGATCTCCAGGGGGGTGTATTCAAAAACCGGCAGCCCTCCGTGGGTCCCGGCGAGAAGGACAATCCCCCTCAGGTGCCCCTGGCGGATCAGGCTCCGGACGTTCTTTCCGAAAAAGATGTCCTCGATGGCCATGACGTCCGGAGCGGATTCACGGATCAGGCCTTCGATCCTTTCATAAACGACGGAAAGCGCCTTGGTGAGAGAGGCCCCCCGAGGCGGGCGGATCTCGCCAAAGGTGATGCAGGAAAGGCCGGCTCGCCGCTTCTCCACCACACCGTACCCGGTTACGTGGCTTCCGGGGTCGATACCGAGGATTCTCAAGGGATGATCCGGACGCATGCCGAAAGAGAAGCGCGGGAACCGGTCAGCTCATCTTTTCCATCACGTCATCGGCGATGTCGAAATTCGCGTAGACGTTCTGGACGTCGTCGTTGTCCTCGAGCTTCTCCATCATCTTGAGCATCTGCTCCGCTTTGCTCCCTTCGAGCTTGACGAGATTCTGGGGAATCATGGTCACCTTCGCCTCGAGGAACTTCAGGCCCTTCTCCTGCAGGACCTTCCGGACGCCTTCGAAGGACAGCGGATCGGTGAGAACCTCGAATTCGTTCTCCTCCTCCCGGACGTCCTCCGCCCCGGCCTCCAGGGCCAGCTCCATGAGCTCGTCCTCGCCGATCTGCTTCTTCTCGATCAGGATGCTGCCGTGCTTCGAGAAGATCCAGGAGACGCAGCCGTTTTCCCCCAGGTTCCCGCCATGCTTGGAGAGGATGTGGCGGATCTCGGCCACGGTCCGGTTCTTGTTGTCCGTCATGATCTCCACCATCAGCGCCACGCCACCGGGGCCGTACCCTTCATAGGTGACTTCCTCGTAGTTGACCGACCCCAGCTCGCCCGTACCTTTCTTGATGGCCCGTTCGATGTTGTCCTTGGGCATGTTCTCGTCCCGGGCGGCGATGACCGCCTGGCGGAGCCGCGCGTTCGCTTCGGGATCGCCGCCGCCGAGCCGGGCCGCCAGGCTGATCTCCTTGGCGAGTTTCGTGAAGATCTTGCCTCGCTTCGCGTCGATGGCGCCTTTTTTCCGCTTGATGGTGCTCCATTTGGAATGGCCGGACATAAGGGATTTTCTCCTTGGAAACGGAAGGGATTAAGTTCCATAAATATTCTGATTTATTCGCCGTTTCATAGCACACCCGCCCCTGGTTGCCAAGGGAAAAAGGCCTCCCGTTGACACGGCCGGTCCGATTGTCTAAAGGATGGGAAACCATTCCGCAACCGGCGGGCAGGAGGCTTTCCATGGCAGAAGCGGCGCACCCGGATCATTACTTCGACGTGGCCATCATCGGTGGAGGTCCGGCGGGCCTGACGACGGGCATCTACGCCGCCCGGGCCAACCTCCGGACGATCCTGGTCCAGGGAGCCTCCACGGTCTCCCAGATCACCATCACCGACATGATCGAGAACTATCCGGGGTTTCCGGAGGGCATCAACGGATTCGACCTGGTGGAACGCCTGAAGAAGCAGGCGGTGCAGTTCGGCCTGGAAATCCTGTCCGAGGACACGACGTCTCTGGAAGCCGGCCGACGGGGAGACCTGCCGGTCTGGCGGATCGGCGCGGGCGGGAAAACGATCGATGCCCTGTCGGTTGTCCTGGCTACGGGGGCCTCCTGGAGGAGGCTCGGCGTCCCGGGGGAGGAACAGTACATCGGCCGTGGAGTCTCCTTCTGCGCCACCTGCGACGGGCCGTTTTACCGAAACCGCGAGGTGGTCGTCGTCGGGGGAGGCAACACGGCCGTCCAGGAGGCCCTGTTCCTGACCCACTTTGCCGGGAAGGTCACCGTGGTCCACCGGCGGGACCGTCTCCGCGCCACGGGGATCCTCCAGGACCGGGCCTTCGCCAACGAGAAGATCGCCTTTGCCTGGAACTCCGTCGTCCGGGAAATCCTCGGGAAGGAGACTGTGGAGGCCGTCCGCCTCCGGGACGTGAAAACGGGAGAGGAGCGCGAGATCCCGGCAGAGGGGGTCTTCCTCTTCGTGGGCCTGATCCCGAACACGGACCTCGTCCGGGACCTGGTCGACCGGGGGCCCGACGGGGCCGTCCGGGTGGACCGGGCGATGCGGACGTCGGCGCCGGGCCTGTTCGCCTGCGGGGACTGCACGGCGACTCCACTGCGGCAGGTCATCACCGCATGCGGTGATGGCGCCGTCGCGGCTTACTCGGCCCAACTCTACGTGGAGGACCTCAAGGGCATGGCCTACTGACCGGCGGGCCGCCCGGCCGAGCCGGAGGCGATCATGGCCCGGATCTCCGCTTCAAACCGCACCGGATCTTCCACGGCCAGGGCGATCCGCTCCCCGGGACAGACGGCGCCGCCATCCAGCGTGAGGATGGCGGGAACGGTCTCCTCCACCTCCAGCGGGAGCCCCCTCCTTTCCAGGAAGCGCGCTGCCGGCTCCGAGGCCGTCCGGGACACGATCTCCCGCACGATCCCCGAGTCCGCCGCCAGCCGGGCCGCCGCCAGCCCCATGATCTTGTCGTGGAGCACGCAGTCCCGGAGACCCCGGCAGGCGTCCAGGCACTCCAACAGCGGCCGGAGCCCCTTCCCCATCGATGTGAAAATCCGGCGCCCACCCGAGAAGAGGGCCAGATTGTAATCCCGGAAACGGCTTTCCATACGCTGCGAAGACCTCCATTGAAAGGGGAACGACGCAGACGGCCCCTTTTCAACAGCCGCACTGTCAAGTACCTTCCCAGGCTGTTCAAAAGGGGTCGGATGCGAGGCTCCCGATGGCCTGAGCCACAAGGCGTACTTGTTTGTACGTCGAATGGCGAAGGGCGAGGGGAACGACGCAGACGGCCCGTTTTCAACAGCCGCCTAATGCACCACCGTTTTCGAACATACGTTCATGACAACAACCCCCGCCGCAATCAGGACGATTCCTGCAATCGCCGGGGCGTCGAGCTTCTGGTCCAGGAAAAGCCAGGCCACCACGGAAATGAGCACCATGCCGACCCCCGACCACACCGCATAGGCAATCCCCACCGGAATCGTCCGAAGCGTCAGGGACAGGAAATAGAAAGCGGCGCCGTAGCCCGCAACAACAAGCAGCGACGGCAGAAGCCTCGTGAAGCCCTCGCTGCTTTTCAGGGCCGAGGTGGCCACCACCTCGCTCACAATGGCGATCGAGAGAAATACCCACTGCTTCATACGGTCCCCCGGGGCATGCATTCCAGCGGCGTGCTTCAACGAGCCGGCTGCTGCATGCCGTGAATGATGGATGGATATGACCACGCCGGGCGATCCCGGCGACGGCCGCCGCCCGCCCGTCTCAGCGCTTTCTTTTCAAATACGCCGGTGCTTCCGGGCGCATATGAGAGTCTCCATAAGAGCGGCAGAGCGGGTAATACTCGGCGGCGAACTGGGCGACGCCCGCGGCCTGCTCCCCCGCCGTCTCGGCGATAAAGGCGAGCATCATGTCGATCCCGGCGGACACGCCGGCGGCGGTCCAGACGTTGCCATCGCGGGTGAACCGCTCTTCCTCGACGAGCACGTCTCCCAGTTTCCGCAGCCGCTCCAGGGAGCTCCAATGGGTCGTCGCCTTCCGGTCGCTCAGGAGACCGGCTCGATGCAGCAGGAAGGAGCCGGTGCAGACCGAGAGGATGGCCCGGCACGATTTCGCCTGCGCGGCGATGAAGTCGATCAGGGCCGGATTATCGACCTCCCGGCGCGTTCCCTCGCCCCCGGGGACGAGGAGACCATCCAGTGGCGGGCAGTCCGCGAAAGATACGTGCGGGAGGACGGTCAGGCCTTTGGCGCAGGTGACCGGTCCGGATGTCTCGGCGACAATCAGCCGGGTGTCGGGCCCCCCGGCGAACTTGCCCCACATGCCGAGGATCTCCCAGGGACCTGCGAAATCCAGCTCCTCGACGTTCGGAAACACCAGGATCCCCCACTTCATAAGGCCTCCTTTTCGATGCAGGCAACCCGGAATCGGGACCGGGCGCCGCGCGGCGGAATGCGCCCGGACGGCTGCGGTCCGCTCCGCCCCGGCCGGAGCCACGATACAGAAGGCGCCGCCCCCTGTCAATACACCCCGGTTTCAAGGACTTCCGTTGCACAGGGACCACCCGCTGTGATAAGAGACTGCCCGTGTGCCAACGGCGGCGTCAGTCGGGTCTCCCGAAGGGCAACCCGCCGTACAAGGACAATCCCTCAGACACCGCCGGCTTCACAGGGATGCAGGCGGGAGAAAGCAGACCTCATGGACCATCCGGCCGGCTGGGCGGACCTTCCCAGCCACATCAGTCCTTTCCTCTTCCAGATCGGGTCCTTCCAGCTCCGCTGGTACAGCCTGATGTATCTGGTGGCCTTCGGCCTCACCTATTTCCTGGTGGTCCGGAGAATCCGGCAGGAAAAATACCCCTACACGCCGGAAACAATCCAGGACCTATTCATCTGGATCATCCTGGGCCTGATCCTCGGCGGCCGCCTCGGCTACGTCCTGTTCTACAACCTGGACTATTACGCGCATCATCCCCTGGAGATATTCCTGCCCTTTGAATTCGGAAACGGAATCCGCTTCGTCGGCATCAGCGGCATGTCGTTCCACGGCGGGCTCGTGGGGGTGATCCTGGCGGCCGTCTGGTTCTGCCGGCGCAACGGCTTCGCCTTCTGGAACATGACGGACCTGATCTGTCCCACGGTGCCGCTGGGCTACACCTTCGGCCGGCTCGGGAATTTCCTGAACGGCGAGCTCTGGGGACGCGCCACGACGATGCCCTGGGGGATGTATTTTCCCCTCGACCCCACAGGCCGGCTTCGCCACCCCTCCCAGCTTTACGAGGCGTTCTTCGAGGGCCTTGTCCTTTTCGCCATTCTCTGGGCGATCCGCCGGAAAAGCCCCTTTGACGGATTTCTCTTCTCGCTGTATCTGATCGGCTATGGTCTCATTCGTTTCGTCATTGAATTTTTCCGGGAACCAGACGCCCAGCTCGGGCTTCTCTGGCTTTCCCTGAGCATGGGACAGCTTCTCTGCCTGCTCATGATCGGGGCGGGACTGGCGGTCTTCTGGATGCAAAAGACCGCCGCGGCGCGGAATCGGTAACCCGAAAGGAGGCTTCAGGATGGGCAAGAACATGGTCGTGATCGGAGGGGGTGCCGGGGGCGCTTCCGCGTCGGCGGAGGCAAGGAGGAAGGATCCGGACCTGACCGTCACCATCATCGAGCGGACGGCTTATACATCCACAGCCGCCTGTCCGATGCCCTATTTCATAGGCGATCTGATCAAGGACGAGCGGAAACTGATCGCAAGGACCCCGGAGAAGTTCCGGGAATCGGGGATTGAAGTCCTCACGGACACGGGCGTTGAGGCCGTGGATCTCCATGCACGGACGGTGCATGCGGAGGGCGGGAGAACGCTCCCCTTCGACTTCCTCGTCTTCGGCACGGGCGTCAAGGCCTTCACGCCGGGGATGCCCGGAGAGGACCGGGAGGGGGTCTTCGTCCTGAAGCGCCTGACCGACGCCCTCCGCATCAAGCAGTTGATCCGGGAGATGCCCTGCAGGAAGGCCATCATTGTCGGCGCCGGCTTCATCGGCCTGGAGATGGCCGAGGCCTTCCGCATGGCGGGGGTCGGGACGACCATCGTCCACCGGGGAACCCTGCCGGCGGCCCGCTGGGATCCGGAATTTTCGAATCTGATCATCGAAGAGCTGGGCCGTAACGACGTGACGTTCCTGCCGGAGACGACGACGCTTTCCATCGAAGCCGGCTCCACATGCCGCAACCGCCTCAACACGAGCGCCGGTCCCCTGGAGGCGGACATCATCCTCCTGGCACTCGGCACACGTCCGGACGCGGACCTTGCCCGGGATGCGGGCGTGGCCATCGGTCAGACGGGGGCCATCGCGGTCAACTTCTCCCAGCAAACGTCCGAAGAAAACATATATGCCGCCGGGGACTGCTGCGAATCCTTCCACCGGGTGAGCGGGAAATGGGTCCATGTGCCCCTGGGAGACATCGCCAACAAACAGGGCCGCGTGGCCGGCAGCAACATCGGTGGCGATCCCATGGTATTCCCCGGCATCGTGGGCGCCCAGTCCTTCAAGGTCTTCAACCTGGAGGCCGCCGTCACGGGGCTGGGAGAGCGGGAAGCCAAGGCTGCTGGATTTCACCCGGTGAGTACGATCCTGTGGGGAACCAGCGCCGCCCGGTCCATGCCCACCGCCAGGAGAGTGGGCCTGAAGCTCACAGCGGACCGGGGAACGGGAAAGTTCCTGGGGGCCCAGGCCATCGGCGAAGCGGGGGCGGTCAGCCGCGTGAACACACTCTCGGCGGCCCTCTGGGCGGGCCTGTCCCTGGAGGAAGTGGCCTACCTCGACCTGGCGTACGCCCCACCCTTCAGCGGTCCGTGGGACCCAATCCACATCGCCGCCCAGGGGCTGCTCCGGAAACTCTGAACGACCCGCGAACACCGCCGCCACGCCGGTTCCGGCGCCGCGGCCTCAAGACAAGGAGCGAACGATGGAACGATACGGCATGATCGTGGTGTACATGGCGCTCATCCTGGCATTTCTCTACCTTTCCAAGCGGATCGCCGACGTCCTCACGAAATTCGACGACGATCTCGCCGTGGAGAAGGAGGCCAACACGGCCGTGGCGCTCCGCCGGTTCGGCCTCTACGTTGGAATCTGCACCGCCCTGGCGGGGGTCTTCCAGGGGGGGCTCCGGAGGGCCGACCTGGTGGTCTTTCTCACCGACGGGGCCATCACGACGGTCCTCTTCTTCGCGGCCCATCTCCTGAACGACCGCATTCTCGTCCCGGGTGTCCGCAACAACGACCTGATCAAGGCGGGGAACGTGCCGACGGGGATCGTCGAGGCGGGCAGCTTCATCGCCACGGGGATCCTGCTGAACGGCGCATTTGCCGGAGAGGTCGGAGGCATCCTCTCGGCCATGGCGTTTTTCGGGCTGGGCCAGCTCTTCCTGTACCTGGCGGTCTTCATGCACCAGCGGATCTACCGGTTCCGCACGGCGGCCTGCCTGCGGGAGGGCAACCTCAGCGCGGGGATCACCGTGGCGGGGCTGCTCGTGGCCTACAGCATCATCCTGCGGTCGAGCATCGCCGGAGACTTCACCGGCTGGGCCGAGAGCCTGGGCTGGTTTCTCATCAGCGCCGCCTCGGGCATGCTGTTTCTCCTGATTTTCCAGAAGGTCTCCGACTGGATCTTCCTCCCGAAGACGAAACTGGAAGACCAGATCCAGGCGGGGAATACCGCCGCGGCCCTCCTGGTGCAGGGCCTCGTCATCGCCCTCGCCGTCGTCATCAGCCGCATGATCGTTTGACCGGGATCAGGAGGAAGCCATGAAACAGCCGGGGCGCAAAAGCCGAGTCATCGCCGGGGGCGTGTTTTTCCTGGCCCACACCCTGCTCACGGGGTGCGATGAGGCGCCGGTCACGACGACCGGCGGCACGGACGGAAACGTCATGCAGGAACGGAAGGCCGGCGTCATGACCCAGATCGAGGAAACGGCGCCTGGAGACTACAAGATCGTGAACGAATACCCCAGCAGCACCACGGGAGTGGTTGTGAAGCGGCGGGACGGAACCAGCGAGACCCTGCCGGAGGACAAGGTCCGCAGCCTCATGGACGGGGCAGGCCAGGAGCGGAATATGCTGGGCCTGGGGACCGTCCTGTCGGCGGGCCTTCTGGGGTACATGATGGGCAAGACCACGTCCCCGAACCCATTCGTGTACGCTAACGAAGCGGTCTACCAGCAGAGCCTCGCCAGCCGCCTGCCCCTGGAGGAACGCCTCAAGGAAGAGGAAAGGCAGTCGGGCAATCCCACAAGAAGCTACTGGTACGGAAGCCGCTATTACGGATACAGCTACGGAAACCGCCGTTACACGTCGACCTCGCCGGGCGCCCGGAAGGCCGGGTTTTTCTCCCGGATGACGAGCAGCTTCCGGAGCTTCTCGGGCTGAAGGCCGTGCATACCCTGCAGGTGAATCCCATTCCACCGTCCATCTTCGAGAAGGTGGGCTTCTACTGGTACCAGTCTCCCGACAATCTGGACTACGTGGCGGAGGAGCTGGTCCAGGTGACGGAGGAAGAGGGGGAAGCTTACTACCGGGCAGCGGATGAGCTCTACGGCCTATACGTTCAGGCGGCCCAGCACGTCATCGATCACGGCCTCTTCGAACTCCTGGACATCCCGGAAAACCTGGTGGAGATGATCCGGCTCAGCTGGGAGGACGACCGCCACTTCCACCTCCTTGGGCGCTTCGACCTGGCCGGCGGGCTGGATGGAAAGCCCGTCAAGCTCATCGAGTTCAACGCCGACACGCCCTCAATGATCTTCGAGACGGCCCTGATCCAGTGGATGATCCTCCGCCACAACGGCATCGATGAAGAGCGGCAGTTCAACCGCCTCTACGAGACCCTGCAGGAGTCCTTCATCCGGATGCGCAATCTCCACCCGGCCTTTGCCGGCCCCGACGCCCCCATCCCCTGCGCCCTCTTCTCCTGCCTGGACCTGGGCCTCGAAGACGAGAACACGACCCGCCTCCTGGAGGAGATGGCTTACGAAGCAGGTTTCATCACCGGTTTCGAGTATGCCCACGATGTGTTTTTCGATGACGAGGGAATCTACAATCCAGCGGGCGACCGCTTCGATTTCTGGTACAAGCTTCTTCCCTACGAATACATCGCCCTGGAGGAGCCGGAACTGGCGGAGATTCTGACGGGCCTGCTCCGGCGCGACAGGGTCATCCTCCTGAACCCACCCTACTCGCTCCTCTTCCAGTCGAAAGGAATCCTGAAGGTCCTCTGGGACCTCTTCCCGGACCACCCGCTCCTCCTGGAGACATCCTTCGATCCGCTCCGCGGGAAGACCTGCGTGGAGAAGAAGACCTTCAGCCGGGAGGGGGACAACGTGCGGATCCTCGACCCATCGGGAAATGAACTGGACAGAAGGGACGGGGATTATGTATCGTACCGCTCCATTTACCAGGAGTTCGCGGACCTGCCCGCCGACGGCGAAGGCCGTCTCTACCAGGCGGGGGTCTTCTTTTCCTGGGAGCCCTGCGGCCTCGGCTTCCGCCGGGAGAAGGGCATCATCCACAACCTCTCCCAGTTCGCAGGGCACACCGTCCGTGCCGGTTTTCCGGAAACATAACCGAGGTAGAAAGAAATGACAGTCACTGTGGTCGGCTGGATTGTTTTCGCCATTCTCGTTCTCGCATTTCTGGCCCTGGACCTGGGTGTTTTCAACCGGAAGGCCCACGTGGTCCAAGTCAAGGAGGCCCTCCTGTGGACCGGCTTCTGGATTACCCTGGCCATGCTGTTCTGCGGGGGCGTCTACTGGTTCGAGGGGCACCACAAGGCCCTGGAGTTCCTGGCGGGCTACCTGATCGAGTATTCGCTGAGCGTCGACAACCTCTTCGTCTTCCTCTTGATTTTCGGGTACTTCCAGGTCCCTGCCCAGTATGAGCACAAGGCCCTCTTCTGGGGAATCCTCGGGGCCCTGGTCATCCGGGCCGTCTTCATCTTCGCCGGGGTCGCCCTGATCGAACGGTTCGAATGGATCATTTACGTCTTTGGTCTCTTCCTGATCTACACGGCGGCCAAGATGGCCGTGAGCAAGGACCGGGAGGTCCACCCGGAGAAGAACCCCGTCCTGAAGCTTCTCCGCCGGCTCATGCCGGTGGACAACTCCTACGATGGCGGCCGCTTCTTCCTGGTCAAAGACGGCGTCCGCCACGCCACGCCGCTGTTCGCCGTGGTCCTGGCCCTGGAGACGACGGACATCCTCTTCGCCGTCGACTCCATCCCGGCGGTCCTGGCCATCACGACGGACCCCTTCATCGTCTACACGTCCAACGTTTTCGCCATCCTGGGCCTCCGGTCCCTCTTCTTCGCCCTCTCGGGTCTGATGCGGATCTTCCACTACCTCCACTGGGGCCTGGTGGTCATCCTGTCCTTCGTGGGAGTCAAGATGCTCCTGTCCCACCTGGTGAAGATCCCCGTCTTCGTCTCCCTCGGGGTGATCGTCGGCGTCCTGCTCACGGCCATCCTGGCCTCCGTCCTGTGGCCCAAGCCGGTCGAGGAGGGAGACACCGGCGTGTCCCTGGACGACGGGCACCCGCCGGCATAACCGGAGGCCCCTGCCTTGACCGAGCGCTTTCCAGCCCCCTCGCGATCCGAGATCCAGGCCTGGCGGAAGCTCCGCCTGGAGAAATACCGGCGGCGGGAAGGCCTGTTCCTGGCGGAGGGCGTGAAGGTGGTCCGGGAGCTCTTGCGAAGCGCCCGGCCTGTCTCGGCGGTCCTGGTCCGGAAGGATCGCGGGGAATCCTGGCCGTCCCTGCCGGACTCCCTGGCTGAAAAAGCCCCCGTCTATGCGGTGAGGGAGGAAGACTGGAAAGGGCTGAGCCAGGACGTTGAGCCCGAGGGGATTCTGGCCGTCGTCCCCGTTGCCGAGCGGGAGAAGCCGTCCGCGGTCCTTTCGCGGGAGACCGGACCCGTTCTCTGCCTCCACGAGGTGAACAACCCGAACAACCTGGGCGCTCTGCTCCGGACTGCCCACTGGTTCGGCATCCGGACGATCCTGATCGACCCGGGATCGGTGAGCCCGACGAACCCGAAGGCGGTGCGGGCGTCCATGGGGAGCCTGTTTCACCTGAATGTGCTGGAGGAGGTGGATCTCCGGGAAGCGATCCCGCTCCTGAAAAAACGGGGCCCCGTGGCGGCGGCCGTCGCTGCGGGCGGCACTCCCCCGCACGCGGGCGGTGCGGCGGCTATCCTCCTGGGGAGCGAGAGCCACGGCCTGCCGGAGGATCTCCTGGCCCTGGCGGACGAGCAATGGACGATCCCCGGGAAGGGCGACGCCGAATCGCTCAGCCTGCCGCAGGCGGCGGCGATCCTGATGTATGCATGGACCGCCGGCTGATCCTTCCAATTCCCCGTTCCGCTGGACACGGGATCCCGCGGGACCTCACCGGGAGAAAGACATGAAACACGTCGTGAACGGTGCCCTGGCAATCCTGATCGCCCTCGTGGTCTTAGCGGCCCCGGTACAGTCCGCGGACACCGCGAGCAAGATGCGGGGTGAGAAGCCGATCCTCGTCATGATTCACGGCATGTTTGCCGGCCCCTGGTGCTGGGATTCCTTCCGGAGCTACTTCGAGGCACAGGGCTATCAGGTCGTCACCCCGACCCTCCGTTACCACAACATCCCCCTGAGCTCCCCTCCGGATCCACGCCTTACGGACACGAGCGTCCTGGATTATGCGGCGGACGTGGAAAAGGAGATCCGGGCCCTCCCTGCCAAACCGGTCATCATCGGCCATTCCATGGGCGGACTCATCGCCCAGATCCTCGCGAGCCGGGGCGTGGCGAAGGCGGCGGTCCTCGTGGCGCCGGCCTTTCCCCGGGGCGTCAACCCCCTGTCCTGGACCGGCTTCAAGAGCGCCTGGATGAACATGGGGCGCTGGGGCTCCTGGAAAGAGCCGATCCGCCCGACCTTCGAGGGGGCCGTATACTCCTCCTTCCACCGCGTGCCGGAAGATCAGCGGAAACGGATATTCGAAAAACTGACCTACGAATCTCCGAAGGCGGCCCTGGAGATCAGCTTCTGGTTCCTCGATACCACCAAGGCCACACAGGTGGACGAATCGAAGGTGACCTGCCCGGTCCTGACCATCGCCGCGGAGGAGGACCGCCTCCTGCCCCCCTCCATCGTGCAGAAGATCCATCGCAAATACGGGAAAGTATCCATGTACCGCGAGTTTCCCGGCCGCGACCACTTCCTCATCGCCGAACCGGGCTGGCAGGAAGTCGCCGCCTACATCGACGGGTGGATGGGGCGGCAGGGGCGGTAAAGAACGATCATCTTGAGGATATCGGCAGAGGAAAATACCGGCTGCTTCTCGTATGCACGACGAATCATCCGACCCGAACATACATTCACATGAAGCAGTCCATTGAATCGCTTTAACAAAGGATTACCTAAAGGGTGGGGGAAATTTGCCACCCCCCTTCTGATAGACGGACACATAGATTTACCCCTCAGGCGTGGGGATGAACCGTTGTCGGGGGGCATCTTCCCGACAACCGCTGTCCATGCCACGGACGTTCGAAAACGACGTCCGCCTGCCAAGTCGCGCCTGGACTCGCCCCGGGCATGAACCATGAAATTTCT